>JAHYJK010000014.1 GCA_019429225.1 Anaerolineaceae bacterium
CGTGTGCTCTTCCGATCTAACATTCAAACTCAATGTTCCACTCAATCCAATCCCTCCCACGATACCTGTCAGAACAGAGAGAAACAATAGCAGGTAAATCAAAACCTCAATTTTCTCGAGTCCCTGTTTCGTAATTTCTTCACGAGCTATGATCGAATCTACTCTGTAACCAGATGTAGTCAGATGCTCATCAATCATGTTTGCGATCTTGATTTGATATGCCAGGTCATGCTCTTGGGTTACAACCCGATAAGATATGGCATGCGATGGTGAGTTCAGGATTTTTGCCAGGTTGTCGTGGGCAGTAAATGCATATTTTTGATCCAACCCGGTGTAATGGAAGATGCCTGTCACGGTCCAATACTCTTCATTTCCGTTGATATCCAGGGCGATTTGATCGCCGGGTTTTAGATCGGGATAGTTGTTCCAGAAGGCATCATTTACCACAAGGGAATATTGCTCATCTGGTTGTATCCATCGTCCAATATTCACGACCTGTTTTACCAAAGTACTATTCTGTGGTGGACCCACCAGTAAGACATTTTCAGTGGTAGTGGTGGTTTTTAACAATGCCGTAGTTGCCATCCAGGCTTCTGATTTAACAACCCCAGGTACTTTTTGAATTTGATAATTTATCTCCTCGATTAGATAGTTACGATCCATATTGAGGAAAAGGTCAGCCTGGTTATATTGGAGGACTCGCTCAATTTGTTTCTCAAGCGATAATTCCACATTAAAAACAGAGATAAAAATTGCACAACCCAGAGATAATGTGAAGATCGTTAGCAGCAGGCGGCCTTTTTGGCGGAAGGTGTTACGAATACCGAGGGTGATGATGCCGTCTTTACTGCGAATGTTGTCTAACCAGAGATCAAATTTGCCTGGCTTTGTGGCATGATTAATAAGTTTTGCTGTCAGGGCTTTATGGATGGGAATGCTGGCTCCCTGGACAATTGGTTTTATTGCAGCCATAACTGGAATGATTAACGTGACAATTGCCTGAATGATGATGACTTTTGGAAGATAGATGAATAAGTCTGGCGTTAATAATCTGCCATTCAGCACAGGCAGGATGTTGGCACACAGGATTCTGCCAACGTAGGCACTGGCAGGAATCGCGATCATTAATGAGATTAGGCTGAAGAAAATCACCAAAGCCAGATACATTCCAATGATCTGGTTACGTTGTCCTCCTACCAGTTTAATGACTCCAATCTGACGAATGTGTTGTGCCATAAGCGCATTCATCGTGTTAATAATCAAGGCACTACTTAAAATCAGAATGAATATACCTATAAATCCAATAATCACCGAAATGGCGTTGATGTAGTTGGTAAATGGTTGATCGGTAGAAAGTCTGACTGATTGATTGAAAATCCTACGCCCACTATTTTCAATTTCTTCACTGACCTGTCTGGCTACTTCTTCGATATTTTCAAGATCGTTTTGATCACCCGTAACGGTAAGTGCAAGATTATTATATTTTTTTGGTTGATACAAATATTCCAGGCTTTCAAGTGTGATGAACCCTATGCGTTCATTGAAAGTGATGGCCAGATCGGAGCTATAATCAAAAACGGTTCCGGCAACTTTTATTTCCTTTTGCGTACCATCATTCAGTTTAATCAAAATGGTTGCGCCTGGCCCAACTGGCAATGACTCCAGGGAACTTTCTGTGATCAGAATTTCTTTAAAGTCCGGATAGGTTTTTCCACTTGATGGGGTAAGAATTTTTATGCGCTGATTGGATAAATCATCCATGGCAATTAAGCTCAAGGTCATCCAATTACCACTTTCAGGATTTTTCACTTTTGCAGAAATGTTGGTCCTGCCAATAACATCTTTAACCCGATCAATCCGTTGAATGGTCTTCACCAAATCTTCATCAAAGGGTTCGGTTTGGATTTGAATATTGGCTGGATTGGTGGAGAGATAGGTTGTGACCATACTATCCGGAATGACAAAGTATCCAACCCCGACCACGCCGACAGAGAAAATTCCGATCGAAATGGACGCTATGATCAACAATGACCGTGCTTTATTTTCCCAAAAATCGGCAATCACTTTCTTCCAGCGCGGTCTCATGGTTTCGCCTCTGCATTCCCAACAGATGGTAACGATCGCCGTTTTTCGCTGACAATTCTGCCATCAACCAGTTTCAGAACCCTTCTTGCGCGTTTTGCCAGGTCTTCGTCATGGGTTACCATGATGATTGTTTTCCCAGAAGAGGACAGTGTCTGGAAAATGTTGAATATTTTTTCTGCTTCCCCCGAACTCAGATTTCCGGTTGGTTCATCTGCAATCAGGATCGGTGGATCATTTGCCAATGCCCTGGCAATGGCCGTACTTTGCTGTTGACCACCAGAAACCAAATAGGGTCTTTTATGTGCATAATTTTGTAAGCCAACCTGGCTTAACAAATCGTGTGCCCGATCTAACCGTTCGGATTGGGAAAATTTACCTGCAATCTGCATGGGAAGCATGACATTTTCCACGAGAGATAAAACAGGAATTAGTTGGTAAAACTGGAATACAATCCCCAGGTTTTCACCGCGCCATTTGGACATGGCCGTTTCTCTCATTGTGTGAATCTCGATTCCATTAACAATGACTTTTCCGGAAGTTGGTTTGTCAATACCGGTGATCATATTCATAAGTGTGGATTTTCCACTGCCAGATCTACCGACCACAGCAGTAAATTCATGTTGGTGAAAAGCAATGCTTATATCGCTCAATGCTACAAACTGCATGGATGCTGCTTGAAAAATTTTGCTTAAATTCAATATCTTAATAAATGGAGGAAATTGATTCGAATCAGGCATGTTTCCCCCTTTTTGCTTCTTTTCTGATGACGCCATCCACTAATAAAAAGAGGTGATCAAACAATGGTAATAGCTGTTGATCGTGAGTGACCATCACCACTGTTTTTCCGGATTTAACAATCTGTTTAAATATTTTGAAGATGACCAGGCTGGTCTGGGAATCTAATGATCCGGTAGGTTCGTCCGCCACAATAATTTGCGGGTCATTGATTAATGCGCGTGCGATGGCTACCCGTTGGCGTTGCCCCCCGGAAATCGAAGCTGGAGATTTTTGGGCATGTTCGGCAATTTCGAGCCTGGTTAAGATCTGCATAGCTATTCTTGCACTGTTCGTTCGTGAATAATCACCACACAAATCCATTGGCAGCAGGACATTATCCAGAATGCTAACCTGGTTCAATAATTCGAAAGATTGAAAGACAACCCCCATGGTCTTACCACGCCAATGGGTCATTTTCTCCTGGTTGGTCTGATGGAGAGGAAAACCATCAATCCAGAGTTCACCTTCTGTCAGGCGATCCACACCGGTCAGAACATTCACCAGAGTGGATTTTCCCGCACCGGACTTGCCAATCACACCCACAAATGAGCCCTGTTTTATGCTCATATTTACGTGATTTAAGGCGTTCACATTTCCAGCAGGGGAAAAGTACGTTTTGGTTACATTCTTAAGTTCAATATAGCTGGATTTATTGGTTACCATCATTAAATTTACTTCTGTCTTTTATTTTACAAATGAAGCGTTATTATGTATAAATATCCTAAAGTTTTCTGATCGTTATGTCAATCATGTTCTCCTAATGAGATTTTTTGATCTGTAAATAAATTGACAGAAAGGATTGAAATGTCAACAAAAGACTCCACAGATTTAAGGGTCAGGCGTACCCGCAAGTGGCTGCAGGAAGCGTTATTGTCTCTGATGCTGGAAAAACCATTTACGAGGATATCAATTGCAGAGATAACCGATCAGGCGCAGGTATCCCGCCCCACTTTTTATTTGCATTACCGCAATAAGGAAGAAGTTTTAGAAGATTATCTGGATTCAATGTATAAAAATTTTATGATAGACATGCAACCCTTTCTGGATTCGATCATACAGGGGAAAATTGCGGTGAAATTTTTTGATCAAATTGCTGACCAGGCGGTGTTCTTGCGGTCACTAATTGATTCGGAAGTTTCAAATCTGGTTATGAATAAGTTGCACAAGTATTGTTATGATGTCATCAAGCAATCTTTGGATCAGGCACCATACCCGTCCATGGAAGGTATAATCTGGGATTATGTTATCGCCAGTATTGCCGGTAGTGTATATGCGATGAGTATCCGGTGGTTACAAATGGATATGCCACACACACCGAAAGAAATGGGGGAATTGACCATGCGGTTAATCCGGCCAGGAATACGGGATTTATTGATTCAGGGTGGAGAATGATAGTGTTTATTTATCCTAAACAAAAATGTATAGGATAAATAAACACTATGTTGAAAATGATTATTTGTAAATCTGATCCGTTTCCTTTCCGCTCTTAATATTCTTTGGTAAGATCAAACCATGACACCAGAAAATAACGCCGACTCACTTTTAAAGCAAACCCTGGAAGGTGTGCTGGAAAGAATTACATTTCAGAATGATGAAAATGGTTACACCATTGCGAAAATTCTTCCCAAAGGAAAAATCCAACCCGTCACAGTTGTGGGAGCATTGGCAGGTGTGCAGGTGGGGGAATCGCTGGTATTAACCGGAATCTGGACCAATCATCATCAATATGGACGTCAATTTGAAGTGAAGTCCTATCAGGTGCGGTATCCGGCCACGTTGGAAGGTATTCGCAAGTATCTGGGCAGCGGGTTGATCAAAGGGGTGGGTCCGGTGACAGCCAGTAAAATTGTAGATTTTTTTGGGCTAAAAACACTGGATGTGCTGGATAAAACCCCACAGAAAATTTTGGAAGTGCCTGGTATTGGACCTTCTAAAACGGACCTGATTGGCAAAGCCTGGATTGAACAACAACAGATTAAGGAAGTAATGTTGTTTCTACAAAGCAATGGTGTCAGTGCCAGCCTGGCTGTCAAGATTTATAAGCAATATGGTGAAAAATCGATTCAGGTGGTGCGGGAGACTCCTTATCAATTAGCACGCGATATTTTTGGAGTTGGTTTCAAAACTGCTGACCAGATTGCACAAAAATTGGGTCTGGCCATGGATTCACCGGAAAGGATTCAAACCGGATTGTTGTATGCCCTGGGGAATCTTAGTAATGAAGGGCATTGTTTTGCCACCCAGGATCAACTTCTGGCCGTGTCGGTTCCCTTACTGGATCTGCCAAAAGAACTATGTTCAGCTCAAATCAAAACCCTGATTGCACAGGAAGCCATTATCGCGGATAAAGAAGTGCTATACCTGCCACCGTTTTATCATGCTGAGAAAGGGGTGGCCAATAAAATTTTACGGATCATGCAAAGTAGTCTGGATCGGTTGGGAACATTCCAAAAAGTGAACTGGCAGTTAGCTTTTTCGGTTCTGGATCGAACCGGTCAGATTCAATTGACCACGCAGCAGAAACTGGCCATCCAGACTGCATTAACCGAAAAGGTAAGTGTCCTTACAGGGGGTCCAGGTACCGGAAAAAGCACCATTACCGGATCTATCATCCAACTTATGAAAGAAAGGCATGCATCTGTTTTGTTGGCAGCTCCTACTGGCAGGGCAGCCAAACGATTAAGTGAAACGACTGGATTACAGGCCAAAACCATCCACCGCTTATTGGAGTTTACTCCCTCGGAAGGTGTTAATTTTGCCAGGGATCGTGAGAATCCACTGGATGCTGATCTGATCATCATCGATGAAACATCCATGGTGGACATCTTGCTGATGAATCATCTGCTTAATGCTGTGGAAGTGGGTTCGCATATCCTGCTCGTGGGTGATATGGATCAGTTGCCTTCCGTTGGCGCGGGCAATGTGTTGCGGGATTTGATTGAGAGCCATGTGATTCCCGTGATTCGTCTGGATACGATTTTTCGGCAGGCGGAAGATAGTTACATTATCGTGAACGCACACCGCATCAATAATGGTGAAATGCCATTATATCCAAAAGACTCGACAGATTTCTTTTTATTCCCTGAGACGGATGCCATCAAAGCAGCTGATTGGGTAGTCGATCTGGTCAGTCAGCGGGTGCCGAATAAATTTGGATTTGACCCGATCCGGGATATCCAGGTGCTGACACCCATGCATCGCGGAGCCAGCGGGGTGACCGAATTGAATGAAAGATTACAAAATGCCCTCAATCCGGAAGATCCACGAAAAGCGGCAGTAAGGCATGGATCAAGAGTTTTCAGGGTGGGTGATCGGGTGATGCAAATCCGCAATGATTACGATCGCCAGATTTTTAATGGGGATCTGGGAATGATCGCCAGTATTGACACAGAAAATCATATTGTGATGGTCAACTTTGAAGAACGCTTGGTGCCCTGCGAGACAGTCCAATTAGACGAGTTGGTGCATGCTTATGCCATCAGCATTCACAAATCTCAGGGATCTGAGTTCCCTGTGGTGGTCATTCCTTTACTGATGCAGCATTATATGATGTTACAGCGCAATCTGCTTTATACAGCTGTGACCCGCGCCAGAAAGCTGGTGGTGATGGTGGGGGACAAAAAATCGATTGGAATGGCAGTGCGCAACAATAAAATTGCCTTACGAAATACCTTTTTGAAAGAAAGGTTGCAGGTAAAACCAGAGCAAGAGCCATCCAACTTATTATGGCAGGTTTAGCTGGTTACGCAAATCAGCCCTATCCCATTTGGACCAACATGTGCCCCAACCGCCGGGGTAACCATCTGATAAATTGGCTGGTTATTTTCAGGGATCAGAGAATAGGCTTTCTGGTATAGCCATTTGGCTGCTCCCAATGCCTGTGTGTGTACAACTGACACATGCTCCAAAGGTCCTAAATTGCGTACATAGGTTAACATGCGATCGATTGCTTTTCCTTGGGTTCTGACTTTTTCAAAAATTGGATTTCCGGCATGAAATGTCATTAATGGTTTGATACGTAACAAAGAACCAATGCCCCGCATGGCAAGATTAATCCTGCCACTGAGATGCAGGAATTTTAATGTATCTAACAATGCGTACACATAAGTTCGCTTTCCCAGATCGGTAACCACTTCTATTATTTCTTTCACAGTAGCACCATTTTCAGCCATTTTACAGGCAGTAATCACCTGTAATCCAGCACCAAGGGTTAGTTGTTGCGAATCATGAATGGTCACTGGTATTTTTACCTCGCTGGCAGCTTTAATAGTGGAATTGTAAATCGTGCTGAGATTGCTGGCAACGTGAATGGAAAGCACATGATCAAATCCATCATCTGCTGCCTGTGCATAAACTCTGGCATACGTTTCCGGTCCAGGCGCAGCAGTTTTGGGATGTTGAGGAAAGCCATCCAGACTGTCATAAAATTGTTTTCGCGTCATTTCCACCCCATCCAGATAGCTCTGATTGCCGATGTTGATGTAAGATGGCACTACTTTGATGTCATATTGTTGAATGATTTCATCAGGTATATCGCAGACACTGTCGGTTACTATCTTGATGCGCATATTGCCTCTTTGATGCCAGGTTTCAAAGAAATTAAAATGATATAAAATAAAACACAACAGAGAGAATTTAGATGTTAGAACTTGAATAAGTATTATTGTATGCCTTAAAGGAAAAAAATGGAAAAGAAATCTACCTTTGATATTCTGGTTTTGAATGCCCGTCCAGCTGCTGGAAAAAGTGAAGTAATTGATTATTTGAAACGCTGTTCCATCGAAGAACGTCAAAAACGGTTCAAGATTGCTGATTTTGAGGAAATTGATGATTTTCCGATGTTGTGGACCTGGTTTGAAGAAGATGATATTTTACAAAAAATGGGGCTACCCAGGATACACAGTGATGAGCAAGGTTACTTCAAAGGCGACCATCTCTGGCATTTGTTAATTCGACGAATGTGTTTTGAATATCAGAAAAAGGTGGCTCGAATTCCTGATTACCATCAGACATATACTACAATTTTTGAATTTTCACGTGGTAGCGAACATGGTGGTTATCGTGAGGCATACCAGCATTTATCCAAAGATGTTGTTGAACGAATGGCAATTCTGTATCTGGACGTATCGTTTAGCGAATCTTTACGTAAAAATCGGGCAAGATTTAACCCTGATAAACCGGATAGTATATTGGAACATGGTTTACCGGATGCGAAGTTAGAGCGGATGTACAAGGAAGTAGATTGGCACGATTTGGTGCGTGACGATCCGGCATACATAACCATTCAGGGTGTCAAAGTGCCATATGTGGTTTTTGAAAATGAGGACGATGTCACCACTGCGCGAGGAGATGCCCTTGGAGATCGTCTGGAAGCCAGATTGCAAACCCTCTGGCAAGGTTGGTGTAACAGGTAGATACTAAACATATTGAATTCAAAACTCTCAAAAAAGCGTTAATGCAACACCAAATAAATAGCCAGCGAGGGTGCTCAGGATCGCAACCAGGACAACATAAATGGATGTCTTCTTTTTACCCATAATGCCAGTCAAAACCAAAATCGATTGGATCGATAACTCTGGATCTGAGAGCAAGTAAGCCAACAATGGCCCCCGAGCCATGCCTAAATCCAGGAACATTTTTGCGACTGGAACTTCCACCAGGGTAGGAAAATACATGAAGACTCCGAAAATAACACCCACAAAATTTGCCAGGAGGGTATTGCTACCTGCCAGGGTTTGAATCCAGGCTTCTGGAATAATCACCCTGGCGATGCCTGCCAGAAAAACACCCACAATCAGGATGGGGAAGATTTGTTTGACAAATTTCCAGGTTTCCCAAATCCAACCTGCCAACTCATCTTTATCAAATTTAAGGCTGGCAACTACCCCGATCAAGATCAGAAGAATTACCTCACCGAAAAAACGACCATTGATACCAATAGAATTGCTGGAGACAGTAACCAGAGGAGCTGCAATCAATATTGTGAGTCCAATCGCAACAAAAGCGGCATAAGTCCAACGATTGTAACCATCAAAGATGTTTTCAAAACCTTTCCATGCCAGAAGTCCAATAATGATCAACATCAAGATCAAGAGCGCACCTTGAACGGATAAATTAGATGCATTCAGCGCACTGATTAAATTACTTTCCGGATTGATGCGCAAGCCTACATCAAAGTAGACATCGGTGAGTAATGGAATTTGCAATGTGCCTACAATCAGGGTTAATACCAATAAAATGAAAAGCCACCAAATGGCTGGTTTGACTTTTGCTGTCTGATCAAAAACACCGTTTTTTTGCATTTCCGTTACACGTTCGGTCTCTTCTTTACGGAAGATCCAGGCCATGATTAATCCGATAACAATCCCGAATGTGATCGATAGAATGAGACGAGCCATAGCGATGTCAAATCCAATGGCTGCCCCGGTATAAGTGATTGCCAGGATATTAATGGCTGGACCAACGAAAAGGAATGTGATGGCCGGTCCTAACCCAGCCCCGCGTTTCCAGATACCGGCAAACAATGGCAATATGGTACAGGAACAGACTGCCAATACGAATCCACCAATTGAAGCGGCTGGATAACTAACCCATTTGCTGGCTTTAGGGCCTAAAAAGCGGGTTATGGTTTCTTTGGGAATCATAGCGCTCATGAATCCCGCAATGATAAAGGCAGGCACCAGACAGAGTAATACATGTGCTGCCAGATAATCCAGCAGACTCAACCATCCTGCGGTTAAAAATGTCCCAATCGTTGATAATATAGTTTCCATAGTTTTTGTCCAAATATGTCTATATATTCAATATTTTGAATATTATTGTCTCAAAAAATATGGTGGATTTCTCCACCATTTATTGACTAGGGTGCTTTTAACCAACTTTCAATCTCAATTTCACTTGGAATTCGTCCACTGCTAAGAACCTTCTCGTTAATTACCAGACCTGGCGTGGCTAGAATGGGGTATTCCATGATCTGGTTATGGTCGGTGACTTTAATAAACTCAGCATCAATTTCTAACTTCTCAACAACTTTTCGGGTTTGCGCTTCGAGTCTTTTGCAGTTTGCACAGCCGCCCCCTAAAATCTTAATCGTTATCATTTGACTTCTCCTTTTCAGTTTGGTTGCTACATGACCGCTTATTTTGGTCGGTACTACATTTCGGGCAGGGACAATTGAACGGTTTGATGGGGATTTCACTTTTGCCCGATTTTAAGAATTTTGCGCTGATATCCAGAACGTCAAATACTTGATGATCCTGGATTTGATAAAAAACATTCCATCCATCACGACGATCGGTGATTATGCCAGCTTCCCGCAATACAGCCAACTGTTGGGAAAGGTACGCCTGTCGATATCCCAGAGTTGCTTCCATGTGGCAGACACAGGCTTCTCCCGGGCGAAGAATTTTTAAGATGGCGATGCGTACTGGATGTGCCAGAAGCTTTAACAGGTTTGCTTCCTGGTTCTCAAAATTTAATGATAATTTATTGGCTCTCATTTTTGAATCCTTGACGCAGATTATATAAATTAATCCATTTTTCTTACAGTGTCCGATATCACTATTATATATTATATTCATTATATTGAATATGATTTTTTATAAATGAGAGCTATAATCCAATCGGCGCAGATGTAATTTTCCCTTCTTTTACTGAATAGTAAATCCAGCTGGCATCCGTATCTCCTCGTATGGATTTCACCAGTCCTGCTCTTGCAGCATTTTCAGATGATGAGAGATTAAATTAATAGCCATACCGGTCAGGTCGGATAATTCACAATTGCAGTGCACTCCGGTCAAAAGAATATTCACCAATTCCTGCAGAAATATTTTGTGTGTGATAAATTCCCTCAAAATTTAGTAATCTGCCAGATCCAGGCACCGATCAACGGTCTCTAATAATCTCGCTGAGGGTTGTTTGATTTCGATCGTTGGAAGTGCTAGGTATTCCAGCAGCGCCTCAAAAAGAAGGTTCATTGTAAGCAAAACCTACCTAAAGACGTGGTTGTATACGTTGGTATTACCATCGGAGGGCAATAATCTGCTGATGTCTGTACAATAAATTTCGGTGGCTTTGCGATTCCTATCCGTGGAGCAAACTCACGCAGTATTACGGAATCGCAAGAGCATCTGTCACTTCTTCAAGCATCGAACCGACGCAGCAATCTGCGCGGTATTCAAAAAGAGAATAAACTTACTATATTCCCGGTTTACGCAAGACAGCATAGAGGGTATAGTCTTTTTCCAGAAAGTTTTAACCAAAGGTCATTCCGGATTGAGGTTTGTTCTCAAACATCAGTCCCTGGAAAATCACCAAAGGTTTGGAACCATGACCCGCCCGATTGTATGGCAGGCCATTGTGAAAATATCCAGAAGATGAAGTTTTAGTAATCATCACGTTTCTTTTATCGTTTAGTTCGCCCAACAGCGGATACCGCAGATAGAATTGGAAGGCTAATGTCAAAGATGAGAAATAACAACCCGCCCGCCGACAGCATGGCCGTATTGAAGAAATGTCCCAAGAGCCAACTGCCCGGCAGCCAGAACGCCATCAACACCAAAGGCCAGGGCCACAACCCGGAGACAAATCGCCAGCCCAATCCACCCGGCTTTACTGGCGTTTTAATGCGGCTGGACATGAAAGCAGCCACCAATCCAATAAAGACCGGCACGAATCCGCCGCCAACCAAAAGTGCCAGCAGAGATAAACCCCCGAGCATTAGTGCACCATTCGCACGCCAGGCAAATGCAGCCGCCCATACAACCAACAACAACCCGACCATAACAGCGGCGATGCCGGTGATGAACAGATTCGGAATCAACGACATAGCCGGGAAGCATGCATGCCAGACCATTTCCGGCTGGCAGGGCGGGCCGATGGCATTGAACATCAGTCCTCCAGTGGCGTGGTCACCCTGCGAAATCTCAAAAATGCCGTGCTGGATGGCAATTAATCCGGCATAGATTCCGAGGAAGGAGGAGGAGATGCGTAGCGGGTTATTCATAAGGTTACAAAAAACCAAAGACCTGGGAAACATAATTGGGTGTCAAATTCCATGGGAGCTCCGTGAGAAGACGCGATTAATCTCGTGCTTCACTAGCGTCATGAGCGAAAGCAGCATAAACAGAAAAAGGTAGCGAAGTCAAAATGATCAGCATACTAATATACATCCTGAATTCCACGTAAACATAAAATCACTATCAATTTTTCCTAATTGGCAAAGAATCAAGGAAATATTGTCTATAGTATAGCATTTTCTGCACCTCTATGCCTTGAATTTACTCTTTATTTCTTGTGATTCAGAATATTAGGCCTAGTAAACACACCTCATCCAACTCATTGGAACCAATACTGAATACTCGATACCACCTTCTTAGGACAAGCAGTTTTTTTATACACATCTTGATATGGATATTTTATCGAGAGCGTCATGACCACATAGCGTGTTGTTCTGATAATCTTAGCTGCCAGAAAAACAGATCAAACGGAATGTCTTAATTTGCTGCCTGTATTCTGAGATGTGGAGAGAATCAAACTTGAACAGCAAAAACAGATTGTATGCAAGCATCATCATCTGAAATATTACCTCATTTACCCAAAACGATTTCAGCAAAAGATGTCCCACCGGCATATCATACTTGGCTTCTTTGATGTAATTTTCAGCTATCCCTCAAAAAATTCAATCTATATTGAATTATTTAATCAATCTGGGCAATGATCAATGCCAAAAATATCTACTAATTTATGAAATGTGTTATGAAAGAAAGGTAGAAACTTCCAAAAAAAATTTAGTCATTGATTGATGAATGATTGATAAAAAATTTCCTTCTACAGATCTCCCAAAAAAGCAAAGTATAATCAAGACACAATTTGAAAGCCTGTGGAAATTTCAGGGGAATAAAAAAAATCAAAAGCATCGTAAAGCTTCTAAGGAGGACAACCATATGGGGATGGGACATCAGAAATGGTCACAATTTGTTCAAGCATCTAATGAGACCCCAAAAGTATCTAAAACACTATTGAAGAGAGTCCTCGATTATGCGAAACCATACCGCATGCAGATCATCTGGATGTTGGTATTAATCCTGTTAACTTCAGCGTTGGGGCTGATCTCTCCTTTGATTCTACGCGAATTAATCGATCGAACACTACCGGATAAGAACCTTAATAACCTGCTCCTATTAGCAGGAGCATTATTAATTGTGCCAATTTTGAGCGGTGGGTTACGAATTATTCAACGGCGGTTAAATGCCAGTGTTGGTGAAGGTGTCATTTTTGACCTGCGGGTGGCTTTATATGAACGCTTACAACGAATGAGTTTGCATTTCTTCAAGCACACGCGTTTAGGAGAGTTGATCAGCCGCTTGAACAATGATGTTATTGGTGCACAAAATGCCATCAGCAATACCATTGTCAGCCTGGTTACGAATGTGATTCAGGCGGTAGCGATTTTGATCGTTTTATTTACGTTGGAATGGCGATTGACATTGGTCAGTGTCATCATTATGCCGATATTCCTGGTAGTGACAAAACGCCTGGCGAATGTTTTGAGAGAAATTGCGCATCAGGCGATGGATCTGAATGCGCGCATGAATGCGATGATGAACGAAACCCTGAATATTGGGGGAGCCATCCTGGTCAAGCTTTTCGGAAGACAAAAAACCGAGGTGAAACGGTTTGAACAACGAGCCGGGCAGGTGCGTGATGTTGGCGTACGCCGGGCAGTGATTGGTGTTTCCTTTTTCGTGATCATTGGATTGGTGAGCGCGATCGGTTCAGCGTTGGTATATGGTTTAGGTGGATACCTGGTGATTAAAGATGCATTGACGATTGGAACCATTGTCGCCTTTGGAGCATATCTGACGAGTTTGTACTCCTCTTTAGAAGGACTGGCCAATGCACCGGTAGAATTCGCGACCTCGATGGTCAGTTTTGAACGCGTGTTTGAGGTGATCGATATGCCGAGAGATATCCCTGAAAAAGAAAACGCAATTGTCCTGAAGGAAATCCATGGGCAATTGACATTTGACCAGGTCTGTTTCCGCTATGATGATCATTCTGGTGGTTTAAGCGATGTGCGCCGATTTGGCAGGGTCGATCAGGTGGATGCGGTTTTATCTGACCAGGAAAAAGATGAACAAAAATCGGATGAGGAAAAGGCAGCATCACAGGCGCGGGTTACTGCTCTGGAGGATATCTCCTTTCAGGCGAACCCCGGTCAATTGGTGGCATTGGTTGGGCCTTCAGGCGCAGGAAAGACCACACTGACTTACTTAATACCGCGGTTGTACGATCCGAATGAAGGCCGGGTTATGATTGATGGGATCGATGTGAGAGATGTTACCCTGGATTCATTAAGTGATCAAATTGGCATGGTCACACAGGAGACATATCTGTTCCATGACACCATTCGCACCAATTTGAGTTATGCTCATCTGGATGCCAGCCAGGAAGATTTAGAAAAAGCAGCCAAAGCTGCAAATATCCATGATTTTATAATGGGTCTTCCGAATGGTTATGACACCATTGTTGGCGAACGTGGCTATCGGCTGAGTGGTGGAGAAAAGCAACGGATTGCATTAGCTCGGGTGATTCTCAAAGATCCACGCATTCTGGTGCTGGATGAAGCTACCAGTCACCTGGATAGCGAATCAGAAGCCCTGATCCAGGACGCTTTAAAGCGCGTCATGGCTGGTAGAACCAGTGTTGTGATTGCACATCGCTTGAGTACGATTTTGGCGGCTGATCAGATCCTGGTAATTGATCGTGGCAAGATTGTGGAATCCGGGACACATGCTGAATTGATTGCTGTAGATGGAATCTATGCCCATCTTTACCGAACTCAATTTGCAGAAAAGCATCCATAAAAAAAGGCAGAGAGAATTAGAATTTTTTCTGCTTTCTCAAATGAATGGATTTTATTTTTTAATAGTTAATACGAGCTGGTCTTTCTATGCCATAACGGCGTAAAGCTGTATCCAGAATCATGTTTACCAATTCATGATGTTCGATACCTTCTGCAGCTGCTTCGATGACTATATCTGAGATACCCGGGGAAAGACCGGGCAAGGGGTTAATTTCCAGAATATAAGGTTTCCAGTTATCGCTGGCATCCAACCGAAAATCAACACGGGAAACATCCAGTGCACCGGTGACCCGAAAGACGGCTGCAGCGTACCAATTGAGATCATCGATCATTTCTGAATCCAGGGGAGCAGGACAGACATAATTGAGTTGATCAGCCAGGTCAACCTTTAATCGATTGCTATAAACGATATCGGTATCTTTGAAAGGTTCCAGATCCACTTCCATGGGAGGAAAAAAGTGCAATCCTTTCTGGATACGCGGTAAATTTTCATCATGGGGGAGGCGACGAGCAGCCGGGCCAACCAGGTTCCCTACCAGGCCGACGGTTACTTCACGTCCTTCGATGTAGCGTTCTGCCAATGCTGGTTGTTTATATCGTTTGAAGATTTCTGAGATCTGCTCTCTTAATTCGTGTTCATCCTTTACGATAGATTTTCCACTGACTCCCATGCCGGTGCCTTCACGGCTTGGTTTTACAAATAAGGGAAACTTTAAATCGTCATTGAGGGGTTCATCCACGCGTTCAAAGACTTGAAATTCAGGTGTTGGTAATTCATGCCAATGGAAAATCCGTTTGGTCATGGGCTTATCCAGGGTTAGTGCCAGCGTCATTACCTTGGAACCTGTATATGGAATTCGCATCATTTCTAAAATGGCGGGTACCTGAGCTTCGCGCCCATCCCCAAAATGACCTTCGCAAATATTGAAACAGATATCCGGTTGATATTTCCTCAATGAATCAAACAGTGTTAGGTTTCCTTCCAAGAATTCACACTCATGTCCCCCGGTTTTTATTGCCTCTACAATTGCTGAAATGGTTTTTGTGGAATCCAGATCATCCCACTGATCCTCTGAGAATTCTTCAAATATTGGTGCATTTTCTTTGGCGTTAGCCAGCAAGGCAACCTTTAATTTTTTCATTTCTCTCGTTAATTCACCAATCCTTTTTTCGTTTTTTGTTTATTATCACACTTAATTAAAAATTGTGGTCATCAATTTTTATGAACTCAATCATGGCTATAGTCTGGTTCAGATTCCTCTACTTCGTCAATGTTCACTTCAGTAAAAATCCAGTTCAATGTGGGTAAGCTTGATAATGATTAATAGCATTGAACAACCAGGAGAGAGGTTTTTTTACCTGCAATATGTTTTACTAACCTGATATCTGGGTGACAATTAGGACATAAAGCATAAATGACTAAACCCCTCACATCAAGGTCTATAAATTTTACAAAAAATCCTTGTAAATCTTGCTTCCCGGACAAGCTTGTTGTAGAATCAATTTGTTTTAAAATGGATCATCATCAAATTTTCAGAAAGATTTTTCATCGAACAAAAAAGGAATCAAATTATTGCATAATACAAGAGCTTCTAATTACTGGTTAATCATGTATTCATTTGAATAATTAAGAGGTCTACTTCTTTTGATGTTATTTGTTTGTATTGATTTACAGGAGTTTTAATTATGTTCAAAGCAGTCTGCCCAGCTTGCGGTGAGGATATTACTTTTGATGAAGACTTACAAATCGGGCAAAATACGGTTTGTCCCAGGTGCCAGGAATTATTGGCAGTTGTAATGACTGATCCATTGATCTTAGATCTTTACACATTTGCAAACGCTGCCCCGCAATGGTTTGATAGTGAGAAGCAGGAAGCAGCGAAGAAACATGAACGGAAGAACAAACATCGTCATATTGCAATTGATAATTACGATGAAGATTATTTGCGTAGATCAGGAAAAAAAATCCGAAATAAAAATCGTATCGATTGGTAAATACTTGAAATAATAAAAGGAGTTTTTGAGAAAATCCCTCTCAAAAACTCCTTTCGCAAACATCTATTATTAATATTTACTTACGAGCGCCATTCACAATCCAGATCCGAACTCGTTCGAGTTCTTCATCGCTAAATTGACCAGGGTGTTCGTTACCAGGCGCTTGAATTTGCATAATCAGACTTTCGTCTGGTCTTCCTGGAATGACCGCCATACCACTGTCGCCACCTTGAATGATGCCACTGTAGGTTTTGACCGACAATCCACCAGATTCGCCATGACAGAGCCCACATTTTTGTTCAAAGAGGTAATCGATACCGCCGTCCCAGCTATTGGCTACCATCATGTCTGGAGTCGGGGATGGAATTTGGGTAGGGAATGGGGTTGGTGTACGGGGCACAAAAACGTCCACCTCAGCATAAACCCGCGGAACGGTTGTTATGGCTGTTTCTTCATAATTCGCCAGGAATATAACCAAACCGACCATGAAGACAGAGAAAACGATGGATACTGGAGTAAATAACTTCATTCTCTTCTTGTAAACAACCGGATCAATCTCTGGTTCTGGTTCTCCCATTTCAATCTTCTCTAATTCTGCGCCATGTTCTTCAACCATTTCATGGTGTGTCAAAAATCCTTTGAACATGGACCAATTCCATTTTTTGATGTGAACATGATAGAAATGCCATAAAAGAATTGCCAATACAGCCAGGACAGCTTCGAGCCCATGTGCTACTTTTGCAGCAGGAACAAATTCGCCAGGAAATAATCTTGTTGTTAATATAGGGTTCCAGAGCATAAAACCGGTTAATCCCATCAGGAAATAACCCCAGATCATGGCAAGATACTCCATTTTTTCGGCATAATTGTAGCGCGGCATTTTTGGACCTTCTTTTCTCAGTCCAATGTTATGCAATAACTCATGAATTGCATCAAATCCGTCTTTGATACCGGGAATCATGGTGGCTTCTTTTCGTTTTACATACAGGAGATAAGCCAACAAAATGAAGTGATAAACGCCTTCCAGGAAAAATGTGATCGCCGCAATACGATGAATGATGCGAACGATTTCAATTCCACCCAGGAAACTAATCAGAGCAATCGAGACACTATTGAGAGCATATTTTTGAATCAATCCTGTGACTGCCAGGGTGGAAAATGACAGGATCAATAAAATGTGTTCAAGACGTCTGGCGACATTAAACCGTTCGTATTTTTTATTATGATCAGTCATGTTTAATTACCTCCTCACCTTCCACCGGAACTTCAACAGGTTTGGGTTTAATGAATTTCATCCGCAACCGGCGATAAGCGTCACTTACGACGAAGATTGCCATACCCCCCAGTACTCCAGGGATCAGGATTTGATAGAAGAGGGTTACATAATAAACGATAGGATAATTATCTTTGTCCGGAATGTAGTGGCTCAACCAGGTATCCGGGAAATTTGTAGTAGCATCCGGGTGACAGCTCTGGCAGGCTACCAACATATTCTGTTTGACAGAAAGTCCTTTGTTAGGATCATTGACAGAAAGAATATTGTGAATACCATGGCAATCGTAACAAACAGCTTTGTTGGTTGTTTGACCGGGTTCTGTGATTTCGAATAAGGTTACGGTAGTTCCATGAAAGTCAGCAACATAGGTATCCAGTACCTGAGTGGATAGACCATACTTGTCCATAATGGAAGCGTTGGTATGGCAACCAGCACATAAATAAACTGAGCTATTTCTAAATTCAGCTGTACTGGTATCTTCCATGGTATGGACACCATGGCAATCAATACAACCAGGCACATCCTGATTGTCATCCTTAATCATTGCTTCGCCGTGAACGCTGTTTGCATATTCCTGAAAAATTCCATTGTGGCAATTCGCGCAAACTTCAGAATGTTCAGTTTTAGTAAGTTCTTCCATGTAGGGTTGGGCATGTGGGTCATGACAGTTTGAACAGGTAGGTGCGTTTATTTCACCTTGACTGAGTAAGAAACCATGGATGCTATCTTTTGTCTGGTTAGCCTGTACTTCATGACACTCAACACAGGCAGTATCTCGTTGAAGTTGATATTCATGCAACGTTCGAGCAGTTTTTATCGGGTGTGGAAAACCAGAAATATCTTTATGACATTGCACACAGCCAATCTGGTTTCGGTCATGTGTCGAGTCAGCAAAGTCAGCTAATTCTACTTGGATATATAAAATTTCTCCACTGGGTAGCTGTACCGGATTATACGCTTCTGCGTGACAACTTAAGCAATACACATTGGAGGTCGTGTCAATTTGTGGTAGTGAACCATCTTCAGATTGTGCCACCACTTTTTCTGGTGGAATCAATAAATCCACAATTAAAAACAACATAACAATGGCAGTTAGGAGAAGAAGAATACGCCCAACGTTGAGGAGATTAATTCTCTTCATGTGTTTCTCCTTGTTCAAATGACAGATAGGGAAATCCCATTTTGTGAAAAAAACTTTCTTTTGAATTATGAACATTAATTATATATTAAAAAAAACATTTATTAGCAGCCAAAATTGCCCAATGAAAAAAAGGGCGTTGTGAATATTTTCACTTTGTTATTCCTTTTTTACAATATGATATCTGTCTGTAATCAATTGATCGATATCCCTTTTTGATGATTATTAGGCTATTGAATAATATAGTTTTTACTTATAGAAAAAGCTGATTTTAAGATATGCCCTTATTTTCCGGCAAAATCACAACTCTTGTAAACAGAGAATCTTAATTAAAATACGAGACTGATTTTTCTGAAATCAGTCTCGTCGTGAGGCGAAACTTAATTATTCTTGTGCGCCAGCATTTATCCAGGCAATGATTTGTTCCAATTGTTGATTGGTGAATTGACCAAAATGAGGAGGTTCGGTCTGTTGTGTCACAACCAGAAGACTATTTTCTGCATCGCCGGGGATAATAATTGCGCCATTATCTCCACCCTGCATAATGCTCTCATAACTACTGAGGTTGACCCCACCTAAACCACCGGCAGCATGGCAACTCAAACAGACTGTGAAAGAATTGGAGATGTTTGTGTAACTGGGGGGTATGCCTTCCTGTACCGGGACTTCAATTGGTTCCGGTGTGGGTGAAGATTCGATTAATGCACTGAGAATCTGACGTAATCGTGGTGCGTCAAAACCTGCATATTCCCAGGCCTGGCCATGGCAACCAGAATTGCTACAAAAAGAGGTGTTACTGGATCCACCCGGATCACCCATAGTATGGCAATTTTCACAGGTATTATCAACTACTACGTGATGAACGGTGATCCAATTGGTGTCTTTGTGCGATGAAGGTTCGATACCTGTGCTGATTTCAATATTGGTAACGAAATCTTCAGGCCTGGAGACGACCGGGATTGAGTGGCATAAGTTGCACTCCAACCTCACGGCTTCATTTTCATTTGAAAGATGTTTACCATCATGACAACGGAAGCAGCCTGGTGAGGTTAGATGTTGGCTGTTATCCGGATGTGTATCCCAACGCATTTCCTGATCGATGAACACATTCTCCTGGTAATATTTCCAAAGCACTTCTATGGTTGCTTCCAGATCTGCTCGATATTTTGCATATGCAATGGGGAAATTCTGTTCATAATTCGGGAGAAGTTTTTCAATATTTGCGCGGGCATCGTCGTAGGTTTCAAAATTTCCTTTTAAGGCAGTGACCGCATAATTCCGGATATAGGGAATATCTTTGTTGATTTCTCCTCTGGCTAACATATTTTGCACTGCCTGATCTGGATACTCAATAAAATGTGCAGTTCGATTATGGCAGGACATACAATCCATATTAACAAGTTCATCTTCTTTAATTTGACTGACATCAAAATCCAACTCTGTATCTACAAATTCAGTAAAACTACCATCTTTATTAACAACACGGATATAAGGGATTTCCTGCATGCGCTCATCGGTCGGGTAAAATAGAACCGGATTCTCGATATGCCAATGAATACCAAACCCTAATCCTTCGCGCTCACTGCCACCGCCTGTTTTCATAATCAGGTACGTTGTGGTTTCGGTATTATTTTCATCCTGAGCATAATGTTTGAAGTCAATTAATGTGTCATTAGAAAAAACCTGGGGATAATGACAGGTCTCACAAACATCTCTGGCAGGACGCATGTTACGCGCTATGATGGGATACTCATAATTATTGAGCACCATGGCTGAACCTGTTTGCCAGGAGTACTCAATTTTTCGAATAATCTGCGTTCCTAATTCAGCACGACCGAGGTGGCAATCCTCACAGGTGACTCTGGCATGGTCAGAATTGAGATGGGTAATGTATTGTGGAGGCATGGTATGACAGGTAGTCCCACAAAAGTCGATGGTATTGGTATATGCCCATGCTTCTGTAGAAAACAATCCTGCTGCGATAATTAAAAAAATTATAATTCCATAAGGTAAAAGCTTCATACCTGTGCTTGCTTCGGCTGGCGGGAGGAAGATTTTCTTAATCCAATTACCCTTTTTTTTCATAATGTTCACCTCGGAAAATTGATTGTGCTTTTTGGAACGATCGGATCTGAAATTAAAAAATCCCATGGGCTAATCACCCATGGGATTTTGGCTAAACTACTTAGGGACGAACAAGACCAGTTACATCACCACCAACATCTTCAATTGAATCAAACAATACTTGTAAGATGTAAGTTGGATTATGAGCAAAAGCTCCTGGATCTTTCATGGCATATTGGAAATTATAAGCTGCTCTGAGCAAACGTGGTGACCAGCTCTTGTATCCGTTACCATAATTCGCTTCATCAGGATCAGCTTCACCATTGGCATTGGTGTCATTGAAGAAATAAGGATATGTATGGGATTCATAGACCAATGGATTTCCTTGTTCTACTGATTTTGCTTTCAAAGCCTCATACAGTTTCTCAATGAGTGTCTCCACTTCGCCGGCGATACCTTCGGTGGCGCCATCACCATCATAATCTTCTGTTAATTTAAGGCGGATGGTGTCGGGATTATCAGTTTGATGACATCCCTGGCAGGTTTGTGTTTTGACATCGAGACCATGCACGTCATGGCAATCGACACAGGTGGAAAAACCTGCTACGTGTGCAAATTGGCCTGCATATTCTTTGCCTTCATATTCATAAACACCTTTGACATCTGTGCCAAAGAGTGTTGCGCCAGCTGCAAAGTAGTGGACATTGCGGAAGCTGAGGCCATCTACTACAACATCAGGACCATTTGTCCCAATCACACGATTCACACTGACGGTTGACTCGCGACCCTGGTGACAATTGAGACACAGGTTAGCGGATGGTTTTTCAGCAAAACCAACTTTTGCCCCACTGGGGAAGGTGACGGTTTCCATTGCATAAACCGCAGGCCATTCAGCTGTGTTATGGCAGGATTCACACCATAATCCACTGGTCGGTGCATTAGAAATATTAACACCTTCTTTGATGAATTGTGGTAAGCCAGTAGCAGCGTGACATTTGGCACACGCGGCAGGTACAGCACCATCGGCATCCCAATGGCGCCAGGCTTCTGTGTTGCTGGCAAAGTGACCGGCATCATCACGAGCTGCGGTGCTCAGGTCTACTGGAGTGTCCACGACTGTATTGAGATCAGCGATAGAATCGTGTAAAAGCTGGACTAAATATTTCCCACCATGGGCATAACCACCGGGGTCTTTGCTGACAGTCTGGAAGTTATAGGCTGCTTTGACCAGGCGAGGTGTCCATGATTTATACGCATTGGGGAATACTGCTTCGTCTGCAGTTAAATCGCCATCAGCATTGGTATCATTGAAGAAATAGGGATAAGTGTGGGAATCATAACCAATTGGCATTTTGACAACTTCAGCAGCATAAGTCTGCATGGCTGTGAAGGTCATTTCTTTCAATCCTTCAAGCTCAAAGAATATGCCTTCAGCTACATCACCATCCCCATCGTAATCTACAAAGGAAGATGGTTCGCGTATGGCTCGTAAATCCTCTACACTATTAGCTTCATGACATTGAGCACAGGTACCAAGTTCCAATTCCAAAGAATGGGGATTGTGACAATCCTGGCAGGTTTGTACACCTGGGACATGCTCGAAGAGTGTGTCATAGGTCATGCCATCATATTCGTATCCGCCATTGACTTCTGTTCCATAGCGGCTGACGGCTGCGGCATAATAGTGAATATTAATGAAACCTAGATTCTCAGATACGGTGTCATCATCCACACCAGCAGATGTAACGGCGTCATCAACCTGAACCTTGGATGCACGCCCCTGGTGGCAGGTCATACAGACAGCTTCACTCCCCAGTCCGGTGAGTTCAACCCCAGAGGGGAACTTAACGGTCGTCAAAGCCATGGTGGCATCGTTGTGGCAGGTTTGGCATTCGATAACAGTGTCAACAGGTGCGTTGGCATCAACAACAAACATCTCACTACCATCTGCACCGACAAAGTCCAGGAAACCACCGGAACTATGGCATGTGGCACAGGCTACAGGAACTTCCATGGGATCTTCTTCATCCCAATGACGAAAAGCTTCTGCTTCTTTGTCAGCATGGGGTGAGTTTTTCCACAATTCCTCAAATGGAGCGGCGACTGTTTCCGGCAGTTCCGGGCAAGGGGCAGGTTCTGGACAAGCCTGGGTGGGGGCCGTCACAGGAGCCTCTTCAACAGTAGTTTCTGGAGTCTGAGCACAAGCGGAAAGTAACAGAACCGCCAGTCCGAGGATTACAACTAAGGTGAATTTAATTTTTGAATTTACTTTCATGAATCTCTCCTCATTAGAATGCAAAATAAAATCGGGTAAATATTTATAAATTTACTTATGGGCACCTCCTAGATTAAAATTAAATGAGAAACAAAACCAAGTATATCAACTTTCTTTTATTAAAACAATATTAGAAAGCAGACCAATTTTGTCAAAATTGAATTACGTAAAATATTTATTGTAATAAATATTTTACATGTTGAATAATCAGAATAATTTCTTGAAAATTTGTCACAAATAATGCGGGCATGTTTCTGTTTTTTGAACATCGCTTTGTTGAC
Source organism: Anaerolineaceae bacterium (assembly GCA_019429225.1). Taxonomy (GTDB): domain Bacteria; phylum Chloroflexota; class Anaerolineae; order Anaerolineales; family Anaerolineaceae; genus UBA6170. The sequence goes on from JAHYJK010000014.1 coordinate 23,758, forward strand.
AGTTGAGCTGAAGCTAGAAATGAACCTTAATATTTTTAATGAGATCCTTTCATTTACTGCAACAAAAATGAAAAAATGGTTAAGATTAACTCATGAAAATTGGTATTTTATCGGATACACATAATCATCATTCGAATATTCAAAAGGCGTTGGTAATTTTTGAGCATCACAAACCTGATATTCTCATTTTTTGCGGTGACGCCACAACCGTCGAGGCTGTTGAGTGGTTTTGTGAGTATCCAATCATTTACACATTTGGCAATGGAGATTTTACGACTGGTGAGATCAAAGCCTTCTTAAGAGCATATAACCAGTCGAATTTTGCCGGTTACGTTTACAAAGGTGAGTTGGGTGGAAAAAAGATTGGGGTTACCCATGGTCACCTGTTAAATTATTACGATGAAATGGTCAATGAGGGACAATTGGATTATATATATAGCGGACATACTCATGTAAGAATGGATAAAAGAATTGGCAGAACCAGACTGATCAATCCGGGAGCGTTAGGTGGTACTTGGAAACAGAGCCGCAGTGTTGCTATTCTTGATACAGATACAGATGAACTCATTTTCGAGATACTCGAAGATTGATGTTTATCTGATAAATGACTGATTACCAGCGAGCATGATGCTCTTCTGCAAATCCGATCAGATCCTGAATTTCTATCGTTTTTCCTTCATCCGTGATCAATGTACCACTGTATTTTCCAAACATTTGATGAACTTCAGAATACAGTATTTTTATGTCAGTTTTAGCCGGGCGGTCGAGAAATGGTGTAAAGGTCAGTTTCAGTCTTTGATCTTCAGATTCCATTGACCATGGCAGCATAAAGTCCTTGGGGTTATAGTGAAATTCAAGTTTCCTAATTTTATGAATTTTTCCGTTCAGAATAAAAGCATTCTCGGATGCAGCACTGGTATCTCCAAATCCATAACCCATGTTCAATCCGATTGTCTGCTGGTCGGTTGTAAAGCCTGAGGCGGAAGCCCATACCCAGAAAGAATCGTAAGCCCAGACACCGCGGCCCCAATCCAGGTTGCCCAGAGCTGTGTCAGGGGTAATTTCATATTTTTGCCCCAAATATTCCACCCAACCTTGGGCAGGCAGGCAATTGATCTTGCGATTGAAATAAAAACGCCGGGTTTCAATCGGAATGACCAGATTCATCGATTCATGTTCGATTGGCAGAGAAAGTTCTAATTCTGCGTTTAAGTCCTTGTTCTGGTGAAAATTCTGCCAGGCAATGGAGAGTTTGCGTTGATCATTGGCGGTGGTGAAACGTAGTGTGACATTTTTATTCTGATATTCTGTTACCCCATCGGTGCTATTGCGCGCGATCTTAACACCGGCTGCGAATGGTAAAGCCAGTGTTTCTTCATGCATTACTTTATTTTCAAAGTCAATCACATAAGCAAACACCATGCCGAGATAACCAATATTGGATACGGTGAACGAAAAGTAATGAGTTTTGGTGGTCAATCCATAATAATCCCAGCGTTTCATTCGTAGAGGTTGCAGGAATTTCAACTTATAGAAGTTAACATATTCCAGGTTGGAATCCAATAAAGGTTGGGGAGACCAACCTCTTACAGCTAATTCTCCATTGGGTCTGAGCAATAAACCAGGCTGATTGATGAGTTTTTCCATTTTTTCCTCTTCGTTAAATTTTTTCTAAAGCCTGTGAAAGATCATCCAATAAATCTTCCACATTTTCAATACCAACCGAAAGCCGAACCAGACCATCGGTGATGCCAGCTTTGAGACGATCTGCTTGCGGCACATTAACATGGCTCATGCTGGCAGGGTGCTGAATGAGTGAATCTACATTTCCAAGCGTGGGTACCAATGCGAAAAGTTTGACATGGTTCATGAAATGGATGCCTGCCTGATATCCGCCTTTAAGTTCGCATGCCAGCATGCCACCATACGCCAGCATTTGTCGTTTCGCGATGTCATGCCCGGGATGCTCCGGTAAGCCCGGATAAAATACCCGTCCAATTTTAGGATGTTCCAGCAACCAACGGGCGATGGTAGTGGCATTTTCGCAATGCCGTGCCATCCTCAATTCATAGGTTTTTAAACCCAGTTGGGTCAGCCAGGCATCAAAGGGGGATGGAGAACCACCATACAGTTTGAGTTGATTCCAGAGTCTTTCTTTAACCCATTCCAGATGCCTGCTCAGGACAACGCCACCTATGATGGTACCGTGGCCACAAAGATATTTAGTGGTGGAATGCAGCACAATATCCGCTCCCAGGTTGAAAGGACGCTGGCAGTAAGGGCTGGCAAAGGTGTTATCGACCAATAGCCAGGCATTGGATTGATGCGCAATAATCGCAACCGCCTGTAAATCAACCAGGGAAAGGTTTGGATTGGTGGGTGTTTCTGCATATGCCAACCGGGCATCCGGATGAGCCTGAAATGCCTGTTCCCATTCTGTGACATCGCCAGATTTTAACCAGATGACCTGAATTTTGTATTCTTCTGCCAGATGATGCAGTAAGGAGTAGGTTGCCCCGTAAAGATTCTGGTGGGCGATCAGTTTATCACCGCTTTTCAGGCAGCCCAGTACGGCAGCTGTGACGGCCGCCATCCCGGAAGAGAACAGATGTCCATCAAGCGGTGTTCCTGTTTCTGAGGCGACATCAGATGGCAGATCGATGGCTTCCAGCGCTGCTATCTTGCTGACGACCTGGCGTTGATTGGGATTTTCAATGCGGGTGTAATAATATCCGGGATGTTGATTTTGAAAAATGGAAGCGCCTGTTTCTACATCCGGAAAACGAAAGGCAGAGGTTTGATAGATGGGGGTGACGTGTGCACCCAGGTCATTGGATTCTTCAGCGTGATGTGTGACAATCGTTGAAATACCCGGTTTATGGCGTGACATACCGACCTCCGACAATTATGGATAAGATGATTATACTGCCAGTGTCTTAGAAAAAACCTCATCCTGACAGGTGATGTTCGTTTATAGCGTAAAAATCTTGAGGGGATGACCTGCGTTGAAGTACGTCAATACCCTTTCACCTGGCTGATAAATCTCGGTATGTAATTTGAACACATGCACGATCGCTCCCGAATCCAATTCGACCCGATAGAAATTGAATGCACCACGAAAGAAACGGTTGATAATTTTTCCATTGCCCTGTTGGTTTAATTGAAAGTCGATATCATCTGCCCGAATAGCGATTTCCACAGCAGTACCTGGAGAATAATCATTTTGCTGTTCCAGTAAGCCTAATTCTGTATGAAAACCAGCAGGAACTGAAGTTCCGCGCACGAAATCACTGTCCCCCATGAAGGCTGCCACAAAACGGCTACCGCTATCATGGAAAATGGTTTCAGGGAGCCCGATTTGCTCCAATTTGCCCTGATTGAATACTGCCAGACGGTCTCCCATGAAGAGTGCCTCTTCCTGATCGTGGGTGACAAAAATGACAGTGGATTGAGAGGCTTTGAGAATATTGCGAATCTGTTCGCGGACTTCCAGACGCAGATGAGCATCCAGACTGCTAAATGGTTCGTCCATCAACAGCAAGGCGGGTTCGGGAGCCAACGCACGTGCCAGGGCAACCCGTTGGCGTTCACCACCGCTGAGGACGTGCGGGAATCGTTTTGCCAATGCTTCCACACCTACCAGTTCCAGCAATCCTGAGACGCGATCTTTCTTTTCTGCTTTCCTAAGACCTTGCAATCCAAAAGCAACATTATCAAAAACGGATAAATGCGGAAATAAGGCATGATCCTGAAAGACCATACCGATGTTTCGTTTTTCAGGTGGGACAAACGTGTGCATATCACTGATGATTCGTTGATCCAGGCGAATAATACCCTGGTCGGGTCTTTCTAAGCCTGCAATCAAGCGCAAAGTGGTGGTTTTTCCACAGCCACTGGGGCCAACAAAGCAGAGTATTTCATGCGTTTGCATGGAGAATGTTATGTTATCCACAGCAGGATATTGATTTCCTGTGAAGCGTTTGCTGAGTTGCTCAATTTCCAGTTTCATTGTTTAAAAATGGACTCCCTCCGTAATAGAAAAAAGAGTGGGATGATGGCGATGACCACCAATAACAAAGCCGCTGGTGCAGCTTGAAAATAAAAACCTTCTTCAGACCAAATCCAGACTCGTACAGCCAGGGTTTCAAAACCAGCCGGGCGTAATAATAAGGTGGCCGGTAATTCCTTGAGTGAACTAAGAAAAACCAAAGCACTTCCTGCCAACAAACCAGGCAGAATGAGTGGCAAAGTCACCTGCACAAAGGTTTGAAACGCATTTCTTTTTAAAAGTCGGGATGCTTCTTCCAGGCTGGGAGACAGCTGGCGCATGGCTGATTCACTGGATCGGACTGCCTGAGGGATATAACGGACAACATATGCCATGACAACTACCAGAGATGTGGCATATAGAAAAGGCAGGAAGCGATTGACCAGCATGACAAGGCTCAATGCCACCACCACTCCCGGGATGGCGTAACCTACCTGGGATAATCGTGAAAACAAGCGGGAAATTTTACCAGGGTAACGTACAACATAAATGGCGATGGGTATGGAAAAGAGCACTGCCAGTATCGCAGCGAACCCGGAACTCCAGACACTGTTGAAGATGAAACTTACTAAACCTTTGGAACCGATCTGCATTCCGGAGAAGGTTTGATGATCCAGGATGCCCTGTGTGCTCCAGAAAACCAGTAAACCTACGGGAATGATGAAACTCACCAAAACCGTAAAAAATAATGCCAGAAATCCCCAGATCCTTCGTTTTCCAAGATGAATGAGGGCGGCTGGACGCCATTGCGATCCAATTTGCGTGAATTGTGCCTGACCCTGGATTCGAAATTCTCCGTACAGAATCACCAATGCCAGCAGAATTAAAACACCACTCAGAATAGATGCAGCTGAACGATCGTAGCGACCGGCTAATTGCACAAAGATTGCAGAGGAGAAGGTCTCAAAACGCAGTAAAGCAACCGTACCATATTCAGCCAGAATATCGAGAGAGACCAGTAAAGCACCGGCAGTGATGCCCGGACGGATGCTGGGGATGGTCACCTGCCAGAAAGTTTGCCAGGGTGTGCGCCCCAACATCCTGGCAGCTTCACCATAGGTAGCATTCAGAGATCGAAAGGCTGCTGCGCTTAAGAGGAATACATACGGATATGAAAAAATAATCAGCACAAATGCTGCCCCCCAAAAACCAGTTGGATTAGGCAAGAATGTGGATGGTATATTCAATTCTTCCAACCATTGTGATATCAGACCCCCGCGTGGACGCAAGAGCGCCAGATGGATGATAGCACCTACATAAGGAGGGATGGCAAGCGGTAAAGCCAGAAGCCAGCGAAAGATTTTTCTTCCAGGCACATCTGTTCGTTCGGTCAGCCATGCCATACTGACACCCAGAAGAGTCGTTCCGGTGGTTACCGCAAGCAACAGTAATAATGTGTTGCTGAATAATTTAATCAGGCGTGTCTGGATGATCCTTTGCCAGAGTTCTGGGTCACCTGTCAGCGCACGGATGAGAATGTATATGACCGGAATGACTGCGAATAATGCGATCATTCCCGCCAGATATGCAATTTTGGGAGTGGATGTGGTATGTCTCCGGCGGTTTGACCGCAATGCTTCCGTCTTCAACATTTATGGGAGATTCGCCATGTCAATCAAGTCAAAGGTCGCCTCGAAGTGGTTGACGACCTGAGCCAGTTCAATATTCGCCATGTTCAGCCCAACTATGGGTTCCAAATCCGGATGCAGGGCAACACCCGTCAGAAGAGGATATTCGTAATTTCCTTCGGCAAATATCTCTTGCCCTTCTTCAGATACCAGAAAGTCAATAAATGCTCTGGCAGCATTTAGATTTTTGGATCCTTTTATAATGGCAGCCGCTGTGGCATTGGAAATGATTCCCATCTCGCCAGGTGCCTGATCTGGATAAATGATACCGACATTGCTGCCTTCTGCCAGTTGCAGATAATAGTAATAATGATTGACCAGCCCTAACTTTAATTCACCAGCGCCTACTGCTTTGCGGACATCACTGTGACCTCCAAAGAAAGTCACTTCATTTTCTATTAATCCATTCAGCCAGGCTTCGGTTTGATCCTGCCCTACCAGCTGGATCATACTGGCAATCTGAGCCTGCATGGAAGCATTGGTAGATCCAGCAGCAGCAATTTGCCCTTTCCATTTCGGATCGGTCAGAGCGAACAGGGAAGCTGGTAGTTCATCCGGGCTGACCAGGTCTGTGTTGTACATGATGACGCGCATGCGCTGGGTCAATCCAACCCAGGATGCATCCTCAGCTTTATAAGCATCTGGTAGATTCTGATATCCAACTGGCTCATAAGGCAGGAAAATTCCTTCCCGGCTGAGTGCATACGCTGTAAAAACTTCTGTGGTGATGAATACATCCGCCTGGGGATTAGCTTTTTCTTCCAATAATGTATTTGCCATCTGACTATTACTGCCTGACTTCAATAAGACTTCCAGCTGTGGGTATTTTGTCTGAAAAGCAGTCATCACGGGTTGGATCAATGGTTCTGATCTACCGGAATAAATAATCAATTTTCCGGATAAGGAATTTTCATTCTCAATGGATGAGATTGCATCCGGTTGGGAGGTAGAGCCAGCACAGGCCGATAATATCAGGGTGATCGTAGCCAATACAGGCCAGAGTTTATGAAGCATGGTTGTTCTCCTTGTCATTTTGTGGTCGTTAATGGTTATTGTTTTCGTTATGCTTCTACAGTAGATAAACGCACAAAAACAGCATGGCTGATCCAGGGAGCTAGCTGCAGGATGGGAAAGCCTTCTGGACGGATCAGGCAGGTGCCATTACTCTGGACAGCCAGAATCTGAAGAGTGGAACCTGCCATCACGCCGCTGTGGTTCAGAAATCTTCTTTCGGTTTCGGCGGTGTGAATGGAGGTGACGATGACCTTCTCACCTGCATTGCTCATGGATAAAGGCGCATCCAGAACAGGTTTGTCTGGTTGGGCAATAGGGTTGGTCGGTATGGGTTTGCCCTGAGGGGAAGTCCTTGGCGTACCCAGGAAAGATGACAATTTTTCTATCATCTCGTCAGTCACCATATGTTCGAGTTGGCAGGCGATTGTTTCTCCTTCGAGAGGTGAGTAAGCGAGATGTTCCACCAGAAAAACTTCCCATAAACGACGATTACGCAACAGGCGGGCAGCTTCGCACCGTCCAGTTGGCGAAAGTTCAACACCTTTATAAGGGGTGTAACAAATTAAATTGTTTTCTTCCAGCTTCTTGATCATCTGATTGGCGGATACGGGTTGGACCTTCAAACGTTCAGCCAGATGGTTCACGGGAACCGGGTTGATGCCATCCTCATTTGCCTGGGCAATTACTACCAGATACATTCCCTGACTATCGTTCATGTTATTGCTTACCTAATAAAAAATGATAAAATGTTATGTAAAAACATATAATACCTCGTTTTTCTGAGAATGTAAATAAAATTAGTCATGATTCCATGATTACATTCATCTAGTATTTATTGGTATTACCGAAAAGCATTTATTCAGGCATGTGAAACAGATGTAGAAACCTCACCTGTCTGTTGATTTCTTGACGTTCTGACCTCGATGCGGTATCCTTTAGGCGTCCGGGTGGGGCCGGCGCGGCAGAAACCTTCGAACTTCGTCAGGTCCGAGAGGAAGCAGCGATAAGGAGGTACCTCTGGGTGCCGCCGGGAACCCTACCTGGACATTTTTATTGAAGGCTAGCTAAATCATGAGTGAAAAACCACCCATTTGCAATTATGAAGGCTCCGATTACCAAACCAGCTTCTGGGATCAGGCAGATCGCGCCTATGAAGATGCCGTAGAAGCGGTTGCTTTAAAACGATTACTCCCCAGCCGTGGAAAATTATTATTGGAATTAGGCGCTGGCGCAGGACGCAATACCCCGCGCTATTCTGGCTATGAGCGGGTCGTGCTGCTGGATTACTCAAAAACCCAACTGCAACAGGCGCAATCCCGTTTGGGGACAGGTGATCGGTATATCTATGTAGCAGCAGATGTATATCGCCTGCCTTTTGTGGATGGTTTATTCGATGGCGCGACCATGATCCGTACCCTGCACCACATGGCGGATGCCCCAAAAGCCCTGCAGCAGGTGCGATCGGTGTTGCAGGAACATGCAGTTTTTATCCTGGAATACGCCAATAAACAGAATCTGAAAGCAATTGTGCGATATTTACTGGGTAAACAAAAATGGAATCCCTTTTCAGCCGAGCCGGTGGAATTTGCTGCCTTGAATTTTGATTTTCACCCACGCACCATCAGAACTTGGCTGGTAAATAGTGGATTTGAAATCCAACGACAGTTGACTGTGTCCCATTACCGTATGGGATTATTTAAGAAGCTCATTCCGCTGAAAATCCTGGTGTGGATGGACAGCATGGCGCAATTAAGCGGTGATGCCTGGCAACTCAGTCCGAGCGTGTTCAGCCGCAATCTTGCGGTTGGAGCCAGTGAGACTGCCCAACCAGGTTCATTCTTCAAATGCCCACAGTGTGATACGGCTTTGAATGACACGCCACCGCTGTTGAAATGCCAGAAGTGTGGTCAGGAATATCCAGTGGAAGACGGTATTTATGATTTTCGTTTGGAAGCGTTAAACTAACTCGTTTGTTTGGGCTTGATCCAGTTTTTCAACCACCCAAAAATGTGATAACCCCAACACCTGAAAAGGTGTTTTTTCTAAAAATTGCAGAAACCCCCGTAAGATTTTTCCCAAACGGGGATGACGCACAATGATATTGTCATAAGCGCCAAAAATGATCGATCGCTGAATAAATTTAACCGGCAAGCCATTGAATAGCTGTTTCAGTTGATTTTTGGTGTATGCCCGTACATGCGGGGCTAATTTGTTGCGCCAGGGTGAGGGCAGGTAATTGACCAGTGGGATGTTGCCAAAGCGGTAATTGCCTCTCCAAAAGATGCCATGCGTTTCAAAGGGATAGCCGCGGTTTGGGCAGAAGATCAAAATCCGGCCACCTGGCTTTACTGCACGTACTATCTCCTGTACAGATTGGCGATCATCCTGCACGTGCTCCAGCACTTCATTGCTGAGGATCAGATCAAAGTTATTCGCTGGAAATGGCAGGTGTTCCCCAACGCCACAGACAACCTGATCCACATGCTGATGCGCTTCCAGGGTGCGTTCGTGTTCTACATCCAATCCAACCGCTTGTTGAGCATCCTGTGCCAGGCGAGAAAGATAAGCCCCTAATCCAGCCCCGATTTCGAAGACTTTGCCGTGGACGCGATCACCAGCAGCTTTTTGAATCATCTGCAAGCGGCGATCCTGTCCAGTGCGCCAGACATAAGAAGGTTCCCCGCGCAAAGCTGCTTTTTCTGAATGAGTATTGCTCATGGTTGTTGATTTTTCTCCACGCTTATTGTGACCCCAATACTACCATAGCCGCTCCTTTATGAGAAGTTGACGGGATGGCTTATTCCGGAGATGGTTTTTGTGCCCAATGGATGGCAACCGTGTTAAACATGGCGCGTTGAAACAGGATTTTTTGAAATCCAGCCCGCGCCAGATAGACGACCAATTCTTCAGCGGACAGAAATTTGTCGGTTGTGGTGGGCAGATAGACATACGCATCCCGGTCTCCGGTGAGCATTTTGCCTAAATAAGGAATAACCTGATGCGTATGAAAGTTGATGAGGGGACTGAGAATGGATTTTTTGGGGCGGGTGGTATCCAGAGAGACAAAAATTCCACCTGGCTTGAGAACACGCCATTGTTCCTGTAATGCCAGAGAGATATCAACAACATTCCTTAGGAGAAATCCCGATACCACCGCATCAAAGCTATGATCTGCATATGGAATTTTCAGTGCATCCGCTGCGGTGAACTCAACTTTGGGGCCAGAACGTTTTTGCCCGGCTTGCATCATCCCCAGGGTGAAATCGGCGGCAAAAATCCGCCGACCGGGATACAGTTTGATGGCTTCCTGCGCCAGATCACCCGTACCAGCGCCTAAATCGAGGAGCGTTCCACCGGATGGGAGCTTCGCACGCCGGATCACGATTTTGCGCAAGCGCACATCCATTCCAGCGGTCATCAATCGATTCATTAAATCATAGCGTGGAGCAATCCGCGTGAACATGGATTGTACCGATTGCGCCCGTTTTTGTTGTTCGCTATTCACTGGTTCGTTCATAAGGCACCCATGCCAGCACAGTCGTGCCGAGACCCGGTTCTGAGGTAAATTCCACGTCTCCACCTACATTGCGCGCGCGTGTTTGGATATTCGCAAGGCCGTGGCCAATACTCATTTTTTTAGCTTCAAAATCGAATCCACGTCCATCATCGCTGACTTCTAAAAGAACCCGTTGCGGTGTTTTCCAAAGCGTGACATCCACGCTGTGAGCACGGGCATGTTTGGCAATATTTGCCATAGCTTCCTGACAGATGTGGAAAAGCGCAACCGCATTGACTTCGGTAAGATCTTTGAAACCATCGCTGGGTCCCTGTAAGTTGATTTCCAGCAAGGTGTTGGCACGTAATTCTATTGTCAGGCGTTGGATGCCATTCATCAGGCTTTCATCATGCAATTGACGTGGGCGTAAATCAAGGATATAGGAACGAATATCGCGGATCGCGCTGTTGAGATCAGCAATCGATTGTTCGATGCGCTGACGGGCAACATCCGGTTCTTCATTAAGCAGCAGGCGGGCATGTTCGAGGGTAAGACCCACGGCGTAAATGGACTGGATAATGCCATCATGCAAATCCATCCCTATACGTTCGCGCTCTTCCAGGATTGCCAGACGGCGACCCTGTAGATTGAGTTGCATATTCTCAATCCCGGTACCCACCCAGGAGCTGATGGCTGCCAGAAATTGGACTTCCAATTCATCCAGAGGTTGCGGGTGGCAGGTACCCACACACAGCACGCCTAAAATACCCTGGCGGCCATGCAAGGGTAAAAGCGCCAGCTGCCGGAATTGTTTTTCGTAAATATTCGGGTCGAGTTCATTGTTTTCGTCATCGAAAGGCAAATCAAGCAGGCGTGGGACACCATCTTTGGCAGTAACCCCAACAAAGCCCTCACCTAATTTGAAATAATCAGTCTGCCAGATGGTATCGACAATTTCACCGCGATGCATGGCACGTTTCAGGCTGCGTCGGTCCTCCTGCATCAGGAAGAATTCCCCCACTTCCAATTGCAAATAGTCCATGATCTGATTGAGCGCTTTTTCCAGAATCTCATCGATATCAGATGAGGTAGCCAGGGTGGAGGATAGTTCGTTGAGCAGTGCCAGGTTTTCATTTCTGCGAGTGAGGATGCGATCGCGTTGAATTAATCCGCGATACATTTTGGCATTTGAGATCGCAACCGCGGCGTAGGCTGCCAGCATTTCGATCAGTAATTGATCTTCAGGCGTGAATTCCGGACCATCCAGTTTATTGGTCAGATAGATCTGTCCCAGGTTACGATCACCCAACACGATGGGAACCCCCAGAAAGGAGTTCATGGTGGGATGTCCCGTGGGGAATCCACTGCTGCGCGGGTCATTGGTCAGATCAGCCAGGCGAATGCTTTCGCGTTTGTTCATCAAAGCACCAATTAATCCCAACCCCAATGGGGGATGGGGCATGGCTTCGATTTCAGCTTCATTCATGCCAATCGGGATAAATTGTTCCACCCGTCCCTGTTCATTGTTGACACCCAGGGCGGCGTATTGGGCTCCAGCCTGTTCACAGGCGAGAATGGCGATGCGTTCCAATAAAGATTCCAGGGAAATATCCTGGATCATTTCTAAACTGGCTTTATGCAGTGCCAGTAAGCGTTCCTGTAGTTGTTCTCTGGTTAGTTCAATCGTACTCATTTTGGTTAACGCGTCTCTTTCCTGAATTATTTTACTTGATTTTGACCGATTTTGTGTTCTTTATGCAGGGTTAGCGGTTTTCGAGGTAATGTCAATGATCGTCGGGGATGCCGTTATAATTTACATAATCCTTAAGGATGAATTAAACGTATTTAATAACAAAGAAATGAGAAAAAGCGCTTGATCAGTAGAAATTTTAAAGGAAATCTGTGGATCATCAGTGGTGAGATTGGGGCCGGTAAAACGGTTTTATGTGCCAGTCTGATCAAAGCTTTTGAAGAGCTCGGCTGGCAGATCTCCGGATTGCGCTCACCAGCCATCATGGAAGCGGGTAAAAAAATTGGCATTGCTGTTGAAAATCTTTCCACAAAGGAAATGCGCCTACTGGCTGTGCACGATTACAAACCGGATGGACTGGAAGATGACCCACTTCATTGGACATTTGATCTGCAAGTGTTGGCGTGGGGAAATCAGGTTTTTGCACATGCAGTCCCGACTGATTTGCTGGTGGTGGATGAGATTGGCCCACTGGAAATGAAACGCGACCAGGGTTGGGTGAATGCCTTGCGTGCCCTCGATTCCAGACAATACCGGCAGGCGATCCTGGTGAT
>JAHYJK010000255.1 GCA_019429225.1 Anaerolineaceae bacterium
TGGGAACATTAATTCATATGCAGGTGATAATATCTGGTTTATTCTGGCTCAACCTATAGGTTTTATTGTTGCAGTTGTTGGATTAATGGGAAAGTTGGAACTTCCACCTTTTGATGCGCCGGAAGCAGAAACTGAAATTGTTGCCGGTGCCTTGACCGAATATTCAGGTCGAGGTCTGGCACTTTTTCATATTGGAAAAAATGTAGAATTGGTGATTGGTTTAACCCTGGTTGTGATTTTTTATCTGGGTGGAATTGCTAATCCATTAGAATTTATCCTTAAGTCTGCAGGACTATTTCTGGTTGTTACTGCTTTGCAGTCCATGTTTGCACGCTTAAGGATAGACCAAACTGTTGGATTATGGTGGCGACTAGGCGCGTTAATGGGATTATTACAATTATTGGCTATAATTTTTGGTAGATATTTAGGAGAAATCCTGAGATAAGGTAACAGGTGTAAAATGGCTATCGGTGTTTTATTTGGTGATTTGGTTAAGGCATTATTTACAAAACCGGCGACACAGAATTATCCGTTTACAAAAACAATTGCGCCAGAACGGTTAAGGGGAAAGCTGGTTTATGATCCGGAAAAATGTGTTGGATGTATGTTATGTATGAAGGACTGCCCATCCAATGCAATCGAACTTTTGACAGTTGATAAGATTAATAAAAGATTCGTCATGCGCTATCATCCGGATCGATGTGTTTTTTGCGCACAATGTGTTCAACTATGCAGGTTTAACTGTTTGAATATGTCCAATTCTCTATGGGAAATGGCTTCCACAACCAAAGAAGCATTTGAAGTATATTATGGAAGGGAAGAAGATATTGCCATCTTGCTTGAACGAGCAGCTCAACCTGGTCTTGACGAACCACCTTGCGAATAATTTAGATTTACCTCGTTTGACCATTCTGGGAATTGGAAATGAATTGAATGGTGATGATGCAGCGGGCGTTTTGATCGTTAGGAATTTAACAAAAAAATTACCAAAATTTGACAAGATCCAATGTATCGAAGGGTCAATAGCACCTGAAAATTACTCTAGTGTCATTAGAAAATTTAACCCTGATTGGATTTGGTTAATTGATGCTGCTGTGTTTGGCGAAAACCCTGGATGCGTTCAATTATTTGATTCATCCAGAATCAAAACGAATGCTGCAGACACACATCGTCTGTCACCTGATTTATTGATATCTTTTTTACAATTGGATACAAATGCAAAAGCATTTCTGATCGGAATTCAGCCTGAAGTTGTGGACCCGTTTTCAGAAATCTCACCTGCTGTTAAGAAATCAATACAAGAAACTACAAAATTTTTATTGCGCTGGTTACAAAATACCTATAATATCTAATCATGCGAAAGAAAAATCCATTTGTTTCTGCAATCATTGCGTTTAGTTGGTTTTTCCTGATTATTATTGGATATTATGTCACTCATAAACCTGTAAATCCATCACAAACAATCACCTTTATTACTCACACCTGGAAAATATTTTTAGGCTTAGGGGTTATTACTCTGGCGGGTGGATTAGGCCGAATATTCTTTAGATTTGAAAACCATCCAGCCTGGGTTCGATGTTATTTGCAGACTGGTATTGGCATCGGTATACTCTCGATTCTAATTCTAATCATCGCTTCAACCTGGAATATTAATCTACTGATCATCATTGGATTAATAATCCTCTCAGGATTAATTGCTTTTAAATCCAGTATTGCCTGGTTAATAGATTTATTCAATAAAGAAGAAAATGAAAGGCAAAAATCAACTAGGTCGACGAAAATTATAGTCATATTGTTGGGATTGATTTTTTTATCTCAATTATTGGTTTCGTTAGCTCCAGCAACGCGTTACGATGCGCTTAATTATCACTTAACACTACCTAAGACTTACCTGTTACAGGAAAAGATTAGTGATATTCCCTGGTTGGTTATGTCAGGTATGCCACAGGTATCTGAAATGATTTACACCGCTCTGATGGGATTGGGTGGCGAGTCATCTGTCCTTGTTTTTAATGGATTGATTGGCGCATTGATTTCACTCGGATTGGTGGGTTACCTCCGTAACAGACTTGATCAGGAAAGCGCTTTGGTAGGTGTAGCCAGCCTTTTTAGCGGATTTACATTTGCCTCCGCTCTGTCCTGGGGATACGTGGATTTAATGGCAGCCTTTTTTGGTTTGGGTGTCGTTATCCTGTTGGATGATTATCGAAAATCAGGTGGTGAAAAGGCTGTTTTTTTGGCAGGCATTTTCAGTGGTCTGGCATTTGGATGTAAGTATCCCGCTGGTGTGATTTTTCTGGCCGGGTTATTGGCCCTTGTTATTTATTTTCTTAAGAATAAGACCAAAAATGGGTTCAAGTCAATTGGGTTATTTTGTTTGGGAGCAGGTTTACTTGCTTTACCATGGCTAATAAAGAATTTTGCTTTTACCGGGAATCCGATCTACCCGTTCTTTTTTGAATCTGGGTCGATGAATCAAATCCGGCTAAATGTATATCAAGGCATGGAACCTTATGGAAACCTGCTAGATTTATTTTTCCTTCCCATTCGCGCCACGATTATGGGAGTGGATGGTGCGCACGGTTATAGTGTATCTATTGGTCCTCTTTTGTTAGGTTTAGGTGTGATAGCCCTATTAGGTTGGGAAGAAAAAGATCCCGAACATAAGTTATCGATTGTCAATGCTGGTTTGATTGCGTTTTTTGGTCTATTGGTTTGGGCAATTGGTAATCAGTTTTCCGGATACCTTATTCAGACCCGATTCTATTTTGTCTTGTTTCCAGCATTTGCGATATTAGCCGCGTTTGGCTATTTCCAAATAAAACAATATCAGATAGGTCAGGTGCGCATTAAACGTCTGGTCGATATATTTATGATCGTTGTGCTTGCTTTCAATTCGTTCCAATTAATTTCGGAAATGGTAGAAAAGGATGTACTGCCTAATGTTTTTGGTTATCAATCCAATCAGGAATACCTTGAAAAAAATTTAGGGTGGTATGCAAGAGCTATTGATGAAATTAATCTGCTGGATGAAGGTGAAAGAGTTTTATTCTTGTACGAACCCCGTGGTTTCGGATGTATTCCGAAATGCGATCCGGATGAAATTTTGGATCAATGGAAAGTTACTTATCATGAATTCAAATCTACTGAAGAGATCATTATCACCTGGAAAAATGATGGGTTTACGCACATACTTGTTTACACCAGGGGAATGGAATTTTTACGCGAAGAACAGGATCCACATCATCCTCCTGTCGAATTGGATGCTTTAGAAAAACTAACAACCAGTCTTTCGCTGGTTGCTAATTATGGTGATTGGTATAAGTTATATTTTCTAGGTGGCAACTAATCAGAGCGGATTTTCAATTTCTCATTTGCCAGGTTTTCAAAAACGGAAATGATGGCTGAATTGTCCAGATTACCAAAGTTACTCTGCAACATACTCTGATATAACTGTTGATCAATTGCACAGGATGGTAATGGAATACCATATTCTTTGGCAGTCTCCATCACAATATTCAGATCTTTCAATTGCATGGAGGCTTTAAATCCTGGCTGGCGGTTACCGCTGAACAAATGGGAGGGTTTAACATCCAGTGTCCAACATTGAGCTGCTCCTCCACGAATTGCTTCTACGACCTTCACTGGATCTGCCCCTGATTTTTGAGCGAACATCAGTAATTCTCCCATGGCAACCATTTGCGCAGCTACCATGATCTGATTGGCTGCTTTGGCGATTTGTCCTGAACCTGCATCTCCGATATGAGTGATTGTTTTACCGATAACTTCAAAAATTGGACGTACTTTCTCTAAAGCTTCAGAGGGACCTCCTACCATGATGGTAAGCGTTCCATTAATCGCTCCGATATCACCACCGGAAACTGGCGCATCCAGTGCAATAATACCTTTTTCAGCCAGGGAAATGGAAATCGTTCGAGCGACCGCTGGTTTTATTGTGGAATTATCGACAAAAATTAACCCTGGTTTTCCACCAAAAATAATTCCATCCTCACCAAGGACAATTTTTTCAACATCCGATGAGTCAGGTAGATTTGTGAAAACAACATCCACCTGGGAGGCAACTTCTGCAGGAGAAAAAGCTTCAACTGCGCCTTCCTGTACCAGCACTTTTACTTTTTCTCTACTTCTGTTATGTATCACCAAAGGAAATCCAGCCTTTAGAATATTTTTTGCAATTGGTTTTCCCATTAATCCCAATCCAATATATCCAACTTTTAGCATCTGTCCTCCTGAAAATGATATTTCTGCACGATCTCTTTTGAATAAATGAGTAATAATTATTCAGATAATTGTACAATTATAAAACCATAAAAATCTTTAAACAATTCAAGTTCGAGAAGATAGGAGGTTATGGATGTCAGAAGTTCAATATCACATACGGGTTAAAGAAGGTGATGTGGGGAAATACGTTCTTTTACCTGGTGATCCTGGTAGGTGTGAATCCATTGCCAATTATTTTGATCATCCTAAATTTGTTTCTTTTAACCGGGAGCACAAGGTTTACACAGGTTATTTAAATGGTGAAATGGTTTCTGTTGTTTCAACAGGAATGGGCTGTCCTTCCACCGCCATTGCTGTTGAAGAGTTGGTTAAGATTGGCTGTCATACGTTTATTCGGGTGGGGACTTCCGGAGCCATGCAGCCACAGATGGAAGTTGGAGATATTGCCATCATTAATGCTGCCATCCGGGATGAGGGAACGAGCAGGCAATATTTACCGATCGAATATCCAGCCATTGCAGATTTGGAAGTGGTCAATGCATTGGTAGAGGCATCTGAAAAATTAAATTATACCCATTTTGTTGGTGTATCCCACACGAAAGATTCTTTTTATAGTGAAGTAGAACCAGAACGGATGCCAATGGCATCATTTTTGAA
>JAHYJK010000256.1 GCA_019429225.1 Anaerolineaceae bacterium
TTTTGGATGATCGCTACAATCGGATGGCTACTATGTTGGTTTCTCAATTCCCCATCTCAGCCTGGCACGCCCGATTTCCGGATCCCACCCTGGCGGATGCCATCCTTGATCGGTTGGTACATAACGCCCATCATGTTGAATTGCAAGGTGAATCCCAGCGAAAATTACGTGCACCACGCACCATGTCGTCCACTTGATGTTCAATATGTTGACCAGTTTTGTTATTCTGTTTTGGTGGTCTATTATTTTCGGAATCACTGGTCGGTTTCACCGGAATGCGCACTATTTGATGATAAGCTGACAATCATTAACCCTGATTTACAGGAAAAGGATGATGTTCCAATATCTATGGAAATTAAATCTGCGGTGTTTGACCTGTCACATGATATCAAAACCCTTGTTTTGTTCAACAAACCCTACTTGATATTTATTAACACCATATCGGATAAAGTAATAAAGAAAATTGAATTACCAATGAACAATGTTGAAGATGTTACTTTTAGTCCCGACTCATCATCAGTCTTGTTGAAATTATCTCGAGAGGCATACTTATTAATTAATTGGATGAACACATAATAATTTTTGTGAGAGAAAAGGTGCTTAAATGAGCAGAAATGATGTATCCGTTCATGTAATGAAGGAAGTGATTGCCGACCTTGGCCGGGTATTCACAACCAAAGATGTCTCCGAGGACCCACGAATGCTGACCGCACACCGACATCTCACGGATCACAGCCATTACCATGCTTTTGTGGGCGGTGCTTTAAGCGACCACAGAGCCAGATTGGGTATTGACGAAATCCAAAAGGGCACTAAACGCGGATCCCGTTGGCAGAAGATTTGAAATTCATTGTGAGGGATCAGCAAGAGAAAAATATCAGATTTAATTAAAGGGATTCCACCCCAATCAGCTACTCCTCAGTTTTGATCATCCAGCCATGATCAAACAGGAAATAATCAGCCCGATTGGCAGGATCGTGAATTTGGTGAATCTTAGAATCCTCTGATTCAGCTTGCTCAACAACATACAACCAAAAATCCTCACCTTTCCTTTTTGCAGTCATAAATTCATTCTTGGTCATTTGGGCTGGGTTTTGACTGTCCCAGATGCCCGAAAACGATTTAACTTCGATGTATCGAATTGACCCGTCTTCAGAAGTGGATTCAATGTCGTATCCAGGATGGTTAACCTGAACTTCTTCCATGTCTCTGGGAGTCCGCCCCTCTTGGATCTCAAATTCCATTACTTTGCGAACGCCCGTCTTTCCCAACTTAGTGCGTTTCTTTGCAAAGCTCGTGTCTTCCTGCCGGGTTGAGAAGGCATCCTCTGGATAAACATAGGAGACCAAGCGAGAGGTTTTTCGCTTTTTAGTTTTAGGTCTATCCGTGGTCGGTGGGAGCGAGGTGCGCGACCCTGTTGGTACACCAGCACTATCTTGCCCTTCTTCATGAGGACTTACAGTGGTGGTTGGCGTTTCGCCTTGCACACCATCAGGATGGGGTATTCCAACCCGGATACTTTCCGGTAAATCGACTTCATCTGCAGCTCCCAAAGTAACCCCTTCAGGAATATCAGTTTCTTGCACTTCAATTCGTGGATAACCCCAATCATCCAAAGAGGCCACTGCTTCTTCAATCGTTTGAGAAAGAATAACATTCAGCTCCATCCCTAAACTGCAGATCTCACCAGTCGGGTTGATCACATATGACAATTCTCGAGCAATTCCCCGCCATGGCAAAGAGCCGTTTTGAGCTGCATAATAAAACGCATCATCAGCAAGAATTGCATCGACGGATTCAAGATCAGAAGGTTCTTGTTTCCCAAACCCATTAAAAACGCGTACGATGTCAATCTGCTCTGCTTTGTAGAAAGTTAAATTTTCCAAGCCCTTGAGTCTTAACCCCTTGTTTCCCTGATTGCGATGGGATTCAATCACACGCCTGATTAAATTTATGCGATTTCGGAGTAAATCAACAATTATTGAATCTTCGATTGGATTACCTAACTCCACCATTTCTGTTGTGATGACTGAACTCAAAGGACGAACGCCGGCAGATTCCATCGCCTGCCAGGCTCCTTCTATCCGAGGTGTAAGGTTATTCTTCACAATCAGGAATTTATTTCCCCAACCAGGTCGGTCTTCAAAGAACATTAGCTCAGGTTTAACTAAAATGTTTCGAGAATCAGGGATTGTCTTTTCACCGCCCAGATTAACCATAACTTCACTTGCTGACACTTGCTCATTGTCTAAAGCCTCATTGATCATCTTCCAGCAGAAAATTAATATGGCCTCGTCATTTGTGTCTTCAGGTAAAGGTATATTTGATGAGCCAAACTTTTTTGATATTTCGAGTAATACTTTTATTGCATCGTGAGCATCAGGGGAAAACCTCACACTTAATTTATCTAGTAAAGTCGTAAATTGGCCAAACTCAGGCGGAAGGCGAAACCTGTACTCGCCAAAAGAATGCTGTTCCCAAAATACTTGGTCAGGAGAGTAATAAGAGCTATTTCCATCTGAATCTTTCAAATATAAGCACTTTTCACCAACTAACTGATAGATTGCTGGACTATCAACATTGTTTTTTCGATTTAGAAAATCATAAATTCGATTGGTAATCGGTTGGTCATTTTTACTTGACCAAAGTAAATGCTGCACAACTTGCCCAGGTTTTGGTTCACTTTCAATACCAAGGAGTTGAAAAAAGTCACTTGAATTTCTTTGAATTAGATAATCAACAAGCAAGAAGTTACCAACGGAATCAAAAAGGTCCCTTGAATAAATTGAGTAAATATTCTCGGGATCAAACCATTTTGATTGGTTCTTTGAACTTGGCAACCATTCAAAATTACGTAAGCTTGAGAACTTCTCTCTCTCTTGTTCTTCCCAAAAAGCCCACTTGGAGGCAATAAACCCAATCAACCGTCCGATGAGTTGTCTGCTCCTATCGGTGGGTGGTTCTTGTACAACTTCCTTAATGCGTTTGACAATATCTTTTGGCCTCGGCTCGGATAAGACACCCAACCACTCGTAAAGCTCACGGATTGTTTCCTGCTTTTCGAAGGGCAGTTTGGCAACTTTGATTTCCGAACCTAAGACATCATGGACTTCCTGCGTGTTAAACCAGACCTCTGATGCAGGATAGAATTCCTCCTCTTCACACCAAATAATGGGGAGTGTAGAGAGCATTTCTCGCAGATCATCATCGCCGACCAAATTACTGCGGTGTTCAGCCAAGATTTTAATCAACTCATGTTTTTCAGCAGCTCCAAGATCATGGTTTCTGATCACGTCAGGAACCCAATCACTGACGTACGTGTGAAAATCGAGTTTTGGGACCTTGAGGTATTCTTGCAGAAAATCACGCCGCCCACCCAAAGCCTCAAGGTTTACCAGCTGGGCAAGCTGCAGCGGGTCCTCAAAATCACCGGCAAGGAAAAGATCTTCAAGCGGCTTGAGCTGTTTTTCGCCAGTGGGCCAAACCGATAGTTCTTTGATGGCTTGCCTGTGGGAATCAAACAATTGATTGCGATGTTCTTCAAGCCACTCCAACATTTCCAACGGAGAGAAACGCTCCTGTTCGTACAAAGCTTGCAGGTCCCCCTGAGTTTCTTCAAGCAAGTCTAGGCCGTCTTGAACGCTAAAGTGAGGAACTAACTGTGAGGGCAGCTTTCCCGGCTCGTATTTTTCATCGTACCAGGTAACTGAGCTAATTTTCGAAAAGAACGATATCGTCTTCGTGTCAGCTTGGAAAAGCTGGTTTGGCGGCCACACTGCGCCATCCGAGCCAAACGCGATCGGTATCGTCTTTAAATCGTTCTGGATTGGAAGGCGATTATAGTGCGCCGCACGATCCAATAGTTTATTGAGCGCATCCCACAGCAGAACCCACCCTTCCTGAGTTTGCAGACTTTCCGGAAATGTGTGTATTTCAGTCCTCTGAGTCCAACCTTTGGCAAGGAAAGCCTCAGATATATAGGGTGTGATGAGGTTTTTGACACCCGTTTTCCTGAGGACGTTGAGCTTACTGCGTAAATCAGGATGGACACAATTAATTTCCAAATCTGTAAAGATCGCCTCAGCATTTACTAGCTCATCTACATCAAGAAAAATTGCTTCACTAGGTAAAACGACGGTATCTAAACTTGTAAGAACAGATTTCCTCTGCTCGATTTCCGGATGTAATTTTTCCCAAAAAAGGCTCACCCGGCTCGTAAGCCGTCGCCTTTCTGAGGCTTTTTCGACCCGATCGACAAATTCCCAAAAACCTTGGTTGGAATAAATCCCCAAAATATCTTCACAATGAGCTGCTAGCGTTTCGGCCGCACATTGGATGGCAGCCTCATTCCATTCCTTTTTATAGCCTTCATCAAATATGATCCGTTTACGATCCGGCGTGGGATAAAAATCTGCGTTGATGTGAAAGGGGAGCTCTGTCGAATCTTCAGAGGGCAAGAAGGCATACAGCAACCCGTTTATTTCAGGCGTGTCAGGAATGGCAATCTTTACGACCGAGGTCCTTTTCTGCTCAATGATGCCGCCATACTTTCTGCGCATAACCTCAGCAACATCATCAAAACGGCCTTCATAAACCTTCCAGATGATGTCCCCCTCACCATCGGAGAGTAATAATCGATCCTCCTCCCTCAAAGTCTCAATTCTTCGCACCAAATGACCATTCCTTTTGAGCTCTAATACTTTGATTTGTTTCAAGAATAAAGCCGCAGATTCAATCGATTTTTCGATTTGATGTTCGTAATAATTTAAGTGATCTCTATCAACCGGCTGAATCCCTAACTCGAGCCTGACGTCTGATTCTTCAAAAGCCCAGGGAAGCCGAAATTTCGTCTCCTTTGTCTCCACTAGTGTTTCAAGAATACGTTCAGTTTCAA
>JAHYJK010000257.1 GCA_019429225.1 Anaerolineaceae bacterium
TTTCAATGATTTGGGAAGCCATACCGCGAATTGTGGTCCAAATTCACCAATCATTCCTACTTGTCCCACAATTATTAAAACTTTCGAAGGTTATTCTGCAGGAGATTTATTCACTGCATACGATGAAGATGGGATTGTTACCACCGCAAGTATTATTAATGATGTTCCATCTGGAATTAGTATTGTTAACATGTCTAGTGCAACAGAAGTAGGGCAAGAGTTAACTGGAATATTATATGTTGATGAAACAACTCTTAGTGGAAATCACCCAGTTGAGATCCTATTCCAAAACAACGATACTCCTGCCCAATCTACCACATGTACTGTGCAAGTGGTAGTCATTCCACCGGTTTGCCCTGCACCAGATACTCATAAAATTGGCGAAATTCAAGGTGAAACAGATATAAGTCCTTATAGTGGACTATATGTAACGACAAGTGGTGTGGTTGTTGGCAATTTTCAAGATCCTGCATCTGGATATAAAGGCTATTACCTCCAGGATCTCAATGGTGATGGAAATGAAAATACTTCGGATGGAATTTTTGTTTACAATACATATTATTCCGTTGATGTAGGAGATCCAATCCAATTTAAAGCAAAAGTGAGTGAATACAATGGAAAAACACAATTAAGTAGTATTTCATCATTTACTTTTTGTGGTGTACAA
Organism: Anaerolineaceae bacterium; assembly: GCA_019429225.1. Taxonomy (GTDB): domain Bacteria; phylum Chloroflexota; class Anaerolineae; order Anaerolineales; family Anaerolineaceae; genus UBA6170. The sequence goes on from JAHYJK010000257.1 coordinate 668, forward strand.
CAAGAACTTATTCCTACACCCATTTCCTTACCTGTGGCGGAAGTCTCTGATTTTGAGAAATATGAAAGCATGCTGGTTACTTTTCCCCAAGAATTGGTCATATCAGAATATTTCAACTTTGATCGTTACGGCGAAATTGTGTTAACTACTGATCGATATCTGACACCAACAGCTGAATACGAACCTGACTCCCCAGAATATTTTGCAGCTGTTGAGAAATATAAACGCAATCGAATCATTCTGGATGATGGCCGTACAACCCAAAATCCTGACCCGGCTGTCCATCCGAACTGGTATGAATTCAATTTAGGGAATCTTTTCCGTGGGGGTGATACAGTTGCCAATTTAACCGGTATCATGGACTATGGATTCTATGAATACCGCATCCAACCTGTCCAGGGGGCTGATTACGACAATACCAATCCTCGTCCAATGGAGCCAGAGGATGTCGGTGGCGATATCAAAGTTGCCAGTTTTAATGTTCTCAACTACTTCACAACCATCGATACAGGCGCTTGGATTTGTGGACCTCTTCAAGATATGGAATGTCGTGGTGCAGATACGGAGGAAGAATTCGCTCGTCAGAAGGCGAAAATCATTGCTGCACTTACAACAATCAATGCCGATGTAGTGGGTTTGATGGAAATTGAGAATCACTTTGAAGACGCGGCAGTAATGAATCTCGTTGAAGGACTTAATGATGTCCTTGGAGCCGGAACATACGCTTATGTGAACACAGGAGTGATCGGTACGGATGCTATCAAAGTAGCTATGATCTATAAACCTGCCAGTGTAACACCCGTTGGAAGCCATGCTATTCTCGATTACTCAGTTGACATTCGTTTCGACGATTCGAAGAATCGTCCTACATTGGCTCAATCCTTCCAGGACAATACCAATGGTGGTGTCTTCACGGTTGCAGTCAATCATCTCAAATCCAAGGGGTCTCCCTGTGATGATGTTGGCGATCCTGACGAAGGCGATGGCGCTGGAAACTGCAACCTGACCCGCAAATACGCTGCGGAAGCAATGGTTGATTGGCTGGCAACGGATCCCACTGGCAGTGGTAGCAACAATTACCTCATCATTGGTGATCTAAACTCCTATGACAAGGAAGATCCAATTGATACTATCCTGGCAGGTCCGGATGCTGTTTTGGGAACAGAAGATGATTACACCGATTTGTTATTCACCTTCATTGGTGAGGATGCTTACACCTATGTCTTTGATGGTCAGATAGGTTATCTGGATCACGCCCTGGTTAACCCAGATCTGTTCGACATGGTAACCGGGACGACGGTATGGCATATCAATGCGGATGAACCGGATCTGATCGATTATGATATGTCATTTAAACTACCCGCACAGGATGCCTTGTACGCTCCTGACCCATTCCGCTCGTCTGATCATGATCCGGTCATCATTGGTTTGGCAATTCCTGATAATATCGCTCCCACACTTGAAATTACGGTAACTCCAGATTTAATCTGGCCACCAAATCATAAATATGTGGAGGTTGTAGCAACGGTTGTGGCATCTGACAATTTTGATACAGATCCTACTGTCAAATTAATTTCTGTGACATCCAACGAACCTGATAATGGAGAAGATGATGGCAATACGGTTGATGATATCGTGATTGTGGATGATTACAATTTCAAGCTCCGTGCAGAACGATCTGACTCGGGTACTGGCCGCATTTACACCATTACCTATCAGGTAACAGACGATTATGGAAATACTACCATTCAATCTGTCACCGTGTTGGTTCCCATCAGTATGGGTAAATAAAACTTTCAACTTGTAGTAATTAAGGTAAAAGAGCTGGCAAAAATAATTGCCAGCTCTTTCTTATATGTTAAAATTAGTCATCCAAATATTTTGTAATTTATTCAAATTAAATTCTTCAATCTGATTCAAAGTAAAATTATTTATAAAAATTCCTTTCCAGAGATAAGTAATAACTCGAATGTATCTAACATTACTGTCGATAAATCAATACTGCGATTATTCAACATCCTGATTCTCAATCTAAAAGGAATAATGATGAAAATCTTCCTTCGCTCGATATTGTTTACTTTTCTCATGTTTCAATTCGTTGATTCGAATCAACAACTTATAAATATACACGCACAACCTCATCTGGATGCGACTTTCCACCAGCTATCCGATGGAATTTTCTATCAAGACTGGTCTGATCCCGGTTTGATTTTTACCAAAGATGATTGGTCAGGGGTTGACAATATTATTGGTTTTCGAGGAGATGGATTAACCAATAGCGATGGCAGCGACCCACAAACAATACTACAGGATGATATCCCTGGCGTTGTGGATGTCAATGCAAACTTTCTCAATCCCAACACATTCACCACCGGTGGCGTCACCGAATTTGAATCAACATACCAGACTATTGCTTTAAGTGGATCCGGCACAGCTGATGCTCCTTATATAAAAATCACCCTGGATACAACCACCTGCTCGGATATTCGAGTGAAATACACAGTCAAAGATCTGGACGGCTCAAGTGATAATGCTATCCAACCGGTAGCCATGCATTATCGTACAGGTGGAACTGGTAATTTCAGCAATGTACCGGAGGCATTCATACCGGATGCCACCACCGGACCAGGGTTGGCTAATAAAGTAACACCTGTGGATGTCACTCTCCCAGGTGATACAAACAATCAACCCAAATTGGAAATTCGCATTATGACTGCCAATGCTGTTGGATATGATGAATGGGTTGGAATAGACGACATTGAAATTTCTGGTAATTGTCATAACCCGTATGCCAACCCCGTAACACCTACCTGCCCTTCCAGTCTATTTACATATGAAGGAATTCCTAAGTCGATGACGATCTCAGCCACAGATCTGGACGGAAGAGTGGTGGAAACAACTCTTCAGAGTCCCCCCGTTATGGGTATAACACTTGAAGAGATACAACCTGCTATCGAAATCGGTGGTGTCCTTTCCGGCACTTTGTTCATCGCAGAGAACGTACCAGGGGGAATTTACAATATAGAGCTACTATTTTCCAATGATGATCCCGAACCGCAAACTGCCAGATGTACAATACCTGTCACAGTGGCTCCAACAGTCTGTTTCACACCTGATACACACCAAATTGGTGAAATCCAGGGGACTGGATCAACCAGCCCGTTTAACGGACAAAGCAACATCACCTTGAGTGGCATTGTGACCGCTAATTTTTCAGTTGGAGGATTGAATGGTTTTTATTTACAGGATGCGAATGGTGATGAGAATGCGTTAACTTCTGATGGTATTTTTGTTTACTACAATGATCCGGCATTATTGGTTGGTCAACCAGTGCAGGTTACCGGCAAAGTGGATGAATATTACGCTCGAACCCAGCTTTCAGAAATCAGCCAGCTCACCATTTGTGGAGTTCCGCAAGAGCTTGCTGCCACGCCGCTCTCCTTACCGGTCAATCAGCGCAGCGATTTTGAAAAATACGAAGGGATGCTGGTTACATTTCCTCAAGCCCTGATCATCTCGGAATATTACAATTTCGATCGCTACGGTGAATTGACTCTCACCTCCAACCGCCACTTCAGCCCTACCAGCCAATATGAGCCTGGTTCTCCAGAATATTTCCAGGCAGCAGCTAATTTCCTGTTGGATCGAATCATCCTGGACGATGGGCGCACGATCCAAAATCCCGATCCTGCCATCCACCCTGTGGGAACAATTTTCGATTTGGAAAACCTATTCCGTGGAGGAGATCAATTGAGAAATGTAACCGGCATTTTAGATTTCTCCATGAATGAATACCGCATTCAACCTGTACTGGGCGCTGAGCACATCCAATCCAACCTTCGCCCAGAGCAACCGGCTGATGTTGGTGGGGCTATAAAAGTTGCCAGTTTTAATGTCATGAATTATTTCACCACCCTGAGAAGTCGTGGAGCTGATACAACAGAAGAATTCAATCGTCAACGTGACAAAGTCATAGCAGCTTTAATGGTGATCGACGCTGACATCGTAGGATTGATCGAGATCGAAAATAACTCCTCAGCGATCCGGGATCTGGTTTCCGGATTAAATAAAGCGCTTGGCGAGAATGTCTATTCCTATGTAGACACTGGTGTGATTGGCAAAGATGAGATTAAAGTTGCCATGATCTATAAACCTGCAACGGTTTCGCTCGTTGGAAATTATGCCCTGCTTGATTC
>JAHYJK010000258.1 GCA_019429225.1 Anaerolineaceae bacterium
AGTTCTGGTGGTGCCAGCGTGAAGCATTGGAGACTCTTGTCTATCTTTACGAAATATTGCATCTCAGGGATTTTGCTGATTTTGCTTCTCGCTTTGGTGAAGAACCTAAAAAGGGTATGATGCCGCTGCCCTTCAGTATTTATCAGAACATTGATGGTAATCGCGAGTTGCAGCATTATGTGCCTGACATCGATAAAGATGTCAAAATCGAGTTGCCCCAGGAAAACTTGCTGCGTGCAGCTTTTAAAATGGCGACGGGTTCTGGTAAAACTATTGTCATGGCCATGGTTATCGTTTGGGCATTTATGAATCGAGTAAATGAGGTAGATTCCAGGTTTCCGGCTAATTACTTGGTTGTAGCGCCTAATGTTATTGTGTACGAACGCTTAGAGCGAGATTTTGCCAGCAGCCGCATTTTCTATGATAATCCTCTCATACCCCCAGAATGGCGAAAACGCTGGAATCTGAAAATTATCAAACGTGGAGATAGCGCTCAGCCTAATCCAAATGAAAATCTCTTTCTCATCAACATTCAGCAAATTTATGAATCAAAAGAGGAGGACTGGCAGCCTCAAAATGCTCTCGATGCAATTTTAGGTCAGGCACCTAATAAAGATCTGGCTTCCTATCAAACCTCGATGCTATCTCGCATCATGCAAGTGCCAGATCTGATGGTCATCAATGATGAGGCTCACCATGTACATGACGATAATTTGGAGTGGAATAAAACCCTTCTTACCCTAAACGATAACCTCAAAGCAAAAGGCAAGCAGGGGCTCTCAATGTGGCTGGATTTCTCTGCCACACCCAAGAACCAAGCTGGCGTATATTATCCCTGGGTAATCGTCGATTATCCTCTTGCACAGGCAATCGAAGATGATGTTGTAAAAGCGCCTCTGATTGTAAAAACAGTGAACAAGCCTGATCCTGAACATGTAGTAACTTCCAATGTTTGGTTTAAATACCAGGACTGGATCAGGGTGGCAGTAGACCGATGGAGAGAGCATTGTGAAGTTTTCAAAGGGTTGCGAAAACAGCCAATTCTATTCATTATGATGGAAAGGACCTCTTTTGCTGACCGCATTGGTGAAAAAATTCAGAAACTAGCCCATCTTACACCTGAAGAAGTTCTTGTCATTCATACAGACACAAAAGGTAACCTCACGAAGAAAGATCTTGATGAAGCTCGAGAAGCTGCGAGAGAAGTGGACAAGCCAGAAAGTAAAGTTAAGATCATTGTCAGTGTCTTAATGCTACGAGAAGGTTGGGATGTTCGTAATGTCACTGTGATTTTGGGGTTGCGTCCATTTTCATCTGGTGCAAAAATTTTGCCTGAACAATCAATTGGCCGTGGTCTCAGGCAGATGATTAATGTAAGCCCCAGTGCCGACAAAAGGCAAACTCTGGAGGTCATTGGCACCCAAGCCTTTGAGGATTTTGTCCGTACACTGGAATTGGAAGGTGTCGGGATTGATACCATAGGTGAAGCACCGCCGAAGCCCGTTAAGATTGAGGTTGTGCACTCAAAGCTGAAATATGATATTGCTATCCCGTTAACAAAACCACAATATATGCATGAGTATCGAAACTTAGATGAGATAAATTATAAAGAATTTCGCCCAATATTTAATGTTAATGAATTACCCGAAGAGTATGCAATCAATATTGAACTTGAATTTGTGACTACCGGCACATCCGTTCATTCAGGGCGTGTCAATCAGGATATTGATTTATTGGCAATGGACCATCTTAGGAATATTACTAACCAATTGGCAGAGAATCTATCAATAACCGGTCATTTTAACCAGCTTTACAAAATCGTTAAGGATTATGTTCATTATAAGTGTTTTGGTACAGAAGTCGATCCTGAAAGCGACAAAATTAAACAACATCTTTGCGAACCGATCGTTAGCGATGCAATCGCAAAATATTTAAGCAGAGAAATTGGACAATATGGTGTAAAGCTGAGAGAGATAGAGTTTGAGGATTCTTCGTTTAAGTTATCGCAGACAATTCCATTTACATGGCGTCGCCAAAGAGTTCGTTGTAAGAAAACGATATTCAATGAATGTGCCATATTCAATAATTTAGAAAAAAGATTTGCTGAATTCCTTGACAACGCCCCAGATATTGTAGCGTTTGCTGCTTTAGCCGAATCTTTCACCCGTTTTAAGGTGGATTACCTCAGTGAGTCTGGTGCAATTCGTTTCTATTATCCAGACTTCTTAGCAGTCCAGAATGTTGATGGCAAGGAGGTGTTCTGGATTCTTGAGACAAAAGGGCGTGAGGATGCGAATGTTGCCCTCAAAGAACATGCAGTCACATTATGGTGTATAAAAATATCTGATCAAACAGGTCATGATTGGCGTTATATGAAGGTTACACAGGTAAAGTTTGATCGGTTCTCGGGCACATGCTTTGGAGATTTAGTCGAAAATTCAAAGACATTGTTTACTGAAGCAAACACTTAAGGTTGTTCTAAACTTGTCGATTTCACACTCTAGTCGACGTCAGGGACGCCAGATCAAAGTAGAACACGTCCGCCACAACCTTGGGGACTTCTAGCCACCAGGCGCCCAGGCGGTACTAAGTTCCTTTCATGAGAGCTGGTGAACGGTTGCTGTTCTCTAAAGTAATTTCCATATGCCACAATTGATATCTGAATAAAGCTGTTAGAATTAAGTAATGATATGTGTAAAAATTATCTGAGTAAAAGAAAGGTTTTGTAATGGCTAGTGAAAAACAGCCACTTGCTCCCATTTTTGAAGTCCCATTTGTTGAAGGTCAACACTATCACCAAACAACTGATTTCCCTGATCGTTATGCTGGGAATCGCCAATCAGGCATATCCCCATGTTGAAAACACCCTTATATGTTCCTGTTTATCGCCCCGAGTGGTGTTTATTATAACTATGAAGATGATTGGGTATCAGAAAATGAATAATTATTGGGCGAAGGTCAATTTTTTGATATGGAAAAAAACGCGGTAGTTTAGATTCCTTCATTATTCTTATTATTAGCGTAATAGAAAGAGTACTTTTTAATTATTTTGAGGAATATATATTAACCTACCAATTATTTACTTGAGTTTATGGAGGATAGATGGAACTAATATTTATGGGTTGCTTTTTTATCATTCTTATATTACTAGGTATTGTATTCATTTTTCATTGGATGTCAGAATCAATTATCGGCAAAGATCGTTGGTGTGACAACTGTAATTCCTGGTCTGTAATGAGATTTTCTTTTTTTAGTTATTTCAAATGCAAAAAGTGCGGGCGAGAAAATCCAAAAAACCGGGGTTGTCCTGTGTGTGGTTGGTATGGTCGATTTGAGGATCGATATGTTGGACGTGTAGGTCCGTATTCAGAAATGATGGAATACGGGAGTTATTTGTTGATGTACAGAGAAACCTGGAATTGTCCAAGACATGGAAATTATTCATTCATGGTTCCAGCCTCTCAGTCTTATGATTCTTATGATAACTAAGTATGGGTAGGTATTCTCTCCATAACGCACCCACTTGAGCTGTGAGATATCAGAAATTTGTGGGGCGTTAGTCGAGAAGGAAAGCTAATATGAGCGAAGGAACTGTAGAGAATAAATTAGCTGATCAGTGCGACGTGATCGATATCACATTCAAAGGTCCGTTTTATTGGGTCTGCGAACAAGGTAAAACTTCGATACTTGAATCTCCGTCTTGCCGTCAATCGGGGGTGTATTTTTGCTCTGTGAGCTATCAGGAAAAGGATCTGGTGTATTACATTGGTCAAACGGGTCGCTGGTTTTCTTCTCGTTTGGCAGAGCATTTCTTACAGCATGCGTCTGGGGGGTATCATCTCTATGAGCCAAATGCGTTCCTGCGTGGGGAAAAGATCCAGGTTTGGCCTGGTCGCTATGACGCTACCCAGAGGACAACGATCTCAGATTTTTTGGACCATTTTGATGAATTAGCGCCAGTCATTAAAAAGCTGGCAAGTATATACCGATTTTGGGTCGCACCAATAGATGGCGATAAACGGCTCAGGGAGCGATTAGAAGCGGCAATGAGCATTCATCTACACAACCAACCTGGCATTGTGGGTGCATTTCAGGATAAGGGTATCCATTATAACCCCCACTGTAAAAATGAAGCGCCCCTGATAGCAAAATTTAATAACTATGACCAAATCCATGGACTGCCCAGTGTGCTTTCTTTCTGATTGTTTGGTTCGATGATTTACACTTACACTTAGCGTCCACCACAAAAAACTCAGAATTTCGGAGGATGAATGGCAAAATACGATCCCTTAAATGCATATCTGAAGAGAATATCGCCTTCGAGTAATGACATTACTTTATCGTTTGATCAGATCAATGACATTCTCCAGTCAGATCTTCCCTATTCAGCCTTTAATTATCCTGCTTGGTGGGCAAATGAAGTGAACGGTCCCCATGTCCAAGCCTATGCATGGCAGGATGCAGGTTGGAAGGTCGAATCGGTTGATTTTACTAAACGACGGGTGCGTTTTATCCGTCCTTGAAGGCAAGATTAACCTTAGGCTTGGTTCCTCACAGGTCTCCGTTGAAACCTGAATGTGCGTCGTGCATAAATTGAAGCGTGTTGCTTTGCCTGGATAGCCACAGCTGAGGTTCCGCCCCCAAGACGCCCTGCGGTCCACTAGATGTACAATATGTTTATCAATCTAGTTATTTTGTTGGATTTGTCGCTTCATAGGCGCATCGCTGGTCGGTTGAACCGGAATATGGACTGGTGTTGTCTTACACCAAATCATATCCGGTGAGGCACTTTCTTTTTAGGAAAGGGGAAATCTTGTGAGCAGAAAATTAATTTCGGTCAGGGTGTTGAAAAAAGTGGTCAACGATATGGGGGATGTGTTC
>JAHYJK010000259.1 GCA_019429225.1 Anaerolineaceae bacterium
GCGCTCTCCTTTTGATATTCACAGCAAAGCACACGTATCAGTTTATGGTTTTTAAAGGAAGGTAAAAACAATGGATTACACTCGACTAGGTTCAACAGGAATGAAAGTCTCGCGGATTTGCCTGGGTTGCATGGGATTTGGGGATGCAACCCGTTGGATTCATAAATGGGTGCTGGATGAAGACAACAGCCGACCCATCATTCAAAAAGCACTTGAATCAGGGATCAATTTCTTTGATACTGCCAATGTTTATTCGATTGGTGTCAGTGAAAAGATTCTGGGTCGTGCCTTAAAAGACTTTGCCAGAAGGGATGAAGTCGTCATCGCTACCAAAGTGTTTGGAAAAATGTCAGATAGCCCCAATGGCTCAGGTTTATCTCGCAAAGCAATTTTGAGTGAAATCAACAAAAGTTTGGCGCGTCTTCAAACGGATTATGTGGATTTGTATCAAATTCACCGCTGGGATTATGAAACTCCGATCGAAGAAACGATGGAAGCGTTAAACGATATTGTTCGGGCAGGAAAAGCCCGTTATATTGGCGCATCTGCCATGTGGGCATGGCAATTTCAGAAGGCGCTGTACGTTTCCGAGAAACATGGGTGGACTCGATTCGTTTCCATGCAGAATCATCTAAATCTCATCTATCGTGAAGAAGAGCGAGAAATGTTGCCACTCTGCCGTGAAGAGAAGATCGGTCTGATTCCATACAGCCCACTTGCATCCGGCAGATTGACAAGAGAGTGGTCATCCGAATCCACCCTGCGCGCGGAGACTGATCAAATCGCCAAGGGAAAATACGATTCCACTTCTGACGCAGACCAACTGGTTGTTGAGCGGGTGGCAGAACTCGCTAACAAATATGGCGTGCCCCGCAGTCAAATTGCCCTCGCCTGGTTATTACAGAAAGAACCAGTAACCGCGCCGATCATCGGGGCAACCAAAATTTCGCATTTGGATGAAGCGGTTGGATCATTATCTGTCAAGCTGACACAGGAAGAAGTATCGTATCTGGAAGAACTTTATGTACCACATCAGGTTGTTGGTCATCAATAAAGCCGCTTATCGGTGGAGATGATGGTGTCAGGGATGTAGGGATGTTGCTTTCAGCCTTAGGGAGGTCACAAACAACCTTTGACGGAAAAGCAATGTATCCAGATATCATGCTGAAAGCAGATGAGTTATGTGATTGGTTTGGTGTGGCAACCAGTACCGGCTCTAACAAAGCCAATCAAATTCGGAAATTGTTCCATATCAACCATTTCAGCCACGAATGGATGTTGCCTGATTTGGTCGATAAGCTCCCCATGGTCTGGATGATTTCGGTCAATGGTTTTATTGTTGATGCCAGGTCTTTACCACGTTCCATTCAAGAAGAAGCATTCCGGAGAGGGCTAATTCCGTATATTCCCGATGATTCTGCCGCTGATGTAGGTTGATTTTTCCACTTTCGGTTATGGATGAGGATATGAACTTATCAAATTCCAAGGTTGATTCAATCTCAGATTAGTCTGATAAAATGGAGGATGTTCAAAAAAGAGAGAGTATTCTGGATTGTAGTCTGCCAGTACAAAGGAGCTCCATGGAAACAAATATGAATTCTGGAATTGTTGCGAAATGGCAACCCAAAAAACTTGACCTGGGATTATCTGCGCTGATTGCGTTTTTATTACCCATCATCGCTGGGCAACTTTACGGATTAACCGGTGCACTAATTCCAATGCTTCTATATTATGGTTTGGCATGGGGCCTGGTCAAATGGCGCCGTCGTTCAACAGGATATTTCAATCCATTCCCAAAACGTATAACGATCTTTTTTTATATTAATGTGGGCATTATTATCAGTAGCCTGATATGTGCCTATCTGGCCAGAAATACTTTTCCAGGTAGTAATTTAACCGGAATTATGTTCACAGCTCTTGTTTGGGCACCAATGAATGCGGCGAGTGAGCAATTATTATGGATATACATTTTTGAAGCCTGGGATTTATTTCCTACAAAGCAAAATTTAGGATATCGTCTGGTTGGACTCATTTTATTTTCTGCTTTCGTTGGCATGATCCATACGATGTACTGGGCCAAATTTCTAACGACCGTCGATGAAAAACTGGTTTTTGGTGTGTTATTCATCCTGTTGACCAGTGTTTCAGGTTTTCTGCATCTGGTGGTCTGGCGGAAATCTAATCATATGATATTTACCTTCATCCCGCATTTTCTATTAAACCTGATCCCCATTTTTTGGACAGGTTACTCCATTCTTCCTTTCCTTTTTCGTTAACGAATTTTGTCGGGAAATATTTAATATTTTTTAGCTAATTAGTGTCTTTTCAATAATTATGCGAAACAGAGAGATGCCATCAAATTTGCTTGCATAGCTTGAATAATCTGGTCTCAATGATTAATATAGGTATTAAGGTTGCCTATGCTACAAAACTTAAGACCATCAATATGCCATACATTAAAATCAAGCAGTCATCAATTTACTTTTGCAAGTTACATAATTAGGAAGGCAGGTATTATTATGACCAACCAAGTAGTTGGTTACGCAACAAAAGAAGTCGGTGGTGCACTTAATCTGTTTGCCTATGCTCCTCCCAAACTCGGTGAACACGATGTTCAGGTTGCTGTCACGCACTGTGGTGTGTGCCACACGGATATCCAGGCCATCAACGATTACTATGGGATCACCCCGTTTCCTTTTGTACCCGGACACGAGATCGTGGGGTTCATCTCTGAAGTTGGCACCCAAGTCTCCAACCTGAAGGAAGGCGATCGGGTTGGTATCGGATGGCAGGCTCGCTCATGCGGTGAATGTGAATGGTGTCAGAAGGGCGAGACCCAGCTGTGTATGAAGATAGAGGATACGACGGTTATGGTGCCCTATGGAGGTTTTTCTACATCTGTTGTCGCAGATCACCGGTTTGTCTACCCGCTGTCTTCTTCCATGCCGGCTGAAGTTGCTGCAGTACTCATGTGCGCCGGAGTCACAGTCTACTCAGCAATGCAGACACACATAACAAGACCGGACCTGACGGTTGCCATCCTCGGCGTGGGAGGACTGGGTCATCTGGCCATTCAATTCGCCCATGCTTTCGGTTGTGAGGTCACAGCCATGTCCTCCTCACCAGATAAGCAGGAACAGGCGCTTGGATTTGGCGCAAACCATTTCATTCTTTCCAATGACAGGGGTAGCATGCAACAGGTTGAATATGGTTATGATCTGCTATTCTGCACGGCGAACAACGGGATCCATTGGTCGCAGCTGTTGATGTCTTTGAAGAAAAGAGGGAAATTGGTAATGCTGGGGTTCCCGGATATTGAACTCAATTCGACCAATCTCGTGGCACATGAACTATCAATCACAGGCTCGCTCATCGGGAATCCCTCCAGGATGCGCACCATGCTCTCATTTGCCCAGGATCATAACATCAAACCTATGGTTGAACTGATGCCAATGTCTCAGGTAAACACTGCCCTCCAGATCGTGAAAGAGAACAAGGCACGCTACCGCATCGTGCTGGTCAATGATGCATAACATAATTGGCATGGTCAAGTGATAGACGGGCTGGAGGTCTATCATCCAAAACATTCGCCGGACCAGAGAGCGATGTATCTGGAATATGCTCAGGAACACCTCTAACTGATCAGTGCGGGTTCTGACTCGCATAAGCCAGAGAAACCACCTATTAAATACAAGGCTGAATTATGTTCAGGTCTATTAATTGATTGATATTTGATTTTGTTTTTTTAGTTTCACAAATTCAATCAACGCCCAAATGGAAATCGATAGTGCCAGCATGAGAAGTGCGATTGAAAGATAGACTGTATCCTGTAGACCAGCTACCTGTGCTTTTATCGGTGCGAATGTCGCCCCAAATTCCAAAAAACCACCATTATAAAATGCCACCCGGTTCTCCCAGACTGTACTTAACACTGCAATTCCTGTAGTCTGTCCCAATGTGCGTGTTAACGAAAGAAGACTTGAGGCTACACCGAGATTATCTCGGCTTACTGAACCCATGACTGCACTGTTATTCGGGGACTGGAATAGACCGATACCAATTCCAATGGGAATAAAGCGTATTAAGTAGCCAAGCGTTGTTGTATTTTCAGACAGGGTGCTTACACCAAAAAATCCTATGATAATAATGAGAAGTCCTAAAGTGGTGATCGGGCGCGAACCGGTTCGATCTGACAGAGCACCTGAGAGAGGAGCCACGACGGACACAAATATCGGAGTTACTGCCAGCATTAATCCAGTTTGTCCAGACCCATATTGAAGCACATTTTGTAGATAGAGCGGAAAGAGCAGAGTCATTCCAGCAGTACAAACAAAGACCAAAAAACCGGTGATCAGATTGATCGAAAATTGCCTGTTACGGAACATAAGCAAATTTATCATCGGATTCGGACTTTTACTTTCAATCAGGAGAAAAACAACCAGGGCAATCAATGCTGTGAACAACAAGCCAGCTACTGTCAAATTATTGAAACCCCGCTCCTGACTGATAGATAGTCCAAAAAGCAAGCAGATCATCACCAAAAACATGACCCCTGCTCCAGCAAAATCAAACTGTTGTTTGGTGCGTCTGCTATCATTGGGAACATACAAAGATACCATTAATGAACCAATCAGTCCCACAGGCAGATTGACAAAAAATAACCAATGCCAGGAGAGCGATTGCAGGATGATCCCACCAATTGTTGGACCCGCTATGATTCCCAGAGATACCATCGTACCCATTACTCCTAAAGCTTTTCCACGCTCAGCTGAGGGGAATGCTTCTGTGACGATCGCCGTACCAATTGCCATCATCAGTACAGCTCCAATTGCTTGAAGTACCCGGAAACCAATTAACCAGTAGACGGATGAGGCTATT
>JAHYJK010000260.1 GCA_019429225.1 Anaerolineaceae bacterium
TACGACCTAAAACCTTTTGCGGAAGATATGGGCTATAGTGGTAAACCCTTCTACTGGGATGAAGAGCGCCGCGCCATTTTACGCGCCGAATTAGATGCATATTATGCCAAACTTTACGGATTGAGTCGCGACGAACTTCGCTATATCCTTGATCCGCAGGATGTGTATGGCCCGGATTTCCCCGGGGAAACCTTCCGGGTATTGAAAGAGAAAGAAATCCGCAAGTATGGCGAATACCGCACCCGCCGTCTGGTGTTGGAAGCCTGGGATCGTCTGGAAGCCAGTGGTGAGTTGCCGGTGGAGAGAGATTTTACCCATGAAGCATCGCCAGAGATCATCCAGCCAGCCCCTGCCAACCCCCTGACCAGCCAGATTCCCCCGGCAGCCACCCGCGAAGCGAAAGTCAGCCCACCCAAACCCAAACCCCAGCCCGGTCCGGCTCCACTGCTGGATTTCGCCGCTGCCAATCCGCAGGCGGAGGAGGAACAGTTGGCGTATGGGTTTTATAAGTGTTCCCTGTGTGGGGGGCTGAAGATGCATTTTGATGTGAAAGAGCATGAGAAGAAGCATCCCGGGAAGAATGTGGAGTGGAAGAAGATAGGATGAGATTTGGATGATTTAGATTTAATATAATAAGTTCATTAATTCAGTATTGGAGAACAATGATGAAAACCAATAATTTACGGAATTATGAAAGAAGTATTGGTTTTGTAATAAGAAGTTACGAAATATCTGGGGAAAAGTAAATATGGAAGATTTATTATTTTTATTAGTCGGCGGCTTCTTCTTTTTTTTGATGGTTTTTTTTATTATAAAAGAATCCAAGGGAAACACTAAAAATCAAGAGGGTTATGTCAAAAATAAAAAAGAATGCCAAGAAGATATTTATGTAGATACTGATTTAAGTAATAAAAGAGAATATCAAGAAGATAATTATTTAAATTCTTATTCAAGAAATGAAAAAACTGTTATTAAAGAGACTATTTTCCAAAAAGATACTGAAACTCAAGATAAATTAAGTAGCGAAGAATTGAAAAAAAAACACCAGGAAGAGTATGAGCGCTGGAGATATTATTATAAAAACCAGGCTTCAAATCTGCATGGCTTCAACGTCGAAATCGATGACACACAAGATTCAAAAAAAGCTCCAAAAAACAAACAAGGAAATTAAAATGACTGATACCCACACCGTTATGTACATCATCAACACAGCCATTCAGGAAGAATCCCCTGTTTACATTCGCTATCGGGATTATCACGGTAACTTAAGCGAACGCATGATCAGCCCCCTGGAATGGGTGGAAACAGATAAGGTTTTAGCATATTGTCATTTGCGCAGAGAAGAACGTAATTTCAAAGTTCGCAACATTGTGGAAATCAGCCGTGAACCATTTCCTGAACCGATTCATGCTGCTCCAGTAAACCCATCACTGTCTGACAATCCAACCCCGCGTCCCAAAGCGGTGCCTGTGCCTACCCCAAATACTATTAATTCATCAACACGGGTTCCCCCATTTTCTAAGGTATCCTCCACCGAAAACTGGCAGGCTCTGCTTTCCTATTACCGGGATTGTCTGAATTACGAATATCAGCACCAATTCAGTTTTTATAAAAAGGATTTGTACCTCTTAAGAATGGCTGATTCAGAAGCGTACTCTTTTCTCTCAGCAGCAAATTACCTCGAATTCAGATATGATCAGATGGATGAACGATTAATAAATTTTTTGGATTCCAGAAACAAAAAAAACCAGCAACTTTGTTTTGGGAATTCTTTCGTGAATCTGAGCGCAGGTGAAATTACACCGCTCCTGTTTGTCCCGATTAACATTGATCATAAATTGAGAGACAGGTTGGTTTTAAAACCGGAAGAAGTATGCTTAAGTTATGCCAGTCTGCTCAAACTTAATTTCTCTTCTGAAGAAGTCAGTGATTTTATTGACGAATATGATAATTTCTTAAATCGCGAACCGAGTTTGATGGATCTTGAGAAATATGTGGTTAACACCCTTTCGGAACGATTAACGCGCCCGTTACCAATTTTTTCACATGAAGATTATTCTATTAATGCCATCACAGATTATTCCATCTATGCTGGTGCCGGGTTCTTCTGGGCGGATAGCCGATTTACCGGAAATTTAATTAAGGAGCTGGCCGAATTACGGGGCACCAGCAACTGGTTAGAAGTACCCAAAATTCTACCCGGGTTGCTCAACCAAATGCCGGAACACCACCATACACCAGCTCCGGATTTTATCCAGGATCAGAAATTCTATGTCACCGACATCAATACTCAGCAGCGCAAAGCAGCCCAGGCAGTTGCCGAGCACCCGGTTACCATCATCACCGGTCCGCCTGGGACGGGTAAATCGCAATTGGTGCTCAACCTAATAGCCCAGGCCTATTTACAGGGACAAACCGTGCTGTTTGCCAGCCATAACAACAAGGCTGTGGATGTGGTCATGGATCGCTTGCAGGGTGAAATTAACTTTCAAGGCGCAATTCGCACCGGTTCTCGAGAAAATCGCAAACGGGCTGTGGATCAGATGGAAAGCGCATTAAATCAGATCCATAAACCGGATCTTTCTGGTTTTCAACAAAAATATCAGGAAGGAAAGATCGTCCTTCAAACATCACATGACACTTTGCAACAGGTCAGAGATTTATTGGGGAAGCTGCAATCCTATCAGACTGAAAAAGAAGAAGTGTTGGACCGTATCCCATTTGCCTGGCGCGAAAATTTCAACCAGATGAATTTTCCTTTTAATGAGCGTGAAAAGTCTCGTATTCTGGAAGTGTTATCGGAACTATCAGAAAATTTCCGATTGTTGAATCATCACCGCCAACATTTGATTGGTCAAATACGAGAAATATTCAGCAACAAAGAAAACCAGACATCTAGCTTAAGACCTTTTGTGGAATATGAGTTAAAGTGGGGACAATTTGCGGGGGGTTTGCTACAAAAAGAAGACTTCGCTTCCATACGAGAAGTAAAAGAGTATTGTCTCCTGTGGGGGAACATCTTAAAGATCCTGTCGATAAAGAAGGCTCTGGATGATCTGGCCAAAGAACACCGTGAGATAAAACAACAAATTGAAGTGAATAGTAACCAGTTTGATGACGAGCAAAACGGCATTGTTCTGGAAATATCTGACAAATCTGCTGAAGAGCTTCATTCATATCGGCAACGTATAGAAGAAATGCAAAATAAGTTTGATCAGATAAAAAACAATCGATTTTCTTGGGTTCAACGGATTCTCAATTCCCTTAACCTTATCAAACCTCTGAAACATTTGCAAAGACAACTTCAATTAATGCAGAGTGAAATTGGTTTCAAAACAATGCTTCCCAACAGCAATGGGGATGATTTGGACTATGTGGCTGAAAGTTTACAGGTTTTGAACATAATCGTTACAACAGGAGATTTGCTACAAAAAGAAAAAACGCTCCAAGAAAAAATCAAGGAGTTATCATCACAACAAACTGATTTGAAGCGATCAATACCTGAGGAAATCACAAGTGAATTTGTTCGGCTGAATGTAGCTGATTTATCCATCGATCTATTGAAAGATGCATTATTTGAAATTGAACAAACAGCAGAAAAATTTGAAGCTGAATTAATCGGGCATCACCAAAGAGCCATCAGGTTTTTTATCAAAAATGAAGAATTGCTGACAATTATTTCGTCCATTCAAAAATTGGATGAATTCTCCGAAGTGAAAGGCACATTTGATCTGCATGAGAACTTAACCGAACAAGAGATCTTGGATTGGGCACTTCTTTGGCGCTTGGCACTTGTGATGTGGGAGGTGAATTCTGTTATTTTCCACAGCCAGTCTCAATTAGAGAAATTGCCACCGGAAGATCAGGCTTTTGCTACCTATCAAAACGCCAGCCAATCTTTGTTCCAGCTGGCTGGCGACCTGATGCGTGCCACCTGGTTCAAACGGGCTGCTGAGACACCTAACGATACTTTTGTGGGCACAGGACAGTATATTACTGCGGTTAGACAATTGAATGAATTGGACTTTGGAAGGGATGGAGGAGCATATTCAGTCTTGAAGGATCAGGAACGCAGGAATTTCCCGCATGCGATTAAAATGTTCCCGATTTGGGCGATCACTAACCTTACCGCCCGTTCAAATTTTCCTTTATCCTCGGGGCTATTTGATCTGGTAATCATCGATGAAGCTTCTCAATGCGATATACCATCGGTGATTCCATTATTGTATCGCGCCAAAAAGGTGGTGATTATCGGTGATCCGAATCAATTACGCCACGTTGCTAGCTTGAACGCCAAATTGAATGACCAAATTGGTGAAAAATATGGTGTGGGGTTGGATGCTTTTTCTTACACCACTCTTTCTTTGTATGATATTGGCGCAAGAAGCGTTGGCCGACATCCCGGTGCAATCTTACTTGATGAACACTATCGTTCCGACCCCAGGATCATCACTTTCTCTAACGAGGAATTTTATGGCAGTCAACTCGTCATAAAAACGGATTTAACCCGCCGTGGGTACTCAAAAGAATTTCTCAACACCCGCGGTGGAGTGAGCTGGTTGAATGTTAGCGGTGAATATGAACGCCCACAGAACGGTAGCGCTGAAAATCATGCTGAATTTCGGCAAATTCAAGAACTGCTACCCCGGGTTCTTGAAGCACTCGACAACAATGGGTATACACATGCTACCGTTGGGATCGTCACACCTTTCCGTGCACAAGAAAACTTGCTCCGAAGATGGCTCAATCAGGCCTATCTAAATTCAAATCGCATACGCTCCGGTACAGCCC
>JAHYJK010000261.1 GCA_019429225.1 Anaerolineaceae bacterium
AATTCTCCCACCGATTCGACATCTTTTTTCAATGAATGGAATTGATCAGGCTTTTCCTTTGGCACTGTACGGCTATAACCGGTGCTGACAGGGTCAATGAAAACCAGGTCCGTATGAGATAATAATGTGAATTCGTTGTCGATCAGTTTATAAGGTGGTGGTAATGGATTGCCATCATCATCGAACAACACCCGTTTTGGACCTAACAACCCGAGATGCATCCAGACAGAAGATGATCCGGGACCTCCATTGAAAGAGAAGGTTACCGGTCGATCTGCTGAATTTTCAAACCCATCCAATGTGTATGCAATGTAGAAAATTGAGGCTTTGGCAACTTCACCATTTTCCACGTTTTCTTCTTTTAAAATAATCGTACCGGCTGTAACCGTGTATTCCAATTTATTACCATCAATGATGATGCTGTGTTGTGTTTTTGAGGTGATTTCCTGTGGTTTTGTTTCCTTCTCTTTTTGGTCTGAAGGTTGAGATTGTTCTGCCATTTTTCCTCCTTGGATGGTCAATATCCTTTGATTGTATCAGAGCCTGAAAATTGCACATTAATAAAACCGTACCTGCCTTTTAATCGGTTATTGAAAATAAAGTACAATCTTTATGAGGTCAATTTATGATTCACTTACGATCTGTTCACATCAAGAGTCTCGAAGATTCACCTTCATCCTATCCGTTCAATTTGCCCTTGATTCAACATTTACCCAGTATCAACTTCCAATCAGCGGTAACTTTTTTTGTTGGAGAAAATGGGTCTGGGAAATCCACCCTGATTGAAACTATTGCCATGGCTATCGGATCAATCGTAGTTGGTAGTGAAAATATTCAGAACGACAAATCAATGCTACCAGCAAAGAAATTAGCCAATTATCTTCAACTTGTCTGGAATAAACGTACCCATAAAGGTTTCTTTCTCCGGGCTGAAGATTTTTTTGGATATGCCCGGCGCATGGCTCAATTAAGAGCGCAGATGCAGGCAGAGCTTGAAGAAATGCAAAAACAAACCAGTCATCGCTCCATATTGGCTCAGCAATTGGCAGAATCACCCTTTCAACGTGAATTGTACGGAATGAAACAGAATAAATCCGATACACTGAATCACATATCCCACGGAGAAAGTTTTCTGCAATTATTTCAGTCTCGTTTTGTCCCAAATGGATTGTATTTACTGGACGAACCGGAAGCCCCTCTCTCTCCATTACGTCAATTGACCCTCATTACCCTGATCAAACAGATGGTGGCAGAGAATGCCCAATTCATTATTGCTACCCACTCACCCATTTTGATGGCGTTCCCGGATGCAGAGATCCTCAATTTCGATGAAGTCCCGATCCGCTCAATCGCATTTGATGACTTACAACACGTGGAAATTATGAGAGGTTTTTTGAATAGTCCAGAGGCATACTTAAAACATCTATAATGGTTCGGTTGTAATATTATTATTGATTCTTTTTTTCTTCTCTAAAAATGGGTTGGTTGGTGGGTTGGTTGGTTTGCAAATTTTAGATTTGGGGATAAAATTATCTTGTTTGGTTATAGAGGGCATAACCAAAACAGAAAATAAGGGTTAACCCATTCAAGGATGTTTTATTGATATTTGTGAGCCAAACCTTTTAATAAAAATCCTGAAATACAGGTCTTTTTATATTTAATCATCAGGAAGGAAAACAAACATGAGTTCAATCTCTCAGGGTGTAAAACCCAGTATTGCTATAAAGACACGCAGTCGAAATTATCTGTTGTATATGATCATTTTCATGGGATTAGTGGCAATCATGGATCAATATTTATCCACGATTAAAACCACAGCTCTCCCCTACATTCTCGAAGAGTACAAAATTTCAGCGTCAAATTTCTCATATCTTGAGGCTGCCTATCTGGCTTTTACATTCTTGATTGTCTTATTAAATGGATTAACAGATATTATTGGACGTCGATATTCCATATTGCTATTGATTTTGATCATGGGATTTGCCTCATTTGGCGTTCTATATTTCACCCCCAGTATTCACTGGTTCATGATCATGTACACACTGGCAATCTTCGCGACAGTCTCCAACATGTGGACAATCCCCGTCAGTGAAGAATCACCTGCGGAAAAACGTGCCAAGTATATCGCCATTGTTTACATCATCGGATTGATCCCATTACAGGCAGTATTTCCACCCCTCCTGATGAATACCCTGGGATTAAGCTGGAAATGGATGTATGGTATCATGTTCATCTTCATGGTGCCTGTATTGATCATGTGGGCGTTTATGAAGGAAACCAGCCGTTTTGATGTCGTTAAGGCAGAAAGAAAAGACGGCACGCGTAAGAATCATTTCTTCGGTCTGGGTGTAATCGATAAGAAAGACGTCCGCTACATTATTATTTCTTCTTCTATCTGGCTGGCATGGTTGACATATCAGTTCTTTTATTATTGGGCTGGTTACTACTTTATGACCATCAAGGGCTATACCCTGAATCAATGGTCCATGGTGCTGTTGGTGACCCTGATCGTAGCCATGATTGGTGGATATCTAAGTGGCTGGATCATGGATCGGATTGGGCGCAAACCTGCTTTGATTTTCGGTTGTTTGGGACTTTCCATCGTTCTGGTCGTCATGGGGTTTGCGCAGGGATTTTTGTTACCGGTTGCCACAGTTTTGATGGGATTTTTCACATCCTTTACATACACATGGATCGTCGTCTACATTCCGGAAGTCTTTCCCACCGAACGACGTGGTGCCTGCATGGGCTGGACTACTACCATCGCCAGAATTTCTTATGTCATTGGTCCCCTCTTAACCGGTTATGTACTCAGTCTCTTCCCCACGATGGAGTGGTTCTGGGTCGTTGGTGCAGGAGTGATTTTGCTCCCCATCGCAATCGTCTTCTTCCTGAATCCGTCTGAAACAAATAAGCAGGAACTGGAAGAGATAGAGGTTGCCCGTATCTAAATTTGATTGTTCATTAGAAGAGCTGGGATGATCCCCGCTCTTTTTTGATTAATTTTCATTTTCTGCAAGCCAATGTTCGACATCCTGCCAGCGTTGATATGTAAGCGCTATTTCATCTTCAAGCCATTTCAACCGGTTAGCAGTTTCAGTGATCATCTTTTCTTCCTGATTGTAAAATTCTGAAGATGACATTTTTTGAATCGTTTGTTGGTATTCAGATTCTAATGATTCAATTTTCCCTGGTAAATCACTCAATTCTTCCTGCAATTTTTTCTTTTGCATGAAATTCAATTTTTTAGGCGAGCTAATCTCTGAAGTGATCAGATTTTTATTGATTGGCATTGTCTTATCATTATCATTGTTGGTTTTTTTCATTTTTTCTTTGGATTGCTGGTACCAGTCATCATACCCGCCAATATATTCCCGCACCAACCCATCGCCCTCCAATACCAGCGTACTGGTGACCAGGTTGTTCAGAAACGCGCGGTCATGACTGACCAGAATAAATGTGCCTTTGAAATCAAGCAATAAGTTTTCAAGCAATTCCAGAGTTTCCAAATCAAGATCATTGGTGGGTTCGTCCAATATCAACAAATTCGCAGGCAGCGTAAATAAACGTGCTAACAACAACCGGTTACGTTCACCCCCGGAAAGCATATGGATGGGTGCATGAACCCTTTCTTTTGAAAATAGAAAATCTTCAAGATATCCATATACGTTTCGATTTTGACCATTAATGGTGATGATATCCCTTCCCTGGGCTACATTCTCATACAGGGTCTGATTCTCATCCAATTGAGAACGCAATTGATCAAAATAAACCCATTCCAGATTGGTCCCAAATTCAATCGAGCCTTTGAGTGGTTGCAGGTTTCCAATTAATAAATTTACCAGCGTTGTTTTTCCTGAGCCATTGGGACCCACGATACCTAATTTATCACCTCGTTGCAGGATAAAAGAAAAATCTTTTATGACTGATTGATCTGAATAGCCAAAACTGACATCTTCAGCTTCGATCACCAACTTGCCAGATCTACGAGCTTCCTGGATCTGTAAATTCACTTTTCCTGGTTTTTCTCGCCTTTCTTTGCGGATATCACGCAATTTTTGCAATGCTCGTACTCTGCCTTCGTTACGGGTTCTGCGGGCTTCTGTCCCTTTGCGAATCCACTGCTCTTCCTGCGCCAATTTACGATCAAACAATGCGTTTTGAGCCTGTTCTGCATTCAGGTAAGCTTCTTTTCGATGCACAAAGGTGGGGTAATCACAGTCCCAATCAAAAATCTTGCCACGATCCAATTCAACAATGCGGGTGGCTAAATTCTGTAAGAACACACGGTCATGCGTTACAAAAATCAGACTTCCATTCCAGCGCATTAAGAAATCTTCCAGCCACAGAATGGATTGAATATCGAGATGATTGGTGGGTTCATCCAATAATAAAAGTTGCGGTTGCGCTACCAGGCCTTTTGCCAATAAAACCCTGCGTTTCATCCCGGCTGACAGAACATCGAAATTCATCTCCGGGATTAATTGCATGCGACTGAGTGTTTTTTGAACCAGCAAATCTGACTGCCATTCCATTTCTTCCTCAGGCCAATCAAAAGCCATGCCTGCCAATCCATTTTTTACAATTTCATAAATACTACCGGATAATCCTTGTGGTACTTCCTGAGGGAGGTAAGCTATGCGCAATCCTTGTTGACGTGAGATAATACCGAAATCTTCTGTCAAATCTCCATCAATCAGCTTCATCAGAGATGTTTTTCCCATCCCATTACGGCCAATTAAACCAATCCGTTCATTATCTTTGATGCGGAAATTTACTTCATCCAGTAGTAGATCG
>JAHYJK010000015.1 GCA_019429225.1 Anaerolineaceae bacterium
CCCAGGTGAACGGCAGCGTCCATGAAGGCTTCCATGAATAAGTAGACATACATAGGACCGGTCCCGGAGACAGCGGTGGCCATATCCAGATAATATTCCTCATCCACCTGAACATCTTCACCCAGGGCTTGCAACATCAAACGGGCTTTTTCCAGATGTTGTTCAGAAACCGTCGCAGGGGCGAACCAGACCGTGATGCCTTTTCCAATTTGACCGGGTGTGTTGGGCATGGTTCGCACAACGACATCATGTGCCAGCTCTTTGGAAATTTTCTCAATGGATGCGCCAGCAATGATGGTAACAACCACTGCTTTTGAGGGGATATGCCCGGATAGTTCAGACAGAATTTTTTCAAGTTTTTGCGGTTTGACAGCTAACACGACAACGTCGGCATCATCCACAACTTCAAGGTTATGGGCTGAGGTTATGATCCCGTATTTACCTTTCAATTCTTCACAGCGTTCCAGGCGTGGTTCGGATGCATGAATATTCTCCGGAGATGTCAGATTCTGCCTTAACAATCCACCGATAATGGCCTCTCCCATCGCTCCAGCGCCAATAATTGCAAATTTAGTTTGAGTACTCATGATGTGATTCCTTTGATCAAGAGATTGAAGTCCAGCGGCCATAAATTGCCATGGAGATGGCATTCTTGCCAGTTTTTTCACTTAACACAACCTCACCAACTGAGGTGGTCCCTTTATGCTTTCGCATCATCTCTTCTAAACCGTAATAAAGGGTCAAAGAGGATGCTTTGATGGCGTATGCCGTTATTAAAACGAAGATGGGTTTATCGCTCAAAATTTGCCGGCAACTATCCAATAAATCAGGCAGAATTTTGTAAAATTCCCAGACTTCGCCTTTGGGCCCACGGCCGAATTTCGGCGGATCGAGGATAATGCCATCATATTTGCTATTACGGCGAATCTCACGCTTGACAAACTTGAATGCATCATCCACTAACCAGCGAATGGATTGATCAGATATGCCGGAGAGTGCCTGATTTTCCTGCCCCCATTGATTCACTTTGCGGGAAGCATCCAGATGCGAAACAAATGCACCTGCTTTGGCAGCCGCCAGACTCGCAATACCGGTGTAGCCAAATAAATTCAGCACATTTAAGCGTACATTCGGAATACTGGCTTGCTGTTGAATCCAATCCCACTGCACTGCTTGTTCGGGAAAAACGCCTAAATGACGTGAGGCAGATTTTTGCACCCAGAATGTCAGGTTTTTATATTGCATCTTCCAGCGTTCTTCCATCGGACGATGTTCAATCCAATGTCCACCATTCTTTTCGGCAGTTGGTAGAAATTCAGCATGGAGTTGATTCCAAACTTTTTCTGGTTTGGACGGCTTCCAGATCGCTTCTGGTTCAGGTCGCTTGAGTAAATAAGTACCGTAACGCTCCAGTTTGGATCCATTCCCACTGTCGACCAATTCATAGTCTTTCCAAGCAGGGGAGGTAAGTAAATTAATGTTGGGTAAATTCATTGGTTAAATCCATTTTTTTTCTAATTTTACAGGACAATCTGATTTTTTTGTTTTTCATTAATGGTCAGGGCTCATCGACAATCATTTCTACTGAAAGTATAATCGTAATATGTATCCAGGTACCGAAATTGAATAAGGATACTAAATTTCTTACGAGATTATGAGGGTCTATGCAGTATAACTTTGATGAAATAATTCCCCGACGAGAAACCGAAAGTATTAAATGGAATCGTTATGGTAAGGAAATCCTGCCATTTTGGGTGGCTGATATGGATTTCCGATCGCCACAACCGGTGATTGATGCATTGGAAGCCAGGGTCAAACATGGCGTCTTTGGGTATCCATCAGAGAACCTGACTTTAAAAGAAACGATCAAAGAACGTCTGAGTGATTTGTATCAATGGAATATCGCACTGGAAGATATCGTATTTTTGCCAGGTGTTGTGAATGGGTTTAATCTGGTCATCAAAGCTCTTACGCAATCAGATCAACAGGTTCTGATGCAACCACCTGTTTACCATCCATTTTTATCAGCTCCGCAAAATGCCGGTGCGTACAGGAAAGATGCTCCGCTGCAAATGGATATAAACCGAAGGTATCAAATTGATTTTGACCAATTTGAAGGGTCTATTGATTCAAATACCAGTATGTTCTTGCTATGCAATCCACATAACCCCGTTGGCAGAGTGTTTACCAAAAACGAATTGTTATCGATGGCTGATATTTGTCTGAAAAAAGATGTTTTTATTTGTTCGGATGAAATTCACGCTGATATTGTTTATCCCGGCTATCAACATAGACCGATCGCATCGCTCAGCCCTGAAATTGCCCAAAAGACCATCACATTAATGGCACCCAGTAAAACCTACAATATTGCGGGGTTGGGATTTTCCTTTGCAGTGGCTCAAAATCCCGAATTACGAAAAAAGCTGAAACTGGCTCGTGCTGGTATTGTTCCGGAAGTGAACTTATTAGGCTACACAGCTGCTTTGGCGGCATATCAGCATGGCGATGATTGGTTATCACAATTATTAGTTTATCTGGAGGGCAACTACCGTGCGCTTGTGGAATACATCCAGATAAACATCCCGTATATTAAAATCACACCGATAGAAGGCACTTATCTGGCATGGCTGGATTGTAGTGATTTAGAAATTCAAAAGAGTCCTTATGAATTTTTCCTTCAGGATGCTGGTGTCGCTTTCAACGATGGAAAGATATTTGGACCTGGTGGAGAGGGCTTTGTGCGCTTCAATTTTGGATGCCCACGCAGTATGACGATAGAAGGATTGGCGCGTATGAAACAGGCATTGGAGAACGTGAAACAGAAAGCGTAAGCATGAATAACGCTATGCCAAACTCAACTCAGAAATCAAAATCATTCTTGCAGGGATGCCTCATATTCTTGCTCGTCATTGTGGTTATTTTTATCCTTGTCTGGGTTGGGTTGATTGGCGCTGGTGCATATTTGATCGTGGGTGATCGCGTTAAACCGGTAGATGCGATTGTTGTTCTCAGTGGCGATGAGGGTGAACGGGTAGAAGAAGCTATCAAATGGTATGAAAAAGGATATGGGAAATATTTTGTTATCACAAAAACACATACAGAAGATATAGGAGAAGGAAGGACTTATAGTGAAAAGTTGATGCGCATCGCCATCGATGCTGGCGTACCAGCGGATTCCATGTTTGTCACAGCCGGAGAGGCCTCCACTACCATCGAAGAAGCAATGGCAGTAAAAGTTTTAGCCAATCAACGCAAAATTACAACGATTCTGGTAATTACGGCGCCGTATCATACCCGGCGCACACAGATGATCTTCAACCGTGAATTTAAGGATTCTGAAATAAAAGTTCTGGTTCATCCGGTGGAAGATAGCTGGTATAAACCACATACCTGGTATTTTTCATCACAGGGATGGCGTCAGACGCTGGCAGAATATGCCAGTCTGCTTTTGATCTGGTTTAATGCCTGAACAGGTTAGGTGATCATATGATGAGAAAATTGGAACAATTATTACCTTCCATTGTTGTCATATTCTTACCTTTTCTGATGGCTGTATACCTGGATGTAACTCCTTATTCCAAAACAATCGAATCACGATGGCGAAGCTTGGATTTTAACCAGAATGCAACCCAAACAGAAGAATGGATTGATATTGCAAATTCGATTCTGAGACAACAACCCTGGCAATCCAATTTATGGATCAGATTAGCAGAAAAACAAATCCAAAACAGAGACCTTGATGACGCCATTCATTCTTTTCGAGTAGCTGATTCGATCTCAGCATTGACGGTTGAACAAACAATTCTCCTGGGGCAGGTTTATTGGGATGCCAATCAATTGGAGAATGCTTATGCCACCTGGCAAACGATTATTAATCAAAAAGATTTGAGAGCCGAAGATTTACCTTTATTGGTACAGATTCAACAATCGAAAAACGATTGGTTTGGTGCCTACCAGACATTATTGAAATGGAAGGAAATCGATCCTGAAAATAAAGATCTTGTTCTACCTCTGGCTTATTCACAAATTATTTTTGAACCAGATGCATCCGTAAAAACCATAACCAACTCAAACAATCGCAAAATTCAATCTCTCCTCCCTGAAATCGAAATAATCATCCAGGAAGAGAATCCTGTGTTTGAAATGGTTTTATCCGGGAATTTATTGGCATCCATCGGTGAATGGGATTATGCCAGTGCTGCTTATGCCTATGCCACGCGTCTGGATCCTGAATACGCGGAAGGTTGGGCATTATATGGGAATGCATTAGTCAATTCTGGAAAAGATGGCATTTCGGCTCTGAATAAAGCACTGAGCATCTCACCAAAATCGATCCTTACCAGAGCATTTTTAGCATCCTATTGGCGGACACAGAATGATTTTGAGCGCAGTCTGGAGATTTATCAGGAATTATCCAGTGATGAGCCCGGGCAGGCGATCTGGCAACAGGAATTGGGAAATACGTACATCCTGGCGGGAGATGTGGATAAAGCATTACAGGCATATGTAAAAACTACAAAAATAGCGCCAGGTGATTCATATTATTGGATTAATCTGGCCAGGTTTTGTGGCGAATATAAGGTTCAAATTCAAGAAATTGGTTTACCGGCTGCAAGACAGGCTCTCTTAATTGATGAGAAAAATTGGGAAGCTTTTGATACCCTGGGATGGTTATTCTTAATATTGGAGGACTACACTTCAGCAGAACGTTTCCTGACTTCAGCCTATAAAGAAGCTCCTGAATCTGCATTGGTAAATTTGCATTTGGGACAACTCTTTTATTTCCAGAATAAAACACAACTTTCCACTTATTTTTTGAAACGTTGCATCGAATTTGCTGAAAATGAAGCGTTAATTGAATTGGCAAATAAATTCCTGAGCCCATGAGCACATTCCCTAAATCATGTTAAAATCTTTCCTATGAAAAGAATAATTATTTCTTTGCTCCTGGTCATCTTGCTAAGCGCCTGCTCAGCTTTGGATGCGGTTTTTCCAAAGACAACCGAGATTCCCCCATCGGGAACAGTATTATTCACTGATACTTTTTCATCCGCCGAAAGTGGATGGAATACATGGAATCAGAATGGCTCTTACGTGATTTATCAGGCGGATGGATTGCGTTTTTTTGTTGACAAACCGCATCTGGATTTCTATTCAAAACCTGGATATACATTTACTGATGTTCGGCTTGAAGTGGAAGCCATTAAGATAGGTGGACCGGATAATAATACCTTTGGTGTTATTTGTAGAATGCAGGATGAAAAAAATTATTATGCTTTTGTGATCAGCAGTGATGGCTATGCCGGAATCATTAAAGTGGAAGAAGGGGTATACCAGTTGATCAACAGCGAATCCATGGAATTTGCCCCGTCCGTTCGTCAAGGCGAAGCCATTAATTATCTGGTCGTAACCTGTCAGTATAATTTTTTGAAGTTGGATATTAATGGAGAAAACCAGTTTTCCATCCAGGATAACAGCTTTACACATGGTGATGTAGGGTTGATAGCAGGCAGTTTCGAAGAACCTGGTGTGGATATTTTCTTTGATAACCTAACTGTTTTTCAACCATAAGGTTTTTGTTATGAACGTTTATTTTGATACGATTGGTTGTCGTCTCAACCAGAGTGAAATTGAAATGATGGCTGCTCAATTCAGAAAGGCAGGACATATTGTCGTGGACGATGCTGGCAAAGCAGATCTGGTGATTGTTAATACCTGTGCGGTGACCAGCGCAGCTGCCTCTGACTCGCGACAAAAAATCCGCCAGGCTGCCCATAAAGGGGCAGGTCAAATTATTGCGACCGGGTGCTGGGCGACTCTGGAGCCGCAAGCAGCACTGAACCTGCCAGGGGTAGAGAATGTTGTATTAAATGAGAACAAAGACAATCTGGTATCCGATTTTTTGCATATTACACCCTTGATATTTGATCTGGAACCACTGGCACGAGAACCTTTGCCGGGAGATCATTTAAGAACGCGGGCTTTTCTGAAAGTGCAGGATGGCTGCGATAATTTCTGCACATTTTGCATCACCAGGGTAGCAAGGGGTAAAGGTGTCAGTCGACCCCTGACTGAAGTCATGGCGGATGTCATGAATGCACTGGATGGCGGGGTAAAGGAAATTGTTCTGACCGGTGTGCACTTAGGATCGTGGGGAAAAGATATCGATCACACATTACACCTGCGAGATTTGATTGAGACGATTTTAAAGGAAACCAACGTTCAGCGGTTACGATTATCTTCACTTGAGCCCTGGGATCTTGGGGAGTCTTTCTTCAGCCTGTGGGAGGATTCCAGATTATGTCAGCACTTGCATCTGCCTTTGCAATCGGGATCGGCAACCATTCTGAAAAGAATGGCGCGTAAAACGACCCCGGAAAAGTATATGCGTATCGTTCAGGATGCCAGAGCAGTGGTACCGGATATGGCCATCACGACCGACATGATCGTTGGCTTCCCTGGAGAGACTGATGAATTATTCGAAGAATCGATGGCATTTGTTCGGCAGGTGAATTTTGCGGGAGGACACATTTTTCCATTCTCTGCCCGTCCGGGTACCGCGGCTGCGAATTATGACCAGCAAATACCAAAAGCCATCCGGAAACGTCGTTCGGCTGCCATGCGAGCGCTTTTTGCAGAAATGACACACCAATACCAATCTGCCTACCTGGGAAAAACTGTCGAGGTTCTGTGGGAGAGTGGAGAGCAGTTGCCAGGTAGCGGCTGGTTGATGAAAGGCTTGACCGGAAATTATTTGCGCATAGCCACAAAAACTCCAATCAATTTAGCCAACCAGGTTACTCAAACGAAAATTACCGCTTTTTCTGAGCATGGGCTGAATGGGGAAAATACTAATTAAAACAATAAAATAGACCGCCATTGCTGACGGTCTTTTCTGATAATTCTTTGGATTCTTACTTTACGATGATGGTCAATGGCAGGTTACAGAGGATTGTATTTCCCTGGACCAGAGCCCAGTTGGTGGTGTATGTACCGGTTGAATGAGGTGCCAGTATATCAACACGAATTTTTACAGTATCTCCAGACTTGACTACTTCATTCAGGTCATAATGGTTTTCGTATTTGTGCATTTCAGTGCCGCGAATATATTTGTAATCAACGGTACCTAATTCCCAGGTTTTGCCACTGATGTTTTTCACTGTCCATATCACATCAAAATCATAGCCAGGAGACACAACGGTAGATAACGCAGGCGAAACTGTAACCTCACAGATAGAACTTGTCACAGGTGTAGCTATGGCAGGGATTGACCCACTGGTCACATTCTTGAAATAATTATAAGCAAATACACCAGCTTTGCTATCCAAACGAACTGTTACTCGTTCAACATCTTTAACCACACCAGGTAAAAGGACTGTGAATTTGAATGTTCCTCCATTACCTGAATTGATGGTTCCAACTTCTACATAATCTCTGAAAAAGGTGTCAAAAGGACCAACTCTAATTTTGAAGACCTGGTTTTCAGGAAAATTATCTGCCTGGACAGTTACGGCTGTATTTTTCTCTACGCCAGTAATAGTAATGATGGCTTTTGGTTGTTCTGTCGCTGTGGCGGTTGGTGTGGCTGGTATGGCTGTTGGTAAGATCACAGTTGTTGCCGTGGGTAATGGTGTGGATGATGGCAATGGCTCCTGTGTAGGTTCAACCGTTGGTACAGGTGGCAAAGCGGTGGCAGTTGATTCGGCAACCGTTTCAGCTGCTAACGTCTGAGATATTTCCGTACGGATCGCATTTAGGGCTTTATCGATTTCCTCTGGTGATACTGTTGGCGAACTGCTAGGGGTACAAGCAGCTAATAATGCAATCAAAATTATGTATAAAAATAGTTTCATCTTTCTCATGACTCACTCCTTACTAAATTGGCTTACAAGTATAGGACGAATTATTCTTCTGGTTTGTTCCCATCATTACAATAAAAAAGACCAGTAGTAGACCTGGTCTTTTGGGTTGTGAGCCATAAAATATACTTAAAAATTTAATTTTTGAATTGTGTCTTTCAAGATAGTAGCTGATCTTACCAGTCCATTTTTTTCTTCTTCATTTAATTTTAGTTTCAGCACCCTTTCAATTCCCCCACGATCAATAACAGTCGGTAACGAGAAGCATACATCTTGAAGGTCATAATAGTCATCTATCAGACTGGAAACGGAAAGGACCGTGCTTTGATCACGTAAAACTGCTTCAATGATTCTTTCCAGACCAGTTCCGATCGCGTAATAGGTTGCTCCTTTGCGTTCGATAATGTGATAAGCAGCATCCCGCGTTTGAGTGAATATCTGGGTGAGATCTTCATCACTGCAGGCTATCAGATTAGTTTTGCAATAATCAGTCAAACTCATCCCGGCGATATTTGCCAGAGACCAGACAGCCACTTCGCTATCTCCATGTTCACCGATGATAAAAGCATGAACACTGCGGGGATCCACATCAAAACGTTTGGATAATAAATAACGGAAGCGGGCTGTATCAAGTATGGTGCCTGATCCAAATACACGTTGAGCTGGTAGCCCGGATATTTTAATAGAAACGTAAGTCAAAACATCCACTGGATTTGTGGCAATCAGAATCAATCCGTTGGGATTGAATTTGACAATTTCAGGGATGATCTGTTTAAAGATATCCGTGTTTCTTTGAGCAAGGTCTAATCTTGTTTCGCCTGGTCGTTGTGCAGTTCCTGCTGTCACGACCGTGATGGCTGCGCCCTCGATATCTTTATAATCACCTGCATAAATCCTGGTTGGACGAACGAGTGGGACAGCATGCATCAGATCCATCGCTTCACCTTCAGCTTTATCGACATTACGGTCTATGAGCACAATCTCAGTTGCCAGTCCCGAAAGGGTGAGTGCATAGGCCAGTGTAGCGCCAACATTACCTAAACCAACAATTGCAACCTTATTCGTAATATGCGGAGTAAACATGGTTTCATCTCCTAATTCTGCTAATATCTGGTAAAATTCATTCTTGATATCCAGTAATTATATCGCAAGCTCACTTCCAAGTTTGCTGAAGGATTAAACTGGAAAAAAAGGATGAAAAAAAGCTGCCAGGTTTGACCACAATACTCCGTTGCGGTATAATAATCGCTTGTCGGTTTTTTAGTTTTGATTAATCAACTTTGAAAGGAATAATCTATGCCCAAAAGGACATACCAACCGAAGAAAAAACATCGAATTCGAGTGCATGGTTTTCGAGCCCGTATGGCAACCAAAGGTGGACGCGATGTATTAAAACGCCGTCGTCTTCGTGGACGCAGTAGTCTTGCAGTAACACTGCCTCATGTTAAAAGAATTAGCTGGTAAAGCTTATTCTTTGTTCGGATTAAACCTGTCGTCAGTTAATGCTCGGACAGGTAAATGAGTGAAACGCAACTACCGATTAACGCGATCAAACGATTTTCAGCGGGTAAAGCAAACAGGAAAATCCTATGCTCATCCTCTACTCGTTTTGATCAAATTACCAAACCCTGATGGGTTACTCAGAATAGGAGTATCTGCTGGTAAGACCGTTGGAAATGCTGTTACAAGAAATCGTGCGAAACGCCGGATGCGAGCCAGTTTGAGCGGATTGATAGAAAGTATTCAGCCTGGTTGGGATCTGGTGTTTCTGGCAAGAAAACCAATTGTGGATGCTGCTTATAATGATATTATCGCAGCGGAGATTTACTTACTAAAGCGTGCAGGATTGTTTTTGGACGAAAGTGGAAGAGAATGAGTTATCTACACGAGTATCCGAATGAGCCTACTTTAAATTCCTTACCCTTCAATTTGAGGAATTTTCCACGCTGGATATTGTTGGTTTTCGTTCGTTTATATCAGAAACTAATTTCTCCAGCATTACCGGCGAATACCTGCCGCTTTTACCCCAGTTGTTCTCATTATGGATATCAAGCCATTTATAAACATGGAGCCATAAAAGGTTTACTGATGGCGATCTGGCGGGTGTTGCGTTGCAATCCATTTAACCCCGGTGGTTACGACCCTGTTCCCTGAATGAATCAGGTTTCTTGAGTTTAATGACCCCTTGAAATTAAAGAGTTCAATGAAGAAAAAAATATTAATCATCACAATGTTTGTCATGCTGACATTAATTTTATCCGCTTGTAGCGGAATGTTAAATGCCAGTGGTTGGCCAGGAATCTCCGGTGACGCGGATTCTGTTTATGTTGCCTATGCAAATCAGGTCTATGCATTGCGATTAAAAGATGGATCTCTGAATTGGCGATACCCTGAAAAAGTTGAAGCAGCCAGAACTTATTATGCAAACCCTGCAATCAACGGATCAAATGTAATCGTTGGCGATTATAAAAACACTTTATCGGCGATTAACATTCAAACCGGTACAGAAATATGGACATTTGAAGGTGCTTCTAATCGTTATATTGGTGGCGCACTGGTTGTTGGCGATACGATTTTAGCGCCGAATGCGGACCATAACTTATACGCCCTGGACCTGAATGGTAATTTAAAATGGAAATTCAAAGCCAAACATGCTCTCTGGTCGACTCCAATTGTTCATGAGGAAATAGTTTATCTTTCATCCATGGACCATTATTTATATGCGATTAATATCAGAAGTGGCCAATCAATCTGGGAATTAGACATGGATGGTGCAATCGTTTATAGTCCATCCTTCGATACAGACACCATTTTTGTTGCCACTCTGGCGAATGAAGTTGTTGCTGTTAATGCAAAGACTGGTGCGATCATCTGGAAGAATAAATCCGGGGTAGGTTTATGGTCTCAACCTGTCTATGACAATGGCGTTATTTATTATGGAGATACCGTAGGAAAAATATATGCAGTATCAGCCACGGATGGAAATGCCATTTGGGATTATGTGATGGGTGAAATGGTTTCCGGAGCACCAGCAGTCATGCCGGATGGTGTTGTTTTTGCGGGTGAAAATGGCAAGTTAGTTGCTTTGGATTTCAATGGCAACATTTTGTGGACTCGCTCCATTACTGGAAAATTGTATACTGGCCCAGTAATTGTTGACGGATTGTTGGTTTTGGGTATTTCTCAAGGGGAAGAAGTAATCAAAGCTTACGATTTTAATGGCAATGAGATCTGGAAATTCACACCAGAAAAGTAGAGGCAGGTTAAAAAATGTGGGATGCAATAATCATTACTCCCTTTATAAATGTAATACTCTTTATTTACAGCATTGTTGGTAAAAACTTTGGAATTGCGATCATTCTCTTTACCATCTTAATTCGTTTAATCACTCATCCTTTGATGGTTAAGCAAATTAAAGGCGCTCAGGGTATGCAGAATATGCAACAGGACGATGAGTGGAAAAAAGTACAGGAAAAATATAAGGGCGATAAGGAAAAATTAGCCCAGGAGCAGATGAAGTACTACAAAGAAAAAGGCATCAATCCATTTGCTTCCTGTTTACCAACTTTAATCCAGTTTCCAATCATCATTGCTCTATACCAGAGTATCATTGCTGCGTTGGCAGCAACTCCAGTAGAAGTGCTTAATTTGGTTCGCCATGTTTATGCTGATTTTCTGGATGTCTCAAGTATCATTCCTTTAAATAGTCAATTTTTATGGATGGATTTGGGTCAACCTGAGCGATTGAATCTTCCATTTCTTTCATTTGGCATTCCGATTTTGGCGATTTTGGTGGTTATTTCCACTTATGTTCAATCAAAATTAATCCAGCCACCATCTTCGAATACCAAGGATCAGACAGCAATGATGGGAAATATGATGAACATATATATGCCATTCTTTATGGGTTATCTGGCGTTGACATTGGCATCGGGATTATCTTTATACTTCCTGGTATCAAACTTACTCGGTATTGCTCAATATGCAATGTTGGGAAAAGTCAATTGGAGAAACCTCCTGCCAGGTGCAAAACCCAATAAACCAGTGGCAGTTTCAACAAAACGGAAAAAGTAGAAAGTTGGACCTCTTATGGAATACAAAAAAATTACCCAGGAATTTATAGCTCCTACTGTTGAAGAAGCAATCGAACAAGGTGCAAAGACATTAGGAATAACCCAGGACATGTTGGATGTTGAAGTATTGGATCAAGGCAGTAAAGGGCTTTTTGGGTTAGGAAGTCGACAGGCCCGTGTGCGACTTTCTATTCGCAATGGGGAAAAGCAGAAATCTGAACCTACACCCAGATCTGAAAGACCTACTGTTGAAAAACCAAAAACAGAGAAACCTAAAGCTGAAAGACCTTCTCCAGTCGTTACAGACACCGTAGAAACAGAAAAAGACCCGGTTTTAAAATTGGCAGAAGATGTTGTTTGGGAATTGCTACAAAAAATGCATATCGATGCGAAGGTTGAAGCAAACTACGTCGCTCCGATCGATGAACGCGACCAGAGAATGGTACAGGTGGAAATATTAGGTCGAGATTTAAGTATATTAATCGGCCGGCGCAGCGAAACCCTGAATTCACTTCAATATATCAGTAGCCTGATTGTTGCCAAAGAACATGGAGAATGGGTGCCTCTGATGATCGATGTGCAGGGTTATCGTGAACGCCGCGAACGGCAATTAAAAGTATTAGCGCGTAGAATGGCTGAGCAGGTCGTACACACGGGTCGAAGACAGAATCTGGAACCTATGCCGGCAAACGAACGTCGAGTGATTCACATGGAATTACGCAATCATGAATTTGTAACCACTGAGAGTGTGGGTGAAGAACCAAATCGTAAAGTGACAATCATTCTTAAAAAACAAAAGTAAGGAAAATAAAAGAACGCTGATAAATATTAATGTTGGCGTTCTTTCTTATTTAAATGGGGTTTAGAGAAAGGCGAAATGATGAAAGCTGTCGATATCATCATCAAAAAAAGAGATAAACAAGAACTCAGTAAAGAAGAAATTGAATTCTTCATTAATGGATTTACTGCCGGAGATATACCCGATTATCAGGCAGCTGCATGGGCAATGGCTGTGTTATTGAATGGCATGACTGATCAGGAGACGACAAATTTAACCCTGGCGATGGCTCATTCCGGCGAGATTCTTGATTTATCCGACGTGGTTGATATCAGCCTGGATAAACATTCTACCGGTGGTGTGGGCGATAAAACAACCCTGGTGGTTGAACCACTTGTAGCGGCCTGTGGTTTACCTTTTGGTAAGATGTCGGGGCGTGGTTTAGGGTTCAGTGGCGGCACTCTTGATAAAATGGAATCCATTCCTGGTTACCGGGTTGACTTAACCCGTGAAGAATTCATCCAGCAACTAAAAACGATTGGGATTGTTTTATCCGGTCAAAGTGGAGATTTAGCGCCAGCAGATGGAAAAATGTATGCCTTGCGTGATGTCACCGGCACCGTACCATCCATGCCGCTGATTGCCTCCTCTGTTATGTCCAAAAAAATTGCTGGAGGTGCTCAGGTTATCGTTCTGGATGTAAAAGTTGGGGTTGGGGCTTTTATGACAACTTTGGAAGATGCCAGGACACTCTCCCGTTTATTAGTTTCTATTGCACAAATCACCGGTCGCAAAGCCGTCTGCATGTTATCAGACATGAACCAACCTCTAGGGAATGCTGTTGGAAATTCCCTGGAACTCCTGGAAGCCATTGATACTTTACATGGTGGGGGGCCGAATGACTTCGTGGAACATTGTCTTTCTGCCGCTGCTTATCTGGTTATGTTGGGTAAAAAAGCCAAAAATTTGATACAGGCACGCCAAATGGTAGAAGACGTTCTCAAAAATGGTACAGCCTGGGAAAAATTCCGTCAAATGGTTATTACCCAGGGTGGCGATGTCAAATTTATTGATCAACCAGATCTATTACCAAAAGCCAGTTTTATTGAGACGACAAATGCAGATAAGAATGGATTTGTTCACTGGATTGATGCGCGCATCATTGGTGAGACCTCAGTCGATCTGGGCGCTGGAAGAGCCAAGAAAGGTGATCCAGTTGATCATGCAGTTGGAATTATTGTTCATCATAAAGTTGGAGATTATGTGATTGAGGGTGAGCCTTTGTTTACCATTCATGCTAATTCACAAGCAAAACTGGAATTAGCTAAAACGCAAGTTCGTCAGGCTCACAGGATTGAAGAAGAAAAATGTGAACCTTTGCCATTGTTCTATGAAATTGTGGATTAGGAAAATCGTTCGAAAATTTCTATTGAAGTGCTCGTGAGCACTTCTTTTTTTGGCGATTTTAAGAAGTGTGTGTACTCAGTCAGCTTATAGGTTGAAAAACCTTCCAATGATTTTTTTTGCTTGTGATATACTCTGCTGCGGATAATATTCTGGAGATTTTAATGACGAAAAAAGCGAAGTTCTACTTTATTACTGCAATAATCCTGTTTGTATTAGGAGTTGCCGTAGGGCTATTTCTGTGGACAGGGTCAGTTTGGGCTGATTTTGAAGGCTACATGTTCCAACCAGCCACTCATGCAGACAGGTCTGAATTCAATTTATTATGCCCACACCTGATCACAACCAATGATTTCGGCGTAATTTCCATTGGAATCGAAAATGATTATGACAAAGATGTCAGGAAAGTTGTTCGCGGATATAAATCGTTAGGATATGTAATTTATATTGCCTCCGATGAAACTTCGTTGGAGCTTTCTCCCGGTGAATCAGAAGTTCTGCACTGGTATATTTATCCTGAAGATGCTGCCTGGAAAAGGTTCGTTTTATTCAGAGTGAACATCATCAGCAGTCGCGGAACTGGTTTGACAACTGCTTCCTGTGGGGTCATGGTTGTAAATGTACCATTTCTGAAAAGCGATCAATTTTTCTTACTGGCACTCTTATCCGGGACACTGCTCGTTGCAGCGGGAATTTACCTGATGTATCGCTCATCACTATTACAGGCGAAAAATAATTATTATTTTGAAAGGCTCATGCTTTCTATTACTGGGGTAATGGTTATTGGTTTATTACTTTCATTTTTTGGGCAATGGATTGCTGGAGGATTGATATTGGTTGGGATGTATCTTTTCCTGATGGTTATCATTACACATTATGTTCAAAAATGGATGGATAAACGTCCAGTACCGGAAATTTGAAAAAAATAATCAATATAAGCTCATAATTGAATTTTCCCAGGAATTCTGGTATGATTTGGGACAATCTTAAAAAAGCAATGATGGAAACGAGTAAGCATTCTTCATCAAACAGCGAACCTGGAATTGGTGTGAGCCGGGGTTGAAAAGAATGCCCAAAATCCTTCCGGAGCTTCAATCTGAACCTGCTTATAGCAGCAGTAAGTGAGACGGCTTCACCAATCGTTATCAGTGGTGTGGATTTATCAATCTTTGGATATTTCCAACTGAGTACTCACTCTAGAAAAGTGAGAAACAAGGTGGTACCACGGGAATCGCTCGTCCTTGATGTAGGACGAGTATTTTTTTTACAGGAGGAAAGATGTTTCGACCAGTTTCACCAAAATTGAATGTCAATCAAATGGAAGAAGGCATCTTAGCGTATTGGAAAGATAAAGATGTTTTCCACAAAACATTGAAAGATCGAAAGGGGTGTCCTGAATATGTTTTTTACGAAGGGCCGCCAACAGCCAATGGCCGTCCAGGGGTTCACCATGTGTTAGCACGTGCATTTAAGGATATTTTTCCCCGCTATAAAACCATGCAGGGATTCTACGTCTCTCGCAGAGGAGGATGGGATACGCATGGTTTACCGGTTGAAATAGAAGTTGAAAAACAGCTGGGTTTTACCAATAAACAGGATATTGAAAATTATGGCATTGATAAATTCAACGCTCTTTGTCGTGAATCTGCTTTTACATATATTCAGGAATGGGAAAAACTAACTGATCGCATTGCCTTTTGGGTAGATCTGGAAGATGCCTATATTACCTATAAGAACTCGTATATCGAGTCGGTCTGGTGGATATTAAAACAGTATTGGGAAAAAGATTTGCTTTATCAGGGTTTCAAAGTGGTTCCATATTGCCCACGTTGTGGTACACCTTTGTCAGACCACGAAGTTGCACAGGGGTATGAAGATGCTGAAGATCCATCAATCTTCGTACGGA
The DNA here is from genome assembly GCA_019429225.1 of Anaerolineaceae bacterium. GTDB lineage: Bacteria > Chloroflexota > Anaerolineae > Anaerolineales > Anaerolineaceae > UBA6170. The sequence continues at coordinate 16,021 of JAHYJK010000015.1, forward strand.
TGAGGTTATTGGATGAGCCTGATACTTCCTTCTTGGTCTGGACTACCACGCCCTGGACTTTGCCAGCAAACGTTGCGATTGCTGCCGGAGCGAATGTGGATTATGTAAAAATCGAACGGGTTTTACATGATGATCACAAAGAAAAATTAATTCTGGCTGAAGCTTTACTTGAAAAAGTGTTTGGAGATGAGCCTTACTCGATTGTGGAACGATTTAAAGGTAGCCAATTAGAAGGAAAAAAATACGAACCATTATATAGATTCTTGCCTTTGGAAAAACCTGCTCATCGGGTTGTGCTGGGTGATTTTGTAACAACCGAAGATGGTTCAGGTCTGGTTCATATCGCCCCAGCCTTTGGTGCAGACGATATGAATATTTCCAATGAACAAAATTTACCCATTTTACAAACAGTTGCTTCGGATGGCACCTTTATAAAAGAGGTTGAACCATGGGCAGGTATATTTGTTAAGGATGCTGATCCGGATATTACAAAGAATCTTCAGGAGCGTGGATTATTATTCCGATCTGGGACGATTATTCATACATATCCATTCTGTTGGAGATGTTCAACTCCTTTGTTGTACTATGCGCGACCAACCTGGTATATTCGAACCAGTGCATTTAAAAACCGTCTTGTGGAACTGAATGAAAAAATCAACTGGTACCCGAGTCATATTAAGAATGGTAGATTTGGAAATTGGTTGGAAAATAATATCGACTGGGCTTTGGGTCGTGAACGGTTTTGGGGAACTCCATTACCTGTCTGGCAATGTGAATCCTGTGACCATCAGGTATGTGTTGGTTCGGTGGCAGAATTATCGCAATTGTCTGGTCAGGATATGAGTGAGTTGGATTTGCACCGACCCCACGTAGACAAGGTCAAATTAGCATGCTCAAATTGCGGCGGAAAGATGAACCGGGTTCCGGAATTGATTGATGTCTGGTTTGATTCAGGGTCCATGCCAGTCTCTCAATGGCATTATCCTTTTGAAAATGAGGATAAATTTAAGCAGCAATTCCCTGCTGATTTTATCTGTGAAGCAGTGGATCAAACGCGCGGTTGGTTTTATTCTCTGCATGCCATCAGCACTTTATTACACGATGAAGTCGCCTTTAAAAATGTCATATGCCTGGGTTTAATCCTGGATGGTGATGGATATAAGATGTCCAAGTCCAGAGGAAATGTTGCCAGCCCCTGGGAGGTCATTGATAAAAATGGCGCAGATGCCATGCGCTGGTATTTGTACACCGCCAGTCCTCCAGGTCAGGAACGTCGTTTTTCCAGTGACCTGGTTGGAGAGGTGCTGAGAAATTTCACACTTACCTTATGGAATACATACTCATTCTTTGTGACATATGCAAATCTTGATGGTTGGAGGCCTGATCCAAATGTAAAACCTGAATACAGCGCATTGGATCGGTGGGTGCTGAGTGCCTTGCACACTTTGGTGCGCGATGTCACCAATGCCCTTGAAAATTATGATGTTTTGGGCGCAACCAGACCGATTGAAGTATTCGTGGATCAATTATCGAACTGGTTCCTGAGACGATCTCGAAGACGTTTCTGGAAGAGCGAATCCGATGGTGATAAATTTGCAGCCTATGCAACTTTATACGAAGCGCTGGTGACGTTAAGTAAGTTATTGGCTCCAACCATGCCATTCATCGCCGAAGAACTGTTCCAAAATTTAGTTGCAGACGTGTCAACAGATTCAAAAGTTTCAGTCCATTTAGCTCAATGGCCAACATATGATCCTTTACTGATTGATGAGAATTTGAATCGAGAGATGGATCTGGTTATGAAACTTGCTTCTGTAGGGCATGCCGCCAGAAATAAAGCCAATCGTAAAGTGCGACAACCATTGTCTGAAGCTGCTTTTTCAGTTGGAAATGTGGATGAGCGAGAAGTTATCCAGAAATATGCTGATATCCTGGAAGATGAATTGAATGTGAAGATGGTGAGAGCGCTGGATGCAGCCACAGAAGCGGTTGCTTATGAAGTAAAACCACTTCCCAAGCAATTGGGCCAAAAATATGGTTCGAAATTCCCAGGTTTGCGGGCAGCGATTCTTGCCTATGATCCTGAAATAGCTGCCAAAACTTTGTTGGCTAATCAACCTTTATCCATTGATTTAAATGGTGAGACATATAAGATCCTGCCAGAGGAGGTGGAAGTCAAATCATTAGCCAGGGAAGGTTATGCTGTTGCATCAGAAGGAGCCTATCTGGCCGCATTGGTCACTGATCTTTCACCCGAATTGGAAAAAGAAGGTCTTGCCAGGGAGTTCGTTCGCAGAGCGCAGGATTTACGAAAAACGGCTGATTTTGAAATATCTGACAGAATAAAATTGGTTTATTCTGCAACACCTAAATTAGCACAAGCTGTCAATGAGTTTTCTAAATATATAAAGAATGAAACTCTGACACTTGAATTAGTGGCAGGTGAACCGAGTCCGGAAATGACGCAGATTGTGAGTGAATTTGATGGAGAAACAGTAAAACTGGGTGTCGAGCGGTTATAAGCAACCTCACGTATTAAATCCAGACAATTCCTTTTTTGAAGGGTTGTCTGGATTTGGCTTTATGTGGTTGATATTTTATTATGAAAATTTTTGAAGTTGTTGATGAAATACCTGATGAAATTGGTAGTTACTGTTTAATATTTCACTTGAAAAATTCGATTAATGTTTTGATTGGTAAATTGGGATCATTTTTCTTTACTTCAGGATATTACTATTATTTTGGAAGTGCAATAGGGAGCGGGGGATTACTGGCAAGAGTTAATCGTCATATTTCGATGAAAAAGAAAAAGTTTTGGCATGTAGATTATTTGCGTCCTCATATGATTTTTATAGCAGCTTTTTTCACAATGCAAACGAATCAAGAATGTTCATGGTTTCAGAAAATTGAAAAAAATTCCTACTTTGATGTTCCTGTGAAAGGATTTGGAGCCAGCGATTGTTTATCATCATGCAAAGCCCATTTATTGCACTCAAATTTCATGATAGATCTCAATGAATTTTCTGAATATTTGAAATTATCAGATCCAAACTTTGGTCAACTTTTTCTATTCCCCCAGGAAAATCTTGAAAGTACGGTAAAATCAAGAGGGAAAATTTAATTTTGAAGAAATTGTGAGTGCAGAATTACAACAATTTCTTAATTGTCAATGAGGTTTTTTTTTGAAAAAATTATTGCGAAATTATTCATTATTAATAATTGTTGCTACAATCATTATCAGTCTGGATCAATATACAAAATACCTGGTTCGTCAAAATCTTGATTTATGGACGGAAACCTGGGTGCCGTGGGATTGGATGTTGCCATATGTAAGAATCGTACATGTTCCCAATACCGGTGTCGCCTTTGGCATGTTTCAAGGATTTGGTGATATTTTTTCCATTGTTGCCATTATTGTTGCTCTGATTATTATTTTTTATTTTCCCAGAGTTCCGATATCAGATTGGTCTTTGAGATTGGCAATGAGTCTACAACTCAGTGGTGCATTAGGTAATCTGATCGATCGGTTGACGATCGGGCATGTTACAGACTTTGTTTCTGTTGGAAATTTTCCGGTTTGGAACATTGCCGATGCAAGTATTACGATCGGAGTGGTTGTTTTGATCTTAGGTGTTTGGATCACTGAGATTGAAGAAAAGAAGAAAAAAGGTTCAAGTCAGGAATCCCAAATCGAAGGTGATACTGATTTGATGGAAAAAGTTTGAGCAGTCATGAGCAAAGTTTTTAATTTAATATTTGATTTACCCGAAAGCCAACGTCTGGATAAATATCTTGTTGATCAATTTCCGGATTTCTCACGATCCCGATTGCAGACATTTATTCGGGGAGGTATGGTTTCCATCAATGGAAAACCAGTGTTGAAGGGCGGTGTGAATCTTGAAAAAGGGAGCGAAATTTCCATTACCATTCCACCCATTGTAGAGAGTGGACTTATTCCGGAACAGATTCCACTGGATATTATTTATGAGAACGCTGATTTAATGATTGTTAATAAACCAGCCGGTATGGTTGTTCATCCTGCATCCGGTCACCTTTCCGGTACGCTGGTTCACGCAGCAATCAATTATGCACCAGATCTGGAGGGCGTTGGAGGGGAGCATCGGCCAGGAGTTGTTCATAGACTCGATAAAGATACTTCTGGGTTAATCATCCTGGCAAAAAATGATAAAGCCCATCGCTTTTTACAGGACCAGTTTCGAAAAAGAAGTGTACATAAAACCTATTATGCTTTGACAGATGGCTTCCCACCGACACCAACAGGTAGAGTGGAGGCACCGATTGGAAGAGATCCTTCACACCGAAAGCAAATGGCTATCGTCCCTATCAGTCGGGGTCGAGAATCCGTCACCGAATATAAGGTGATTGAAAAATTTGAACAGCATGCCTTAATTGCAGCCTATCCCCATACCGGTAGGACGCACCAGATCAGGCTTCATCTGGCATTTTTAGATTGTCCAATCGTTGGTGATAAAGTTTATGGACATCGAAAACAAATATTGGATGCTGGCAGGCAAATGCTGCATGCTTATCAAATCGAATTTATCTTGCCTGGAGAGTCATCCCCCCAAATTTTCAAGGCTCCCATACCAGAAGATATGAATCAGTTATTAATAGAATTACGAAATCACTAAATTTTGGAGAACAACATGATTGACCTTCGTTCTGACACTGTAACCCTGCCGACGGATGAAATGCGCCATGCAATGGCTTTAGCTGACGTGGGAGATGATGTTTATGGAGAAGATCCTTCTATTAATCGTCTTGAAGAGCTTTCAGCTGATAGGATGGGGAAAGAAGCCGGGTTATTTATTCCTTCTGGCACAATGGGTAATCTCACAGCATTCTTAACCCACTGCCAAAGGGGCGAAGAAGCCATCATGGGCGACCAGGCGCATACTTTTTATTATGAGGTCGGTGGCGTATCAGCTTTGGGTGGCATTATGGTTCATACCGTTCCTAATCAAGCAGATGGAACGATGAATATTCGTGATTTGAAAAATGCGATTCGAGATGAGGATGTACATTTTCCAACTACCAGGTTAATTGCTCTGGAAAATACCCATAATCGCTGTGGTGGTGTAATTCTAACGCCTGAATATACCCTAGAAGTAGTGAAATTAGCACAGGATAATGGATTGTTCGTGCATATGGATGGGGCTAGAATTTTTAACGCTGCTATAAAACTCGGAATACCAGTTCAGAAGTTGGTAGATGGCGTGGACTCGATTACATTTTGTCTGAGTAAAGGGCTGGGAGCGCCTGTTGGAAGTGTGTTATGTGGAACCCAGGATTTCATTCACAGAGCTCGTCGAATTAGAAAACAATTAGGTGGGGGAATGCGTCAGGCTGGAATTTTAGCGGCAGCAGGTATCGTCGCTTTAGAAACGATGGTGGATCGCCTGGAAGAAGATCATCAACGGGCACAGCTTCTGGCAGATAAACTCAGAGATATTCCTCATCTACATGTGCGAGAAAATTCACCCCAGACAAATATGGTTTTTATTGACCTGGATGATCGTGATCCAAGGACCAATATACAGGTGATTGAAGAATTAAAAAATTTGGGTGTTTTAATTGGCACATCAAAAAACAGAGGTTTCCGATTGGTAACCCATTATGGAATTTCTGATGACGATATTGATAAAGTGTCTGAAATTTTCATGAAGATCATGTCCAATTAACTCGCAGGTTCGAGCCACAATTTATATTCTGATATAATTTATTTAATAGAAATTCAGGGAATTGATTTCAAGTTACACGCGAAATAATTCTTTTTGTTAAATTGACGATATTAAATCTCACAACAGATAGTGGAGGTTATTTTATGAAGGAATATTTTACTCTCGCTGAAATCGATGAGGTAGCTCAGGTTATTCGAAGCTTAACAAAACATCAACCTAAAGTGGGTCTGATTCTGGGTTCTGGATTGGGTGATTTAGCTAACTCGATTGAAGACCCTGATTTTATTCCTTATCCAAATCTTCCTTATTGGCCCACATCCACTGTCCATGGACATTCTGGCCAATTGGTGATTGGAAAACTTGAAGGCCAGACGGTTATTACGATGCAAGGTAGAGCACATTATTATGAAGGTTATAGCATGGCGGAAGTCACCCTACCGGTCAGAGTAATGCAAAGACTGGGGGTTGAAATATTAATTGTTACCAATGCGGCAGGCGCAATCAATTCGGAATATGTTCCAGGGGATGTTATGTTTTTATCCGATCATATTGCGATGATTGCTATGACCGGCAACAACCCTCTGCGGGGTCCAAATCTGGATGAATTTGGACCAAGGTTTCCAGATATGAGCCAGGCATATGATCGGGTTCTTTTAGAAAAATCCAAAAAAATTGCAGATAAAAACAACATCAAAACCTTTTCAGGCGTTTATGTATCATTATCCGGCCCATCATTTGAATCTCCTGCCGATCTACGGTTTTTGAGAGCGATTGGAGCTGATGCGGTTGGAATGTCTACGGTGCCTGAAGTTATTATCGCAAGGCATGGTGGTCTTCGTGTTTTAGGTATATCCGGGATCAGCAACAAAGCGAACCTGGATGGAACTACGATCACAACCCATGATGAAGTTCTGGAAGCTGGCAAGGTATTGGTGCCCAGACTGACAACAATCGTTCGGGGATTACTCTCTGAAATGTAAAGATCGTGGTGGTTATGGTCTGGTATGACTGAAATTCTTGATTTTTTAATTGAGTTTGAGATCTGGTTCTATGTAATTCTTGGACTTATCTCGCTTATATTCTTCTCCAGATTATTTAACGCGATTGGTAAATGGCGTGAGGCAGCTTTTGGTTTGGAGCGTGACATCGCTCAACGAAAATTTCGATCTGCGCTTTCTATTCTATTGTTGATTTTTATTCTGTTTGTGGGTGAGTTTTTTTTTGTGACTTATTCCAGCAGTATATTACCTGACCAGACGATTCTTGCTACACCAACCATTGATATTCTGGCTTCACCTTCACCAACCAATCCACCCGTTGCGCTTGTGGTAAACGATGAAACTTCATCCCCGACTCCTACAACTACCCAGGATGGATGCATACCAGGACAAATCGAATGGATCTATCCTGAACCAGCGTCTGAAATATCAGATGTTGTGCAATTAATTGGAACAGTGAATATTGAAAATTTTGGTTTTTACAAATATGAGTATACTGAACCAGGAAACACTTTTTGGAAAACAATTGCAGGCGATAATACAGTAGTTATAGAAGATAAAATTGGATTGTGGAACACATCCCAAATTGTTCCAGGAGATTATTTATTACGCCTGGTTGTTTTGGATAATGATAACAATGAATACCCTGCCTGTATCGTTTCAGTAAGAGTTATTAATCAATAATGGAGAGTGGAAATGCCACAAATTGAAATCCGACAAGCAGTATCAGCAGATATTATTGAGTTGATCTCTTTGGATCATTCCTGTAAGTCCAATTATGTCTGGCAAATGGACCGATCGATTGAAGACGGTCAATTCCTGATCTCATTTCGGGAAATTCGCTTGCCAAGACCCACACAGGTTGCATATCCCAGACAGGTTGAATTATTGGAAAATGAATGGCAACAGGCACCCGGATTAATGGTTGCAATTCACAATGGTCAACATGTCGGTTACATCCGTTTGATTGAAGTTTTAGAAATTCAATCGGCTGTTATCAGAGACCTGGTCGTAGATAACCCTATCAGGCGGCAAGGAGTTGGAACAGCCATGGTTTTAGCAGCCCAAAACTGGGCAATTCAACGGGGAAACCGCAGACTTACGCTTGAAATCCCACCCAAAAGCTATCCGGCCATCAAACTGGCTTTTAAATTAGGCTTTGAGTTTTCCGGATATAATGATTCATATTATCCTAATAAGGACATTGCTCTTTTCTTTTCCAAATATCTAAAATAAAACAAAATTATTGGTAATTTAAAATGGTCAATTGGATCGAAGGTTTCATTAATCTTGTTCGAACAATAAACGATATCCTTACAGCGGGGATCGCAATAACAGCATTTTCTTTGTTATTGTATGCATTAAAATTCAATCTCAAAGATCGGGTTGCCCGATCTTTTGCTATGATACTGGTTTGTGTAGTGATTGTTTTCACTGCTGAAGCCTTAGGTGGAATCGCTGTTGATGAAACAAATATGGAGTTCTGGCTTAAATTACAATGGCTGGGAATTGTTTTGTTACCACCGACGTATTTACATTTTTCTGATGCGCTTGTTGCAACGACGGGTCGCCCCAGCCGGTGGCGACGACGTTGGGCGGTACGAATTACTTATTTATTCTCTTTATTCTTATTAATTCTCATTCCATTTGATATTCTTGTAGGTTCAATTACGACGGATCAGGTCTCTGCTCCCCATCTTGAAAGAACTTTGATCACAGAATTATTCACCATCTACTATTGGATCATTATGCTCCTTTCGTGGATCAATTTTTTCAGGGCATACATTCGTACTGTCACACCTGTCAGTCGACGCAGGATGGGGTATTTAGTTGTTGGTGCACTGGCTCCTGCAATAGGATCATTCCCCTTCTTGTTGTATGGTTCTGGTATGGCAGATCGCCTGGCTGGAATGTTCTGGATTGTAGCCATGCTTAGCAACCTGATCTTCTACTTTTTGATTATCATGATGGCATATGCTGTGGCATTTTTTGGGGTTGCCTGGTCAGATCGGGTGGTAAAAACCAGATTGCTTAAATGGATTATGCGTGGTCCTGTGACTGCAAGTATTACACTGGGATTAACAACGATCGTCAGACGAACAGGGGCTGTTTTTGGTTATGATTTTGAAGTATTTATACCGATTTTCATGGTGGCAACAATTGTGGTCTTTCAACACTTGATCACGCTCTTATCACCGTTGGGAGAGAAGTGGTTCTTCTATGGTAACGATCAAAAAGATATTGAAATCTTACAGACTCTGGAAAATAGATTACTGACCCGAAATGATCTTTTAGAGTTTCTGGAGATGATTTTATCAGCACTGATGGATAGATTACAGTCATCTGGCTCATTTATCGTTTCGATCAATGAAGATGGACTTGAATTGGTGCTTACGAATGGAAAAATTCAGTTTAACGATCAAAAGATTTCTGATGAACTATCAAAAATAGTTACTGAAAATGATGATTTTCCTGAAATCTTCCAATGGGAAAACACTTCTTTATTCCCTTTAAAATCAAGAATGAATGGGGATCAAGAGCAAAAACAATTGATTGGAATCCTGGGATTAGCAGGTGTTGACATAAGTGAACTGGACGATGAACAAAAAAGTGCATTAACGATGATGGTTGAAAGAGCTTCTTCAGCATTAAGTGATCGACGGATGCAAATCCAGATTTTTGAATCCATGGAAAAATTAAGCTCGAGAGTTAATACCATTCAACAATTAAGGTCTCGAGGCCGATATGATCGTGAACGCGTCTTTTCTGTTGATGATCCAATTCAAAGTGGAGACTTATCCACCTGGGTTAAAGATGCTCTCACACATTTTTGGGGAGGGCCGAAATTAACCGATAATCCATTACTGGAATTGCAAGTAGTTCAGGAAGCCGCTGAAGAGGGGGAAGGTAATAAAGCGAATGCATTACGCTCCATTTTAAGAGATGCCATAAACCAGGTAAAACCTGAGGGCGAAAGACGCTTTACAGCAGAATGGATACTGTATAATATTTTAGAGATGAAGTTTTTGGAAGGAAGAAAAGTTCGGGAAATCGCCATCAAATTATCCATGTCAGAGGCTGATTTATATAGAAAACAAAGGGTGGCGATCGAAACGGTTGCCAACAAAATCATTGAAATGGAAAAAGAAGCGCGCAATGAAGACATTAGCACTGATTAATTAGCAATCTTTTCTGATTTTTTGAGTTTACACTAGAGAAATTGGTTGTTCTGGAGGAAGAGGTTTATGTATCAAAGCAAAATCAAGAATGAACCAGAATTACCACCCATGGATGAAGGGTGGTGGGCATCTATATTGGCAGATGAAGAAATATTAGAACCTGATGTCCAGGATAGTGAAACAAGAATTTCATTATCCACTGGTGCTTTGATGGTGGATTGGGAAAAAGTTGCATCCGTTTTTGATCACGATGAGATTGTCGAATTGTTTGTTCAGGGGTTTAATCGTGGGGGATTATTAGTTCAAGGGGATAGTATTCAAGGTTTTGTGCCATTATCACATCTGATCGAATCCTCGAATGAATGTGATGAAGAAGAAAAACGCGCAGTTCTGGCAAATTATGTAGGAAAAACGATTAAATTAAAAGTTATCGAATGTGAACCCAGTCAGGAGAGAGTTGTTTTGTCCGAAAGGGCTGCTCTGGCGGGTGAAGGCAGTCGGAAAGCACTATTTCAAACTTTGAAGACGGGATCCATTGTCAACGGGATCATCACCAATATAACGGATTTTGGCGTATTTGTAGATCTAGGTGGTGTGGAAGGTTTGATTCACGTTTCAGAATTGTCCTGGGGACGGGTACAGCATCCTGGAGAAATCCTATCTTTAAGTCAACCCATTAAAGTGCTGGTTTTGCAAGTCAGTGAAGAAAGTGCCAGAATTGCGTTGAGTCTAAAGCGGCTCTTCAGAAATCCATGGGAATCATTGGCAGAAATGTATGTGATTGGTGACATCGTGTCAGCAACGGTGACAGCTATCACACGTTTTGGGGTTTTTGCCCGTCTGGATGAAGGTGTCGAAGGGTTGATTCATATTTCATCCATTCAGCAACGCGCAGCACAAAAAGATCTTGAGAGTATGTTTGTGACAGGTCAGGTTGTCACCGTTAAAATACTCCATATTGATATTGAAAGAAGACGTTTAGGTTTAGGTCTGATGGATGAGTAAAAAATCAGGGAACATTAATAACAAACAATATTCGCTGGAAAACGATCAAAATCCAACCGATCATCAAAAAAACTTGTTAAGTAAAATTCAACCCATCTTGAGTAGATATGGTCTGGATTTTTTTGGTGTCGCTATGTTTGCATTGGCTGTATTAACATTGTTTGGGTTGATTGGATGGACAGCAGGAAGTCTCATATCAAATTGGATTAATTTGATAGCACAGTGGTTTGGTTGGGGAAGTTATTGCTTTGTTATTGTTTTTGCAGCCATCGGATTCTGGAGTTTTCGTAAAAGAGTTTTTGGAGACATTCAGTTTCCGTTATCACGGGTCTTAGCATTTGAATTATGTTTTTTTGTTTTAATTGCCCTGCTATCCATTTATGGGGGCATGGATTTACTAAGGGCGGAATCAGGGTTGGATGGAGGGTTTATTGGTTGGGGATTGGCAAATTTGTTTTCCAGAGTTATGCCAGAACCGATCCTCTCTATTCTGCTTATTTTTCTTTTCATCATCAGTATTGCCCTCGGGACTGGTTTTTTCTCATATCTCATAAAAAAACTGGATACATGGACAGAAGCTTACATTCAAAAGAAAGGATTGGATGAATTAGCTGGCTTCACCAGTTTAACTTCCTCAGAAGTTGATTTAGAGCAGAAATTATCAAGAGATGAAAAAATTCTTGAGAAATTGAAAAGCCAGACGGTCATGACACCTGCCCCCATCATTCAACGGCAGGAAAATTTACCACCTTTTGACCTATTAGCTGCTGAACAGGTTTTTGTGATGGATAATGTTCAGGTTCAGGTGATGGGTGAACAAATCGAAAAAACCTTGGATGAATTTGGAGTCCCTGCCAGGGTCGCTGGTTATCGAATCGGGCCGACTGTCACACAATTTGCGGTTGAACCAGGTTTTGTAGAAAAAGAAAATCCAGATGGGACAATCAGCAAACATAAAGTTCGTGTATCTCAGATTTCTTCTCTGGCCCGAGATCTTGCCTTAGCGTTGTCAGCTGAAAGGTTAAGGGTAGAAGCGCCAGTGCCGGGGAGATCATATGTTGGTATAGAAGTGCCAAATATGCAATCAAAAATGGTGTGCTTAAGACCCATACTTGAATCTGAAGTATTTCAAAAACTCCGCTCACCATTAAGCCTGGCATTAGGACAGGATGTTTCCGGACAACCAGTCGTTGCGGATTTGATAAAGATGCCACACTTACTGATTGCAGGTACGACTGGATCAGGAAAATCGGTCTGCGTCAGTGCCATCACAACCTGTTTACTCATGAATAATTCGCCAGACAATCTACGAGTCGCCATGTTAGATCCAAAGATGGTCGAATTGGTAAGGTTTAATGGTGTTCCTCATTTGTTGGGAAAAGTAGAAACTTCTATTGATCGCATGGTAGGTGTTTTACGCTGGGCAATTTCAGAAATGGATCAGCGCTATCGCTTATTAGAAGAGGCAAGAGCGCGAGATCTGGATGCTTATAACACAAAAATGCTGAGAAAAAATCAAGCCACCCTGCCCAGAATTGTGATTATTGTCGATGAACTGGCTGATTTGATGTTATCCTCGCCAGATCAAACTGAGCATAGCCTGGTTCGATTGGCTCAAATGGCTCGTGCCGTCGGCATGCATCTGATTGTCGCTACACAACGTCCTAGTGTTGATGTTGTGACGGGATTGATTAAAGCAAATTTCCCGGCAAGAATTGCTTTTACAGTAGCATCTTCCATCGATTCCCGGGTTATTCTGGATATGAATGGAGCAGAATCTTTGATGGGAAAAGGAGACATGCTTTTCCTGGCACCAGATGTAGGCGCTCCACAACGGGCACAGGGTGTAATAGTTACCGATCACGAAATTGATCAAATTATAGACTTTTGGCGCCAATCGGAAAAAATCAAATTAGATGAACCCGCGCCGTGGGAAGGTTTAATGAAAGTAATGGAAGAAGAGGGGGGAGATGATCTGGTAAAGCAAGCGATTGAATTGGTAAAAACCAGTCGCAGAGCATCAGCATCATTATTACAACGCCGACTTCGGATTGGATTTCCCAGAGCTGCCAGATTATTAGATCAATTAGAAGAAATGGGGGTTGTTGGCCCCAGTCAGGGCGGAGGGAAGGATCGAGAAGTAATGATTGATCCAAATGACAATTGGGAAGACATGAAGAATGCCAGCGAGGATGAGGAATAATGATCCAAGCTTGTGTCTTGACAGTTCTTTAGCCGTACGATAGGATAAGCAGATCAAAAAATTGAAATTGAAGGTGGATTTTGGATAATTCTGAAAAGAAAAAATTAAGTTTTTCTGACCTGATGAGAATAAAATTCAAAGGAATTCTGGACCCGATTGGTGGGTTCCTCAACAACCTTGGTCTCAAACCGAATATGATCACCATTCTGGGGTTGATTGGTCACGTTATTTCCGCAATATTTATTGCATTTGGGGAAATCATGTGGGGCGGTATTATTATGCTAGTATTTGCTCCCATCGATGCGCTCGATGGCACCATGGCACGACTCAGAAACGAGCCAACACGCTTTGGTGGCTTTGTTGATTCAGTCACTGATCGTTATTCAGAACTGATTGTTTTTGCTGGTTTGTTGTATCATTTTGCGAAACTGCAAGACACATTGGCAATTATGCTGGTTTTCTTTGCCGCAGCAGGTTCCATTATGGTTTCCTATAACAGAGCACGCGCAGAAGCATTGCATTATGATGCAAAAGTTGGCATTATGACCAGGTTGGAACGCTTGATCATTCTGATCCCATGTCTGATTTTCAATATTCCATTGGTGGCTTTATGGGTTCTGGCAATCCTGGCGAACTTCACCGCAATACAAAGAATTTGGTCAGTTCGCAAACAGGCTTATCTTGCTCAGGATGTTGTGGGATTAAAAAAAGATATTAAATAGAGGTGAAAAATGCCCGAAGGTTTTTATATTGGTAAATTATTTATACATTTTTATGGCGTCATTATTATGTTTGGCGCAGTATTGGCAGCATGGCTTGCAACGGTTGAAGCCAAACGTCGAGGTCATAATCCGGATATCGTTTGGGATGTGATGCCTTGGCTTTTAATTGCTGGTATTATTGGTGCCAGAATCTGGCATATTCTCACACCCCCAGCCTCCATGGTTGAAATGGGAATCACAACCCAATACTATTTGACACATCCTTTGGATGCGATCAATATTCGTGCAGGTGGATTGGGAATTCCAGGAGCAGTCATGGGTGGCGCTTTGGCATTATGGCTCTATACCCGGAAAAAGAAATTAAGTTTTGCTTCCTGGGTGGATATTATTGCTCCTGGTCTGGCTCTTGCTCAGGCAGTCGGCAGATGGGGAAATTTCATTAACCAGGAACTGTATGGTGCACCAACGAACCTTCCCTGGGCCATCTTTATTGAACCTTCTCGCAGATTAGCAGAATACATGGATGTGGCATATTACCACCCGATGTTCTTATATGAATCCTTGTGGAATTTAATGAATATGGCAGTTTTATTAATTCTTGGGCGTAAATTAAAAGAGAAACTATTCAGAGGTGATATTTTCCTGATTTATCTGGTTATTTATCCGTTAGGCAGGTTCTTTTTAGAATTGATTCGTCTAGATCCATCTAATGTGGGTGGAATCAATGCGAACCAGACGATCATGGCGATCATCGCTATTTCATCATTGATCATACTCGTTTTAAAGAGAACGATATTAAAAGATAAACAAAGTTTAGAAGAGTTTCCAGTTGTTCTGCAGAAGGCTGGTTAGGAAAAACAGAATTATTTTCATAAGCGAGGACGGTTGATAGAAACGCAGGAGCTGACCAAAATCTTTGACGATTTTACGGCAGTTAATCATGTAACTCTGAATGTTCATTCTGGCCAAATCCTTGCATTATTAGGCCCGAATGGTGCTGGAAAAACGACCACTGTTCGAATGCTGTCATCCATACTCAGACCCAGTAGTGGTTGGGCAAGAGTAGCCGGTTATGATGTATATACCCAACCCTCAGAAGTTCGCAAGATGGTGGGTGTGTTAACTGAACACCATGGTCTATATGGCAGAATGAACGCTGACGAATATCTGATTTTCTTTGGTGAACTATATGGATATTCACGATCCCACATATTGAGAAAAATCAATCCCCTTTTAGAACAATTAGGGATGGATCAATATCGCAAGAAACGCCTGGGTGAATACTCAAAAGGAATGCGTCAAAAATTAGCGCTTGTGAGAGCCCTCATTCATGAGCCCCCGGTTTTGTTACTGGATGAGCCAACCTCTGCGATGGATCCTGAAAGTGCGAGGATTGTTCGTACAGCCATAAAAAGTTTGAGTAACAAGGAACGGACAATCATTTTGTGCACACACAATCTGGTGGAAGCAGAAGAATTGTGTGATCAAATTTCTATCATACAGGAAGGCAGCATAATCTTAAATAAATCCATGCAGGAAGTAAAAAATTCACTGGTTGGATCCCCTGTTTTTGCTGCAAAATTTGTTGCTTCTATGGATGGAAAATTTTTTGATTTACCTGATGGCGTTCAAATGGTAAACCGTAATGAAAGTACAATTTATTTTAAGGTGGAGAAACCGACCATTCAAAATCCTGTTTTGATTCGTTTACTGACTGAAAAATACGATTTGTTATCCTTTGAAGAAGTTCCAATTAAATTAGAAGATGCTTATATGGGTGCAATTAACCAGATCAAAAAGAACAATAATGATGAGTAATCAACTGAAACTTGCCCTGGTGATTACGAAACGAGAAGTACGCGATCAATTTCGGGATTGGCGCATTATTTTTCCTATCCTTGGATTGACAATATTCTTTCCATTTTTAATGAATTTCACAACAGCGCAAGTTCTCCAATTTGTCAACCGGTACGGAGCAACAATCGTTGGTGAACGACTGGTTCCATTTTCGATGATGATCGTTGGCTTCTTTCCAATCTCGGTTTCATTGGTAATTGCCTTAGAGAGTTTTGTGGGAGAAAAAGAACGTGGAAGTATCGAACCTTTATTCAATACCCCATTATTGGATTGGCAAATCTATATCGGAAAGTTGATTTCCTCGATTGTACCGCCATTGTTTGCCAGTTTTGTGGGTATGTTGGTGTATTGTGTTGGATTGATTATCAACGATGTTCCATTACCGGAATTGCACTTAATCATTCAAATCGTTGCTATTACGATTATTCAGGCTGTTGTGATGGTTGCCGGAGCCGTAGTTGTTTCCACGCAGGCAACATCGGTTCGTGCAGCGAATTTACTGGCGAGTTTTATCATTATCCCCATGGCATTGTTAATTCAAGGGGAAAGTATCGTGATGTTTTGGGGAAATTATGCAACCTTGTGGTGGGTTGTTTTTGGCTTGTCCGTTCTGGCTATCTTATTGTTAAGAATTGGATTGGCACATTTTAGCAGGGAAGAATTACTGGGAAGAGATATTGATGTGCTCAATTTTCGTTGGGGGTGGAAGGTATTCCGAATGAATTTTCTTGGGAATGCAACCAACCTCAGGAATTGGTATCAATTTGAAGTTTTTCCTTACATCAGAGAAATTCGTTACTCCATCTTAATTCTCAGCCTGCTTGTTCTGGTAGCTTTCTTTGTAGGAAAGACACAAATAACCAGGTTTGAGCTTCCGGTTGAACAATTAGGTGTGGAAAATATGCAAGCACAACTGACTCTTTTGAGTCAGAATTGGTCTTTTGGTGATTTTTCTCCCGTTATCGCCATTTTCTGGCAGAATATTCGGGTTATTTTACTGGCTTTTATTCTGGGGGTAATTACTTTGGGGATTTTTGGTGTGCTGCCACTATTCGCATCTATCGGAATTGTTGGATACATCATGGGTTTATTAGGTAATGCGGGTTTAAGTGTGAGTACTTACTTTTTAGGATTTATTCTTCCGCATGGAATTATTGAAATTCCTGCGGCAGTGATTGCTACAGCTGCAATTTTCCAAATTGGCGTTATTCTGGCTACACCTGATAACCAACAAACAATTGGAGAAGTATGGATCAAATCGATAGCGAATTGGGCAAAAGTAATGCTAGGGCTGGTTATACCCATGATGATTCTTTCTGCAATGATTGAAGTTTGGGCCACACCTGAGTTAGCGTTATGGTTGATCCCGTGACGGCATTACCATCCCTGTAAGAAGGGTAGCCATTCTTCGTCTGTGAAGTTATTTCTCGCAAAAATATACATTGCATTAGCTGGTGGGGGTTTGGGAATCCGCATTAATTTCATACCAGCATCATGAACCGTTCTGACACCCTTTTTATGATTACACACAGAACAGGCAGTAACCAGATTCTCCCAGGAGAATTCACCTCCCAGCCGTTTGGGGATAACGTGATCAATGGTGAGATTGGAGGAATGATGACCACAATATTGGCAAGTATAATGGTCTCGTCGGAATATTTCTTTGCGGGTAAGATGAACCTGCGCTCTTGGCCGATGAATCATCCTTTGGAGTCGGATAACGGATGGAATTGGAAACTTTTGGTTGATACTGTAGAAATAACCACGACCATTACATACCAGCGTCGCTTTTTCTGTGAGTATCAGACCAAAGGCGCGTCTTAAGTCACAGATATTGATTGGTTCAAAATTTGCATTGAGAACAAGAACTTGATCAGACATAGTGCTTTGAGAAATTATAGCAGATTCTAAAGTTTTTGATTCACAAGCATAAGTCATTTATCATGAAAATGAATTTAAGCTTGTTCATAGTACCTGATAACTATACAATTAATGTGATAATGAATTTGAGTGTTTTTATTATAAAATTGTTAAAATTCTGTAAAAACTTGTTAAACAAATGAAGTTGATATTATTTTGATATTGACTTGTTAACAAATCATTGATTTGAAATGAGGGAAATATTATGAAAATTCTTATCTCCGGTGGCACTGGACTTATTGGCAAGGCTCTCTTAAAAAATCTTATTACAGCGGGTGATCAAGTTGTTGTACTTACTCGAAGTAAGGTGGGACTAGAAGATACTGATTCAATAAAATATGTTGAATGGGATGCCAGGTCTTCCGAACCATTAATTCCTTACCTAAAGTATATTAATGCTGTCATTAATTTAGCAGGTGACAATATTGGTAATGGTTATTGGACAGAAGCAAAGAAAGAACGAATTGTTAATTCAAGAGTTCAAGCTGGAAATGCGTTGTCCAGAGCAATTATTGATTCTGGCAATAAACCTGATGTGTTTATCCAGGCATCCGGAGTAGGGTATTACGGGGCCAGTCTGGATGAAACATTTAATGAATTATCGCCAAATGGAAATGGATTCCAGGCTGATGTTGCCCACAAATGGGAAAACTCCTCAGCGATATTGGATGCTGCCGGTGTTCGTCGTGTGATCATTCGGATGGGAATCGTGCTGGATGCAAAATCTGGTGCCTTGCCTTTGATGGTTTTGCCTTTCAAAATGTTTGTTGGTGGACCGCTGGGGAGTGGGCGTCAATATGTATCCTGGATCCATTTGCAGGATAATATTCGTGCGATTGATTTTGTGATGCGTAATAACAAATTAGTCGGTGCGGTTAATCTTACTGCACCCACATCATATACCAATAAAGAATTTGGAAAGATTATCGGCAAAGTGTTACGCCGACCTTACTGGTTTCCAGTTCCTGCCTTTGGATTAAAATTAGTATTGGGTCAAAAAAGCGAACTTGTTCTGGAAGGGCAAAAAGTCAACCCCGGAAAACTCCTGGAGCATGGTTTTCAATATAAATATCCAGATTTAGAAAGTGCATTAAGAAGTATTTACAATAAATAGGGATCAAATTTTTCCCATTGACCTGGTAATCTATAAATAATCTGGTGTGCTATTATTCACGATCGAATCCTTAATCTTCAATTGATTCATGTTAGAATTGCGAATACTTAACACGAAAGGTGGAATCGATCACATGACAACCATTACGAATGCTTTTGACGAACTAAAATGGCGAGGAATGATTTTTGACTATGTCGATGGAATTGACAGCATTTTAGGTGAGAAAAAGGTAACTGTTTATAATGGTTTTGATGCTACCGCCGATAGTTTGCATGTTGGGCATATGGTTCCTCTACTGGCATTAGCCCGATTGCAACGCTTTGGACATCACCCGATCGCATTAGCAGGTGGTGGAACAAGTATGATTGGTGACCCGAGTGGCAAATCGGCAGAAAGACAATTATTGAGCCACCAAATCATTGAAGAAAATGTTGAATCCATCAAGCAGCAGTTAGCTCATTTCCTCGATTTCAAAGTCAAATCGAATCCTGCCCGGGTTTTAAACAATGCTTCCTGGCTCATGAAGTTAGACTTGATAGATTTCCTCAGAGACATTGGAAAGCATTTTACGATTAATTACATGCTGGCCAAAGACTCCGTTAAATCAAGAATTGATCGTGAAGAGGGGATCTCTTATACAGAATTCAGCTATATGCTCCTGCAATCTTATGATTATCTGCACCTTCATCAGCATGAAAATTGTATTTTGCAGACCGGTGGAAGCGATCAATGGGGAAATATTACGGCGGGG
>JAHYJK010000262.1 GCA_019429225.1 Anaerolineaceae bacterium
CTATAGCATGCCCTTTGGGTACGAGCTACGAGCTACGAGCTACGAGCTATATCATGCCCTTTGGGTACGAGCTATATCATGCCCTTTGGGTACGAGCTATAGCATGCCCTTTGGGTACGAGCTGATTATAATACTCTGTCAATCTTCCCCATTCTTCCAGGCTTAAGGTTTCTGCTCGGCGTGTAGGATCGATATCATTTTTGATCAGCATTTCCTCTGCCGCGGCTACGGGTAAACTCAACCCGGCAGCCAGTGATTTACGCAGCATCTTCCGCTTTTGACCAAATCCAGCTCTGCTAAGCTGGAAGAACGTATCCAGCATCGCTTCATCCACCAGTGGATTCGGATATAAATCCACCCGAATCACAGCTGAATCCACATTCGGAGCCGGGTAGAAGGAGCCAGCCGAAATTCTTGCTACGATCCTGGCTTTACCAAAAACCTGAACACTCAACGCCAGTAAGCTCATATCACCTGGTTCGGCACAAATGCGTTGCGCCACTTCCTTCTGGATGGTCATCACAATCCGGCGCGGTTTTCGTTTGGCAGCCAGCAAATGTCGAAATATGGCGGAAGTGATGTAGTAGGGAATATTGGCAACCACCAGATATTGATCGACAGAAATCAATCGAGTGGGGTCAAGCTTCAGAATATCGCCATACACCAGCTCAACATTGCCTTCAGAACCCAGGACCGTCTCCAGGATCGGGATCAAATGGGAATCCAGTTCCACTGCCACAACTTTACGGGCTGCATTGGATAAAAAGCGGGTCAAAGAACCTAATCCTGCCCCAATCTCCAGCACTACATCGATGGGTTCTATTTCAGCCGCATCGACTACTTTTTCGAGGGCACCATTATCCACCAGGAAATTTTGCCCAAGGCTTTTACGCGGACTGAGGTCATATTCCCGCAGAAGATTGCGCACATTCAGTGGCGTGGGAATTAAGGAAGGATCCATGGAATATTTTCCGGTACAGGTGTTAAGAAATAAGCCGTGACATTATGATACCAGGCAACATAATCATCATCTGAATACGCCAGATCAATCCAATATTTTCCCGGAACACCCCCGCCAATATCACCAACCACACCGATGCCATAACCCGGTACATACATGCGCTGACCCACCATCAGGTTGTACCAGGCACGGGTGACTGCAATGACACCATGCTGCGCGCTTAGTCCACTGGCAGTGCCATATGAACAATAATTTTCGATTCCCAACCGACAGGGGGAATAAGAGGTGGCATAAACATTGACTGCCCGCCAATATTCAATCGGACCACTGGGCGTATCCATGCTGCGTACAACGACCTTAGTACCCAGACCCGTTAATTGATCTTTAGGATCTTTGGCAACCCAGGTAATCTCTTCCACCCGGCTGACTTCCTGATCATCTTCAAAAATGACCCGGGTTCTCGTAACTTCTACCCCAAATTCACCCGCCTGAACCACATCGCGCTGATCCAGCTCAACTTCATCCGATTGAACGTAATCAACCGAAAAGGGTATATTGGTTTGCGTAAGGATAAATTCTTCACGGACTCTGACAACCCGAATCTGTCCGTCATCAGGAATGGGAGCATTTGAGCTCGGCAGACTGTAATCAGATCCTTGCAACGCCATACCTGCTTCAGCCAAAGCTTCTGCCACTGTTTCCGCCGCCGTTTGAATTTCAATCGATTCATCTTTCAGATGAATTTGGATGGGTTTTGCCCGTCGGATTTGGACTTTCAGGTCCGCATTCAAGACTGTATCCAGATCCTGTGAAACACGATCACCCCCCTCAAGCTGAATACCATTCTCCGCGAATGCCTGACGCAATGTTTCAGCACTGGAAAGTATCCGGTTTGTTTCACCTGCATCAATCACTTCAATTGCAACGGCTTTTCTTACGACAAAATGATAATCTCCCTGATAGGGCAATTCCTCTTGAATATTTACTGGTTTACCATCCCTCAGGAGTTGATCATATTCTCCTAAAGTAATGCCAGCTTCAGCTAATAATTCACCAGGAACTCGACTGGCTGTAAAGAGATCGATTTGCTCGTTAGTCGGTAAAATCGTAATTTTTACCGGTCTGGCTAGCTCCACTTCAATCTCTTTGACCCCGAACAACACACTGGATATGTCCGGATCTACCTGATCAGCTTCTTCCAGCAAAAATCCATCTTTTTCCAATGCAGCAGAAACCGTCCAGGCATTGGTATTGAGATATTGTGTTTCCCCGTTAATTGTAACTGGGATGCTTCTGGGAATACTGACCAATCCTACGAGCGAAGCCAGTACCAGTGCAATCCCGATGATTTGTAATTTTCGTTTGTTCATGCTAACGATTCTAACCGATAATTACAAAAAAAATCAGGCGTCATTTCTGACGCCTGTGTGCCGAGTCACAGAATCGAACTGTGGACACCACAATTTTCAGTCGTGTGCTCTACCAACTGAGCTAACTCGGCTTAGTGACCAAGATTCTAACCGTTGAACCAAAGAATGTCAAGCAAATCCCAGGCTGAATGCGTAATTACGGGACGATTTCCATTTCTTTTATATTGATGCCAGAGATCTCCGAAGCCTGCTTTTTGAACGTTTCTTTATCATCTCGGATCGGGTTTATGTTTTCTACCACCAGACGTAAATAGAAACCACCATCCGGCATCGTGTTGTTGACTGAGCGTACAATATTGCCACCGGAATCCGATATTAGTCCTGCCAATTTTGCCAACACACCTGGTCGATTGGCATACGATCCGGATTGAATGTTGATGGTTGTCCAGTTCAATTCGGTCGTAGAGATTCCAAGTTCATCCAGATCCTTGGCAATGTCGACAATTCTGATGGCTCCGCTGCCAATGGCAGCATACATGTCCTGTAAATTGGCAGCGCTGGTCTTTTCCAATAATTGATCGATTCGTTCAGGGTACAAAGCCTGAACATCTTCCAATGCTAAAATTCCACGCTCATGCAAAACTTTTCGCAATTTTTGTTTGCCATTTTCAGCAGCCTGGCGTAAATCCTCCACCGCCAGCACCGATCGCAAAATTCTGGCAGTTGCTGGGTTGACGAATTTTAACCAACTGCTGTCAGGAGGGATTCGGGTGGTGCTGGTGACTACCTCAACCAGATCTCCAGACTTAACCTTATCTGAAAGCATCGCCAGATTCCCATTGACCTTGACACCGCTGATTTTATCCAACAAAAACTCCTGCTGGATGGTAGCAACAGCATCCAGAACAGAAGAGCCTTCCGGTAGAAAACGGGCACCACCGGTTGGAGTAAAAATCTCCACCGGGCGATATTCGCTGATATCCTTGCCATTTTTCAAGGCATATATGACACCCCAGGTATTTTCACCTTCCATCTCTTCTGTAGTGATTGCCACTTCTATAGCGCCGAACTCAGGTAACCAGATAGTGACCTGCAATGCGCGATAACCATTTTGTGGATGCGCGATATAGTCGTCAAATCGATTCTGATCCAGATAAGGACCAAAGAAACGATTGACATGGGCGAGTAGTGTATAGGCATACGTCGGGTCAGGATCATCCAGCACCATACGAAAACTGACCAGATCATTCAGGGCTTCAAATGAATCCATGGCCGATTTTCGCAAACGTGCCATACGTCGAATTTTCTGCCAGGATTGCCAATACCCATTGACCGTCAGGGATACTTTTCCGCTTAATTCTGCTTTCTCCATTAATTCTGCCAGCTGTGCCAACATATTATTGACAAATTTTAATTCCAGGCGTTTGTCACTATCAATTCGCTGGCGTACAAATGCATAGGTATCCGGGTCGGCATGTGGAAAAGCCATATCTTCCAGCCAGCGTCGCCAGCGATAACAATTTAAAATGCCGGCTAATTTTCCATAAGCGCGAATGGCTTCACTGGCTTTGGAAATCCGTTTGTGTTCCGGCATAAATTCAAGTGTCAATACATTGTGACTTTTATCCGCCAGCTTTACCAGGAAAACGCCAGGATCACGAAATCGAGCGATTTTTCGCAGTGTCTCCAGATCACGGGAACTACCATCGCGTGGATTGCTAATCTTCGTTACACCATCCACAATATGAGCAACTTCCATTCCCAACATACCTGGGAAATGCTGCCGAATCATCTCAAAACTGCTTTCCTGATCCTCGACACTATCATGCAACAGAGCAGCAATCGTCCAGGCTTCCACTCCAGCCAATTTATCAATTAATCCTGCCACCCACCCGCAGTGAGTTTCAAAATAAGGCTCCCCACTCATGCGTAACTGGCCACGGTGTAATTCTTTACCCCAACGATATGCTTCTTCAATAGCCGGGGTTCTGGGCACAAACTCACCCGGTGAAAATTCTGTATCAAATCTGGGGCGAATCTCATTTATGGTCTCAATCCGAACCATTCATATCTCCTTACGAACCTGATTGAAGGTAAATTTAAGTATACCGAAAATAAGGCGTTTCAGGAAGTTCACGTAACCAAAAGAAACCACTGTTCAAGAAGAAAGTACACAATTGTACAGGATGGGACTTTAGTTGAGTTCTTCAATCCTGACTTTTATCCAGACTTTCTCCCGGGCTGATTGTTCTATCGCTTCGTTAACCAACATGCCATAGTGTCCATCTTCAAATGTAGGAAAATCAGGTTTCAGGGTTGTATCACCAGCGACTAAATACGTGTATATTCTGCGATAAAGTTCATTAAATGTATCTGCAGAAGTTTGTTTTCTATTTTCTAATGACGAAACTTTCTTTTCTT
>JAHYJK010000263.1 GCA_019429225.1 Anaerolineaceae bacterium
GAAATCCCCGTCAGCGGAAAATTTTTGCACACGATTGTTCTCACTATCTGCTACGTAAACATTTCCAATGCCATCCACTACAATACCAAACGGCCGTGTAAATTGTCCTTCTCCCGTTCCACGTCCCCCAAAACCAGTGAAAGTACGGTCGTTAGGTTGGAAAATAACCACATAATCCCCACTTAGGATATAGATCCTGCCATCTGGACCGATGGCAACATCACGGGGTTCTGATAACTGGTCCCCCTCGCCGCCCCAACTGCGGCGGAAGACATAATCTTCTGAGCGCGGCTCTGCTTGGGCAATAGAACGTTCAGATCCGTTTATGCTCATGGGCGACAAGATACAGGTCAGTATGATTAATGTGCTCAGGAATTTTTTAGTCAGCATTTTTCCTCTTTGAGATCAATTGGTCACCATCGGCAAGAATATAATGTCCGCTGGCGGCAGGTCTGCAGCCTCAACCACGCGCACATCATCCACATAAGTCCAGATGCCCCAGGAAATTGGCCACAGGTTGCGGTTGGAAAACACCAACCGGATGTGCTGGCCCTTATAAGCTGATAGGTCAAACCTGACTGATCGCCAGCCCAAATCGGTTCCTGCTGCCGGGGCAACGCTGCCTGGATAACCAGCCCGTAGAACAGTCTCAAGGTGATTCAAGCCAACCCCATCCTGGATAGCAACAAAGAAGTCAGAGTAGTGCATGATGTCGTTGGTAAATATGTTGTAGTTGAAGGTTAATGTTGGTTTGTCCATTTCCGGGTTGACGTAGAAGCTTTGATAGGCCCAGGCTTGCGCTGTTTCTTGTTCAACCTGGCTTACTGGCATTCCCAATAAAAGTGCATGGTTGGAGTGATCATCGATTGTCTTCACCTCAACAGGCAAATCTCCACCGCAGGTCCATTTATTAAGGCCCCCCTCAAATAAGCCATTGTTAATCGAGCCGGAAAAAGGATCCGGATCAGGTTTTTCAGGATTAAATACCTGGATGCGATTATTTCCAGCTTCTGTAACAAATACATCTCCAATGCCATTAATAAAAATGCTTGTAGGCCTGTCAAACTGGCCCGGTTTACGACCATAGCTACCCCATGATGCAATGAAGTTGCCTTCTAAGTCAAAAATCTGGATGCGATGATTATATGAATCTGCCACATAAATCCAATTTTGAGCATCTATATAAAGATCTGCAGGATAGTCAAAATTCCCAAGAGCTGGTCCACGTTCACCCCAAGTGAGGATGAAATTGCCATCACGATCAAACTTCTGGATGCGATGTGAATCAGCGACATAAATATTCCCATCGAGATCTGATGTAATCCCACCTGGGGCAATGAATTCACCATTCCCTTGTCCAAAGCTCCCCCAGGTAAACTGTTCATTGCCATCTAAATCAAGCACTTTGATGCGATGGTTGGCCGTATCAGAAATGTAAAGATGATTATTGAGCTTGTTAATCGTCATTCCACTGGGATGAAAAAGAAAGTCATGTCCACCACTCCACGAATCAATAAATTCACCATTTTTATTAAAGACTTGTATTCTACAATTATCATGATCTGCAACATAGATGTTCCCGATATCATCAATAACTGCCGCCCTGGGATGTTTGAATTGGTCTTGAGCATAGCCCTCCGACCCCCAACTGGCGATAAAAGTCCCGTCTTCAGTAAACCTCTGGATGCGGTGATTTACAGTATCCACGACCAACAGGTGTTGCTCAGCAGTGATTAGGACATCTGATGGACCGTTAAATTCACCTGGATTGCTCATTATTCCACCCCACGATGTAACGAATTCGCCAGCGTTGGTCAATTTTTGGATGCGATTATTGCGGGTATCGGAAACATAAAGATTGCCCTGGGTATCAAGAGCTAAACCTTCAGGCCATTGGAATTCTCCTGGCTGATCACCTGGGTTAGAGCGATCTCCAATTGTCCGTAAATATGCCCCATCAGAACTAAACACCTCAATAGTACTGTGGTATTGACTGACAACAAACACCTGGTCCTGATCATCGACTGCAATAGCATAAGGGTCACTGGTAATGCCTTCGCCAAATGCCAAGAGATGATTACCATTGATATCAAATTTCTGGATACACCTATTTGAAAGGTCGCCTATGAAAAGGTCATTATGATTTCCCAAGGCAATCGAATATGGAATTATGTCCCCTAGATCTATAATTTCCAAAAATTCGCCCTCTGCAGACAACACCTGAATTCTTTGATTACCTTGATCACTAACATAAATTTTACCTTCCTCATCCACAGCGGTGCTTTTTGGGCTTTTAAATTGACCTGGATTGGTACCAAATTCACCCCAGGACTCCAATAGTGTGCCAGATTGGCTTAACTTATGAATGCCGTCACCAATAGGAAGCAGGATATTTCCCTCCAAATCAAAGGTGATATCCATCGGAACATATGCACCAAGGGCTCCGGGGAGGAATTGATCCAGCCAAACACTGTGTGTACGCGTTTCCTGGTCAATGACCGTCATTCGGCCATTGTTAATTGTAAAAATCCGATTATCCGGACCGATTGCAATTGCTCGGGGATAGCGGATCTGATCTGCTCCGCCACCCCAACTTCTTTGGAATATGAATTCTGTAGTGGTCTCCGTTTGCGCTGATACAGGTTTGAGAAATACAGGTTTTATGGAAAATAAGAGAAATAAAGCAAGTAATGAAAAGATCTTTGTAAATTGACGTGTCCCTATTGACCTTATTAATTTTCTTAGGATTAATCTGCCATTTTCTGAATTTATTTGTTTGTGCAAATGATTTTTCATAACAATTGATAATCTTAAAGAATTAAGGTGGCGTGGGTGTAGGTGGCCTGGCTTCTGACGTGTTGGTAGGAACGGGCGTATTGGTCGGCGGTGGGGGCTGCGTACTGGTCGGTGGAGGCGGTTGGGTATTGGGCGGCGGTGGTGGTTGTGTATTGGTTGGGGGTGGAGGCGGTTGGGTATTGGGCGCCGGCGGATTCGTCGAAGAAGGCGCTGGTTGAAATGTAGCCGTAGGTGGGATGAAAATTGCCCCAGCAGTGTTTGTGTGAGTTAAAGCAAAAGTAATTGTTGGGGATATTGTTGGGGATATTGTTGGGGTTATTGTTTGAGCAGACGTTAATTCTTGAGTTTCAGTTCTATTCGTTGTTCTAGCAACGAAATCATCGGTGGTTGGCGTTTGCGTGAAAGGTAAGTTTTCGATCAATGAAGCGGAATCTTTGGTTTGATTTTGTTCATTAAGAATCAGTAAAGCCTCAGCAGTCTGAGTTGCTGCTTGGCTGACAATGCCAGCACTGTCAGAATTAATAAGACGAACAACAAAAAATGTCCCCAGAAAAATAATCAGGGCTGTTGGCAACATCCAAAATTTCCTGGCTGTGAGTATTCTGTTCAGATTGAGACTTTTACTTAATCTGCTTGATTTTTGTTTTTCCGGGAATATTTCTTTTGCTTCTTCTTTTTGCGTTCTTGTAAATTCAGAAGCATGGATAACTGGCACAAGTTCTTCTTCATCATAAACAAACTTTTCAAGCGCCTTTTGAAGCTCACCCATATCCGCATAACGATGATGCGGGTCCTTTGACAATACCTTGAATATAACTTTCTCCACCCGTTCTGGGATGCTGTGCACCAACTCTCTCGGACGACGTAAAGGTTCAGTTGCTTGTTGGATAGCTATTGCAGCAGGCGTATCTGCAGTGTAAGGTTTTTTGCCCGTTACCAGCTCATATAAAACCACCCCCAGTGCATATTGGTCCGTCGCCTCATTGGCTCTCCCCAGCCACTGTTCAGGTGCCATGTATTCCGGTGTACCCACACCCAAGCCAGTGCCCGTCAAAGATTGATCAGGTGAAAACATAACCTTAGCAATCCCAAAATCTGACAGGAGGATACGTTGTTCTTCACCAAAAAGGATGTTACTGGGCTTGACATCGCGATGAATTATGCCCCGATTATGGGCATAGCCTAAAGCATCTGCCACAGGGATCAGCCAGCGGATGGCTTGCTGATAGGGGACCGGCTGCCCAGTGTACGCTTTGAGGGTTCCCCCAGGAATGTAGGCCATCACCAGATAAGGAGAGCCCTCTACCTCACCGTAGTCATAGACAGGCACAATATGACGATGGTTGAAACGTGCCTGGGCTTTGGCTTCCCGCTCAAATCGTCTCAACAACCGTTCATATTGGTCACCTGGAATAGCCTCTGCGCGGATCAGCTTGATCGCCACATCGCGATCCAGGCGCGTATCGTAGGCCTTATACACCACGGCCATGCCACCCATACCCTGGCGTTCAGTGATGTGGTAGCGATCGATTTGTTGGCCTACAAAATCTTGCATGAATGACCCTCTAAACAAGTAAAAAGATTCTTGAATGATGAATGAGTTTCTGAATATTATACCAGTAGGATACCAACAGAAAGATAGTCGTGATTGAAAATGATCGTAAAGGAGTTTGTAGATCAATCACGATGAACGCAGCGAAAGCCATAGTTGTTATTTGATAGATCTGGATTGAGCTTGAGTCGGATAGAAGACCGCAATACCCAGCTACCATTATTCCAAGAGCCGCCGCACAAAACACGATAAGTTCCAGTTAGGGGGCCAGTGGGATCATTATATGGTGATTGAGCATAATAATTTTCGTCATACCAGTCAGCCACCCATTCCCAGACA
>JAHYJK010000264.1 GCA_019429225.1 Anaerolineaceae bacterium
TCGATTCCATTCAAACTGTCTACCAGCCACAGATCAACTCCTCAGCCGGATCCGTCACCCAGCTGCGCGAATGCTCCTCCCGGCTGCGAGAACTGGCAAAATCGAGTGGCATTGCTGTCTTCGTGATCGGACATGTCACCAAAGAAGGCGTCATCGCCGGACCACGTGTGCTGGAGCACATCGTCGATACCGTTCTGTATCTGGAAGGTGACCGCTATCAGGCATTCCGTTTGTTGCGCTCAGTCAAGAACCGCTTTGGGGCGACCTCGGAAGTGGGTGTCTTCGAGATGCGCGGGGATGGCATGATCGAGGTACCTAACCCCTCCGAAGCCTTCCTGGCGGAACGCATGGTCAACGCCCCCGGCTCTGCAATTGTGGTCACCATGGAAGGCACCCGTCCCCTGATTGTGGAGCTGCAGGGTCTCACCAGTCCGACCCAATTTGGGAATGCCCGTCGCACCCCCAATGGCGTCGATTTCAACCGTTTGTTACTGGTGGCAGCCGTACTTACCCGTCGCCTGGGGATCCCACTGGGAGAACAGGATATCTTCATCAACGTCGTCGGTGGCTTGCGGATCGATGAACCCGCTGCCGATCTGGCGATTGCAACTGCCATCGCCTCCTCCATGAAGGACACCCCCATCCGCGCGGATGCCATTCTGCTGGGGGAGATCGGGCTCTCGGGAGAGCTGCGCTGGGTCAGCCAGCTGGAAGCACGACTGAAGGAAGCAGCCAAATTGGGTTTCAAGTGTGCCATCGTACCAAAACGCATCCGCCGGGGAGAGCCCTGGCCGGATGGGATTCAGATCATCGAAGCACGATCGGTGAGAGAAGCTTTACAGGCGGCGTTGAAGGTGGCGGCCATCCACGAATAATCCCAAGAATTCACGAATAGGGATCTTCTTTTCACCATGGTGAATTAAATTCCTTAGCTGTGAAAGTCATTTCATGTTATGTTAACACCTCAATACCTTAACAGCTTAATAACTTAATAGCTGTTTTTTCATTTTTGACATCTTATATGATGTGATATATGATGTGTATCTGGAGTGATGAATATGTCTCGATATGCATTAAATTTACCTGCCGATTTGAAACGGGAAGCCGAGGAATTAGCTTCGCGACAGGGTATTTCACTAAATCAATTTATTATGTGGTCTGTTTCTGAGAAGGTGGCTTCATTACGCCAATCGCTGGATGACCCGGAGTTTCCAGGGATCACGTTCCGCAGAGGGGCATCTGGATGGGTTTCTCCTATCATTCGTGGTACTGGTATTCGCGTTCAAACAATTGCAAAACAGTTAATGTATGGTTTGAAACCTGAGCAAATTGCAGAAGAATACGGGTTGGAAATCCACAAAGTAAAGGAAGCGCAAGCCTTCTACAATGCTCATCAATCAGAAGTGGATGGAAGCATAAAAGCTGAAACGGACCTGGAGTCAAAAATTTGACACAGTTTTTGATTAAAAGTACATTAGACTTTCATTGTACACAGCCGTAAAACATCCCAATTTATACCCATTCGTTTACAATTAGTGAAGCACGGAACAAGGATACAGCTCAAGAGCTCAACAGCTCAACAGCTCAACAGCTAAAAAAAGGAAAGCATGTTTTTAAAGCGCATTCAAATCTCATTCATACACGTCGCGGTCGCGATGACTTTGGTACCGATCAATAGTACCCTCAACCGGGTGATGATCAAAGAGCTGGCGCTTTCCGCCACGCTGGTGGCTGTATTAGCTGTTTTACCCTACCTCTTCGCCCCCATCCAGGTTGCGATCGGATCGTATGCTGACCGTCATCCCATCCTGGGTTACCGGCGCTCGCCCTACATCCTCCTGGGACTGTTGTTAAATGTCGCCGGACTGGCGATCGCGCCCTTTGTGGTGTTTGTGATGCCGGAAAACTTCTGGCTGGGATTGTTCCTGAGCATGCTGGTCTTTGGCGCCTGGGGTATGGGTTACAACTTCGCGGCTGTCTCTTACCTTTCTCTGGCTTCCGAGATCTCGGGTGAAAAAGGCCGTTCCAAAACCATTGCAGTGATGTTTTTCCTGATGATCATCGGCATCATCCTGACTTCCACCGGGCTCAGCCGATTACTGGAGACGTACTCTCCGGAAATCCTGCAGCGTTCCTTCTTAATCGTTGCCATGATTGCGTTGGTATTGGGACTGGTAGGTCTGATCAAGCTGGAACCACGCCAAACTCAACCTTCACGCGAAGTTGTCAAAGAAGAGAGAACGCCCTGGTCACACATTTATCGTGAAGTGATCGGCAGTTCACAGGCACGCAGATTTTTCCTGTATCTGACCGTTTTACTGGCTGCCATCCTGGGGCAGGATATCCTGCTCGAACCCTTTGGTGCGGAAGCGTTTGATCTGTCTGTCAGTGTTACCACCCGTATCACCGCCATCTGGGGGACTGCTTTCCTGATATCTCTATTAATTGCCAGCTTTGTCGATCGCTGGATTTCCAAAAAACGGATAGCGCAGATCTCTGCCTATATCGCCCTGTCAGGATTTTTACTGATTGCCCTGAGTGGCGCCATCGTTAATCAGAGTGTCTTCTACCTGGGCGTGGTGATTCTGGGATTTGGCACTGGCTCCAGCACCACTTCCAATCTCTCGCTGATGCTGGATATGACCACCGAAAAAGTGGGATTGTTTATCGGTGCCTGGGGGGTAGCCAACGCCCTCTCGCGTTTCATCGGGACATTAATGAGTGGCGTGGTGCGGGATATCGCTGCAAACATTTTGCATAATCCCGTGAACGGTTATCTGGTCGTTTTCATTCTGGAAGCGGGCATGCTGGCATTTTCATTGATATTATTACGCAAAATCAGCGTGACCAAATTTCAGGATCAGGTGCACAACATCAGCCTCACAGAAAAAGCCGAATATCTGCAAGAAGCTGTTAATTAACCAGCTGCTCTTCAATCAGTTTTAATTTGCCTGACCTTATGCAAGGCTGTTGATTTTTATTTGTTTTTCTTCATAATTTATATATCTTTTACCCTATTTGTCATTATCAGATAATTTCATTCGTTTGTGAGGAAAAATGAAACGGTATCGATTGGTATTTATTTTATTCTTAGCCTTAACCTTGATGGCCTGTAATCTGACCAGCAATCTGCCTGGAAATCGAGGAGATACAGAATCTGAAGTTGAAGAAACTGCAGAAATTGACCAAAATGTGCAGGCAGATGAACCCGTAGAAGGATTGAAACCATCAGAAGTGGAAACACCTGAACCTGAAGTTGAAACGGTGAATAATTCAGTGCCATCAGATTCCGCTTCCATGGGTAAAGAATCGGCCTGTGATCATCCTTATTTTCCCATGCGGGAAGGTGCCAGCTGGGTGTATTATGAACCAGAAGAAGATTATTATCATTTTTGGGAAGTGGTCAGCGTTGAAGGTGATTCACAAAATGCCACAGCCTTAATGACTTCTCATATTGGACAATTCAGTGAATTAACCGAGGAATTAAAACAAACCGCCATCAAGATTGAGTACAACTGGGTATGCACTGCCGCAGAAGGGATTGTCTCATTCGATCTGGCAGTACTGGAAATTCCAAATATTGAAGATCAGGAATTCGAAATGACGATGACCTTTGTCGATGGAGAAGGTGTGATGCTTCCAGCCGCGGATCTCTTAGAACCTGGATATAGCTGGGAGATGAGCGTACAAATGAACTTTTCCATGCCGGCCATGATGAATGCTGAAGGAACAATGACTTTTGTGGATTATTACACTGTGGTTACGAAAGATCCTGTTGAATTTAATGGACAAACATTCGAAGGGATTCAATATGAACGTGAATTTGATAGTGAAATGGAACTCACGTTAGGTGGTGCACCTGTGTCATTACCCTTTATAGATCTGGACTTTCAAACCAAAACCATTCTGGCAAAGGGGATAGGTTATATCAAATTGGATAGTGACTCCGACTTTGGTGCCACCGGATTACAACTGATACGATACAACATCCCTTAATATTCCCTTACCCGATTTCTGGGTTCGATCGCATTGGCATACATCCTATTCTCTGGTGGCCCGGACAGGAAATGGTCGGGCGCAAAAAAAAGTGGTCAGACCGCCCATCACCCTATCAACACTCAGGGTCTTCCTCACAGCGCTGTTGTTGGGATACTTCGTCCATCTGAAGCTTAAATTACCCTTACTGGAAAAGCTGCTGATGGGTGCAATAGTCTCATCCACCGATGCAGCTGCCGTCTTTTCGATTCTGCGCAACCGGGCCGTTCGTTTGCAGGGAAAAATTGAGCCATTACTGAAATTCGAATCCGGCCGCAATGACCCCATGGCAGTCCTCCTGACCATTGGATTAACCGGGTTAATCACCAATAGATATCATCCCGCATGGCGATATGACCGTTCAGGAAGGTGATCGTTTGCATGTATTGCTATACCCGGAGATGTACAGCGGGTTGGAAAAAATATTTACACAATCATGAATCAATTTAGTGACATATCATCATCGATAAATTTTGATGTTTGTCACGTGATTTATTTCCAAGAACATATTATCATTATCCTTGATGACCGAACGCTTCATATAATTTAATGCATTTTTGACGATTCTGGATTATTATGAGAAAATATAGCAACAAATTTCACAATTATCACAAATCGGGAAA
>JAHYJK010000265.1 GCA_019429225.1 Anaerolineaceae bacterium
CTTCACCCGTAAAACCTTCTTCCGAGCTATGGTGGAAGGTGCTGTAAAAGGATAAGTATCAGAAAATCTTACGCTTGATTGAGTTAGGAGTTATTTTTTGACCGAAAAAGGCATAATAAATACAGAAAAGGGTCGATTAAGGCTGCATAAAGGATATCCCAATCCCAAATTTGCATCTGATCGTGAACTGTATTTATTCACAGGCGATCCAACCGCTGGGTCAATCGAAGAGATTCTTCCCGATGAAGGGATTATTCTTCCAGAATCATTACCTGGATTAAAGGATAATGATTTCTTTCTGACGCTCTACCATTTTAACGATGTGCATGGACATCTGGTACGTTTTACGCCAGATGGAGACGAACCAGTCTTCACCAGGATGGCGTACCAGATCAATGAAAAACGCGCAAAAGTTGAAAACGATCCTTATCGTGCTGTTCTGACTTTATCTGCAGGCGATGATTGCATCGGCACTGTCTTTGATGAGTTGATGGATGATACCTTTGAGTCGAACCCGGTTCATGCCAGTTACCGCTTATACTCCGCAGCCGGTGTGGATCTCTCGGTGCTGGGTAACCATGATTTTGATCTGGGTATGAATGTGCTGAAGAAATCCATTCAAAATGATGCCAAATTTCCTATTCTGGCAGCCAACCTGACGGATTGTCCATCCTTAGAGGGTCTGTATTATCCGGCAGCCTTGATGGTGATCAAAGGGATACGTATCGGTATCATTGGGTTGGCGACCTCTGCAGAAACCAAAATCAACAAAAAAGAAAGCCGTATCTTCGATCCAGTGCAAACAGCTTTAAATATTTTGCCTGCCATTCGACCGTTGTGTGATGTGGTGATTTTGTTAACCCATCTGGGATACAGCCTGGCAGCCACTTCTGCCATTACCGCTGAAGCAGGCGATGTTGAGCTGGCGAAGAGCCTTCCCTACGCTGGCGTACACTTAATTGTGGGTGGACATTCCCACCATGAATTGAACCACCAGGGTCTCAATCCTCATAATATCGTGAATGGGATTCCGATTGTCCAGGCCGGTTCGCTGGGTAGATATCTCGGTAGAGTCGATTTACGTATCCGTCAGAAATCCGCTGCTGTGGCGCATGTTCGTCTGATTCCCACTGAAACAATCCCGGTTGACCATTTACTCGAACAAAAAGTCATGAGACCGTTAATACACCGGGCTCGTAGCTATTTTGCGCGGGTGCTGGGTAATGTAGGGGATGATCAAACCATGAGCACGGATTATGTGCGTACTACTTTTGCTTCGGATGAATTAACGCTGGCTAATTTCATAACGGATGGTATGGTAAAGCAACTAAGAGAAGCTGGGCAACCAGTGGATATGGCCATGATCGATTCAAGCTGTGTGCGACGCGGACTGGATGTTGGTGGGCAACTGACGTATGGTGACTGGTTTAATGTGATGCCTTTCGCTGATACCATTCGCTTTTATCAGCTAACAGGCCGACAATTGCGTGATTTGATTCACGATAATGCCAAACGCATAGATTTACCAGGAGAACCCAACACTGAACGAGGTTTTCTCCAATTCAGTAGTGAAATGCGTTACACCGTTCAGTTCGCTAAAACCCGGGCTGAAACCCGCATTTTGGAAATTCTGGTCAATGGTATCGACCTGGATGAACAACTTGAAAATGAATTTCTGGTGGCAACCACCAGTTTTGTGCGTGAGCTGGCAGGGAATTGGGAAAATTGCCATGATCAATCTTTAGGATGTGATCTGGTAAAAATTCAAGATTTCACCCATTTTGAATCGGATTATTTTATGCGGCGCGAATTGGTGAAATATATTCACGATCAGGGTGGAATCACCCAGGAAACCGGAGCACGGCTGGATGGTCGCTTAAGAGTGGAGGAACGAATGATAAGTCAAATTACCGATCTGAGCGTAAAAGAATTTAACCATGAAATCAGTTTTCAGAACCATGCTATGGCAGGCGCTGTTATATCCAATACCGCGGTTTCTGCCGTTTCATTGGGATTTGCCTGTATTCGCAATACCCAGCGTTTTTTGGAAGAGGAAAGCACAGCTTACCAGTCAAGGTTGGATCAGTTGGCAAGTGTCCAGGAACAGCTGCTGGATATCTGCGATCAGGATGCCAATGCGATCGGGCTGCTGGTTTCTCTGCGAAATGCTGGCGAGGAAATGCAGGGTCAGCGATTATTATGTGAATTTCCAGCCAGGATCAGCCAATTATCCATCACTGCTGCGCAAACTTTGCAGGATTTTCGGTCATTGGTTAACGAACGAGTCAAAGATGATCTGGAAATGAGCATCAACTTATTGGTCGGTACAGCCCAATCTGCGATGTTACTCCTGGATAGTAATTTAAGGATCTGGACCGATGCGGAATTAGTAAAACAATTTGAGCCAATCTTAGAAGGATTGATCAATGAAATTGGGAGTCTCAGCCCGGTGAAAAGAATTCGATCCTGACGATGAAAACTTCGAAGAATTTAAGGTAGAAAGGTTTTCAATATGACCACAATACTCATTAAAAATGGATCAGTACTCACACTTAACGATGAAAAACAGATTTTCAGGAAAGGATATGTTTTTATTGAGAATGATTCCATTGTTGATGTAGGAGCCGGTGATCCACCGGAAGCATTTCTCGCTGCAGATCAGGTTCTGGATGCAGATAACATGGCGGTCATGCCGGGGATGGTGAATGCGCACACCCATCTTTTCCAGACCTTCATCCGTGGATTGGCAGATGATAAACCCTTGCTGGAATGGCTGGAAGCTGCCATCTGGCCGGTGGCCAAAGCATTGACCCCCGAAGAGGCTTATGTGGCAGCCATGGTAGGCTTGATGGAGAATATTCGCGGTGGTGCCACCTCTGTGATTGACCATCAATATATCCACACCGATCCATTCAATGATGATGGGGTTTGCCAGGCAGCTGAGGAAAGTGGATTGCGTTTCTTGTTGGCGCGGGGTTGGGCGGATATGGATTATCACCCCACCTTCATGGAAGATCAGCAAAGGATTGTTTCTGAGACAACCCGTTTACGAGATAAATGGCAGCTGAATGGTAATGGACGCATCCGGGTCGAGTTTGGTCCGCTTATTCCCTGGGGCTGCAGCGATGATACCATGTGTGTCACCCATAAAATCTCTGAAGGATGGGGTTCTGGTACCCATATTCACGTGGCAGAAACCCGCAAGGAAGTAGAAATGAACCTGGAAGCACGTGGGTCGCGCCATATTGAGTGGCTGGCTGATCTGGGAGTGTTAGGACCCCACATGCAACTGGTACATAGCGTCTGGCTGGAAGATTTCGAGCTCGATCTGGTGGAAAAACACAAAGCACTGGTGGTGCATTGCCCGGTCAGCAATATGTATCTGGCATCCGGTGTCGCTCGAATCCCGGAAATGCTACAACACGGCATTACCGTTGCCCTGGCAACTGATGGGCCAGGCAGTAATAATAACCAGGATATGCTCGAGGTGCTGAAAACAACAGCTTTATTGCACAAGGTCAATACATTGAATGCCATGGTGCTACTGCCAGAAGATGTACTCTGGATGGCATGTCGGGGAGGAGCAACCGCCTTTGGATTACCCGATCAGATCGGATCACTGGAAAAAGGCAAAAAAGCTGATCTCATTCTGGTGGATCTGGACACACCCATGGCAATGCCGGTGCATAAGGTAGCTTCAGCTCTGGTTTATAACGCCAGCAACCGGGATGTAGACACTGTGATTGTGAATGGCAAGATCCTCATGCGTGAAAAAAAGATCCTGTTTACGGACGAGAAAGCCATGTTAGCCCGAGCCAGAAAGGTTTGTGGGACGTTATTTGAACGGGCTGGTGTGGTGGTTGAGTAGATGATGACTTCTCCCAAAAGGATTATGGGTTGATGGATGCACTCATAGGTGTGGATGTTGGAACGACTTCTACCAAAGCTGTTCTATTTGATTACCAGGGACAGGAATTGGCACGGGCAATTTCAGCTCCTTACCACAATCGAACCCCACAACCTGGCTGGGTGGAACAGGATCCGGAAGAAGTCTGGCAGGCTGTTCTTTCAGTTCTGCGTCAAATCGTAAAGGGAAGCAGCGATCAGATTGCCATTCGTGCCATTTGTATGGCGGTGCAGAGTGGATCCTTGTTGCCGGCTGATCAATCGGGAGAACCGGTTTATCCGATTGTCACCTGGTTGGATGGTCGCACAGAGAAACTGATATCTGGTTGGAAAAAAAGCGGCCTGGAGCAGCAAGTGAGATCCCTCAGTGGCTGGTCGTTGTTTTCCGGTTTGCCTTTACCCACCATTGCATGGTTGCGCTTGCACAAACCGGAAGTGTTCCGGAAGGCAAAACATTATTTTTCGGTGAATGATTTCATTGCGTTCCGCCTGACGGGTGAATTCGTGAGTAATCCTTCGAATGCAGGTGGTATGCAACTGGTGGATATCAGAACGGGTACATGGAGCCCTGAATTATGTGAATTAGCTGGCATCACACCCGATATGCTTTCACTCCTGCAACCATCCGGAGCGATGATTGGAAAAATAAAACCGGAAATTCAGGCCTTCACTGGATTAAACGCTGAAACAGTTTTGGTGAATGGTGGTCACGATCAGGTGATTACCGCCCTGGGGTTGGGGATCAATAATCCAGGATCTTACTTATTAGCCT
>JAHYJK010000266.1 GCA_019429225.1 Anaerolineaceae bacterium
CCTGAAATGGTGGATATGAATTACGCTGTCGATACCGAAGGAAAAGCCTATTTACCAGAAGGGCACTTTGATAAATCAGTCGATCCTTATGGACGTCCCAGCCGCTGGTCAGAAGGCGAAGGTCACTTCGCTATTGAGATTGCAGCTACTCCTGAAGGAGTCGTTGGCAAAGCCAAATCTGGCACTGCCGATAAAGGCAAACGCCCCATGGCAGCCATCCTCAAGTACCTTACCCTTTGGCATGATGATGTTCTGGAAGCTTTCCCGGCTGGAAAAGTCCCACCTGTTGAGGAAGTCACCCTGCGCACCGAGAAAGAAATGGAACCCTACCTGCGCGAACCACTCAGCAAGGGTTGGAAACCTGTTTATGGTATCCCCCGCATTGGTCAGGGGACTGAAGTCTAATCACTAAAATATTTCAACAAAGGAGTAATTGATGGACGGCAAAATGAAAGGCGTCACCCTCGTTGCCGATTGGGATCCTAAACCAGGTTTCAAATTGGGGACAAAAGATATAGAAGGCCGCCAGACTTATCTGGGTAGTCAGGTGTGGCGTAATCCACGCTTCGAAATTCGTGAATATGATATCCCCACCCCTGGCGACGATGAAGTTTTGATCGAAGTAAAAGCCTGTGGTATTTGTGGCTCTGATGTTCATATGTCTCAAGCGACCGAGGATGGCTATATTTTCTATCCAGGATTGACAGGCTTCCCCAGCATCTTAGGACATGAGCTTTCTGGCGTTGTTGTTTCCGCAGGCAAGAAAGCTTTTGATAAGTACACCAACAAACCATTCAAAGGTGGTGAACCAGTCACTACGGAAGAAATGCTGTGGTGTGGAATGTGCAAACCCTGCGCGGATGGGTATCCCAACCACTGTGAACGCCTGGATGAAATTGGCTTTAATGTCAATGGTGCCTACGCCAAATATCTGGTAGTTCCCTCTCGCACCGTTTGGAGTCTGGAACCTTTGAAAGCAAGGTATAGTGGACAAGACCTGTTTGTTGCTGGAAGTTTGATTGAACCAACCTGTGTAGCTTACAATGCAGTCATCGAACGTGGTGGCGGTATTCGCCCGGGTGATCGTGTCGTAATTCTTGGGGCAGGTCCGGTTGGGATTGCAGCCTGTGCCATCTTGAAACGTGCGGGAGCTTCTCAAGTCATTATCTCAGAGACGGAAGAAGTCCGCGCTAAGATGGCATTGAAACTGGGCGCAGATTTCCACATCAATCCTCTCAAAGAGGACTTTGCGGATCGCGTTTTGGAGATTACTCATGGTATGGGAGCTGATCTATTCATGGAAGCCACCGGCTTGCCAGAAGTTGTATATCCAGGCATCGAACGAGTCATCTGGGAAGGGCGCACGCTTAACAGCAAAATTGTGGTCACCGCCCGCGCAGAAGCGAAGATGCCGGTGATGGGTGAGGTATTACAGGTTCGGCGAGCCCAGATCATTGGTGCCCAGGGGCATTCTGGTCATGGAACATTCCCGCGTGTCATCGAATGTATGGCCACCGGCATGGACATGACCCCCATGAGCACCAAAAAAATCACCCTGGAAGAACTACCCGAAAATATTATCCGCTTACAAACGGATCGTTCAGAAGTAAAAATTACTTACGTAGCCTGAGATCCTCTCTCAGTAATATCGGTCATCAACCACTATGATCGTGGTTGATGACCGGAAAGAAAGAAAAAATGAATTTATCAATCGTTTACTCCACACAACAGACAAAATTTCAGGCGGCCACCTTTTCGGGTGAATTGGATGCTAATCTGGCAAAAATCGCTGGATATGGCTACAACGGCGTAGAGCTTGCTATCCGCGATCCGCAACTGGTTGAATTGGTAGAATTAGAAAAAATTCTGCATAAATATAACTTGAAAGTCCCGGCCATTGGCACCGGACAGGCCTGGGGTGAAGAAGGATTGTCCTTCACCGATCCGGATCCTGAAATCCGTAAAGCTGCGATTCAGCGCATTCAAAGTCATATTCCTGTTGCGGAAAAATTGCATGCGGTTATTATCATCGGTTTGGTGAGAGGAATCCTCAAACCAGGCGTCAGTCATCCACAGGCAATGGATTGGCTGCGTGAAGCATTACAACAATGCACATCTAGAGCAAAAGATCGTAATGTGCGTCTGGCTCTTGAACCTATTAATCGTTATGAAACATCATTAATCAACAACGTTTCACAAGGTATGGATCTAATCTCGGATGTCAATGCTGATAATTTCGGTCTGTTACTGGATACATTTCATATGAATATTGAAGAACCTCAAATTGAAGAAAGCATCCGAATATGCGGTAAGCGGATTTTTCATGTCCATGTAGCTGATTCGAACCGTTGGTACCCTGGTGGAGGTCATCTGGATTTTCGGTTAATTCTCACAGCAATTTTCGATACAGGTTACACTGGTTTTATCTCAGGAGAATTTCTCCCCTACCCTGATGCAGATACGGCAGCCTTGGAGAATATTGACAATTTAAAATTATTGCTTAATTGATTTTCAGAAAATTAAACTGTATGAAAAAATTCTTGTGTATATTAAATTATTGTTTAAATGGTTGTGAACAGTCAACAATTGAAATTAATTTAGATTTTACCTCTTTTGGGATTATGGATTGAGATTCCATTTCTAAACGATCCCATTGAGTGCATAAATATCGATCTAAATAAAAATCCATCTGGTAAATTTCGTTACTTACATTCAGAAATGAATCCCAGTCATTTAAATAAAAATATGCTTCCATTTCAGGAATTCTCTCAACACCTGATCTAGGATGAAATCCTTGATTGTATCCCTCTTGCACTACTTCAAGAGTTTTGATCCAATCCTTACTCTTTCTGGAAATATCGGCTTTTTGAAAATAATAGCACCAATCCCTCACCGGTTCATCGCCAAAGATATGACGATCCGGAATTTTTGAAGGAGAATCTAAATCAATTTGGTCAAGGTTATTTAGTTTGATCAATTCTTGATGATTTAGATCCATGTTGGAGTTTCCTTCATAAGCCTTATCTAGTAACAAAAGGCAACCTGAACCAGGTTTAAACATGTAAGTTATAGCATTTGAGGTTGATCCAGAGAAAGATAAGTTTCTAAAAGAATATAAAATATCATTTTCAGTTTCCAATTCGTTAAAATAATACCCTTTACCACCAGGATCAAAATACCAATGTTCCAATTCTTTATCTTCAATTTCATCTCTGAACAATGTATTTAAGGCAAAACCAACGCTGTAATCTGATGAATAATTGCTTGGTAAAATAGCCGAGAAAAAAGCAGTCCCAGGTTTTACGGCAGGGATACGCCAATGTAGTTGCCAAAAGAAATCCAATTGGTTTTGCCAATCAAGTGCATAACTATGAGTTGTCCTCATTTGAAATGCAATTGCAAACCCTAAAAAGCAAACCAAAATAATATTCTTCGGCCGTCCCGACCGAACAAACCACTCAATTATGATTAGTATTAGAAGAACAGTACCTATCATTGGTGCTAATGAAAATCGATCAGACCATTTTCCCTGTATTAATTGACGATTTGTTATCCAAACTGTTAATCCACCAAAGAGCAAAGCTAAACTACTGATTATAACAATACCTCTAAGTCGAGAATGGTTTTCAGTGACAAAATTTCTTCGGTCATTTACAGACAAAATTACAAAAAACAAGCTGGATATAATAAACCCGACAAAAATTGAAAATCCGAAAAACGCTGCATCCAAACGGATAGATGTCGGTTCTATTGCTCGCAGCCAACTTTGAGTTAACAGATAAGATACATCTTGCAAAATGAGGTTAGCTAATTTTAGGAAACCCTTCAATGGGTTTTGGATCAATAAATTTATTATGACAGGCGCATTAGGCTCTTCTCCTAAATATTGATTGACCAATTGGTCTGGGAAAATGTATAAACGCCAATAGATAAATCCCATTATTATCAAAGCAAAAGGAAGATAAAAAAGTATTATCTTCTGAAGTAATTTTTTCGTCAGAATCCCTACATTTTTACTTTTTATTGCAAAATAAATAAGAAACGGTCTGATAACCTCTAAACCAAGGAAGTATTCCATGGTGAATATATGCAATCCGGTTAGAATGATCGAAATTACAAAAAACACCCAACGAATTCGAGCCTGAGAAGTCACAGATAAAACCATTAGGTAAATTGACAATGCAAAAATAAAAAAGGTAATAAAATGTTGACTGAAAGCGACTGAGATCGGTTGCAGAGTGAAACTAGGAAAAACAATTAAAACTGCGCCTGTCCATCGAAACAGTAGTTGTCTATCAGCCCATATTTTTTCAAAAGTTGAGACAATTAACCACACTGCTAAAACCCTGGTAACCATAGTAAATATTTGCCAGACCATTGGGTTCATTGGAAGGAATGGGAATAAAAATTCATAAGTCCATGAAGAAAATGGGCGATCAAATAGAAAAAATTCTCTAATCAGCTGATTATTATTATTCTGATATAGGAAAACAGCCTGCCAATCATCCCAATAAAAACCTAATTTTGGAAAACTGAGCACTGAACTAATTAATCCTATTAGTAATAAATAGGAAGGGTAAATCCAGGGTTGAAGTGATAGCGATTGAATAATTTTTGATATCTTTCTCAAATCCATTTAA
>JAHYJK010000267.1 GCA_019429225.1 Anaerolineaceae bacterium
CGTCGGGTACAACAGGAATTGGGCATCACGACGATACTGGTGACGCATGATCTGAATGAAGCGATGGGGATGTCCGATCGCACAGCGCTTTTGATCAACGGACAGGTAGCTGCCATTGATCAGCCGATGAAATTGTTCACCAAACCTCCCACCCAATCTTCAGCACGTTTTGTAGGTGTATCCACCTTCTTCAAAGGAAACCTTGCAAATGGTATCTTGACTACCGATGTAGGCAAATTATCGGTGAATACTAATGGACATCATGCAGAATCCGCCTTATTTGCCATCCGGCCTGAACATATCCGCGTCCAAACTGAACCAGAAATCAATACTTTGCAAGGAGTTGTAAGCGATTGTATGTATCGTGGCGAATATATCGAATATCAGGTGGAAATTCAGTCCTTAACTGTTCGAGCACGGGTTCCTATGCCTGCACCGGTCATTGCACATGGAGAAAATATCTTTGTCTACTTTCCCCCAGAAAAACTCTTTGAAGTCAGTCAACAGTAAATTGCAATCAT
Source organism: Anaerolineaceae bacterium (assembly GCA_019429225.1). Classification (GTDB taxonomy): domain Bacteria; phylum Chloroflexota; class Anaerolineae; order Anaerolineales; family Anaerolineaceae; genus UBA6170. The sequence continues at coordinate 522 of JAHYJK010000267.1, forward strand.
TAGAAGCGCTGTAGCTGAAATTACCAGGCCCACAAAATGGAAAAAGGTTGAGAGTACGATCTCAACCTTTTGATCGTTAAATAATTGAATAGCTATTATTGAATTAATGATTTTCCTTGGTTCGCAAGTATCGCGTAATTCCCTTTTTTATGATTTCTGAAAAGGTAGGATAGATAAAAATTAAGTTGCCCAGGTCTTGAATCGGTAGTTTAAGTTTGATGGCCAGTGTGAAAAACTGGATCCACTCACCGGCATGTTTGCCAATGGCATCCGCTCCCAGAAGGCGATCTTGCTCATCCATCACGATTTTAAGGAAACCTTCGGTCTCACTTTCTGTCTTGAAGCGATCAATAGAATTGGTCTCAACCTGGAAGGTGTTCACCTTATCATATTTTTGCCTGGCCTGTGCTTCAGTCAAACCGACATGCCCTATTTCTGGCTCCATAAAGATCGCCCACGGGACAATCGATAAATCATTCAAAACATGGTTACCGGAAAGAATATTTTCCAGTGCAATTTCGGCCTGATAAGAAGCCATATGGGTAAATTTGGCAGGCGATGCGACATCACCGATGGCGTAAATGTTGCTGGCTGTTGTTTGCAAATATTCATTGGTTTTAATCGCCAGGTCGTTATACGCCACACCAGCATTCTCGAGTTCCAATCCAGCGATATTGGGAACGCGCCCGAGTGCAGCAAAAATTCGATCGACCACCATTTCTTTTCTTTCCCCATTCTGGTCGAGGAAGAGCCTTACGTTTCCGTTTTCCAGAGTCATGCAATCGATTACCTTGGTGTTGGTGTAGATCTTAACCCCTTCCCTGCTCAGAACTTCACTTACCAGTTCACCAACCTTCTCATCCGTGACATGCAGAATTCGGGGATACTGCTCAATAATACTTACTTCTGATCCGAACCTCGCCAAAGACTGACCCAGTTCAACCGAGATAACACCACCACCCAGAAAGACGATGGATTGTGGCAATTCTCGTAGATCCCAGAAATTATTGTTGGTCAACACATCTGGCATTTGGCCGCCACTATGCGGTGCCATGCGCGGTGAGGAACCGCTGGCGATGATGGTGTTTTTCGCAAAAATGACTTCCTCACCAATTTTAATTTCAGTGAGGCTCATGAATGCTGCCCCAGCAGCATGAATGTAAACATCAATCCCTTGATCTTGAAAAACAGGGGGTTTTTCGTTTTCGTAAATGCTTTGAACCACATCATTGACATGCTCCATCACCCTGGCGAAATCCAGGCGATTGTCAGGATTGGAAGCTGGTAAGCCAAGCCGTTCTGCTTTTTTCATGGCATGGAAAAGCCGGGCACTGCTGATAAATGTTTTACTGGGAACACAACCCGCATGGGTACATTCCCCACCAATTTTATTTTTTTCGATCATGGCCACCTTAAGTCCATGGCGATTGGCAGTCAGGGCTGCTACTAAACCTCCGGAACCTGCACCAATTACTGCTAAGTCATATTTTTTCATAAGTCCTTCTTTCTACATTGAATAGATATCTTCTCTTTGGATCATCTCAATAATTAGCGGTAGGGTGTTTTTGGCGTGCAGGTGCACGCCAAAAACACCCGCTAACCACGATTAATTGAGGTGATACCTCTCTTTGCCTTAATTAAGAATATCAAAGGTTTTTTCTCCAGATGGATTGAGAATATGCCGGGCAGCTGTTTGAGTAGCCTGTTGAATATCCGGATGATCCCAATCTAATCCCTGGTAAAGATAACCTGTTTGAAAATAACCAACGGTTCTTGCCAGAATTTCAGATCCAAAATGAATGGAACTTTCCTGCACACCATCTACGCCAAAAATTCGGTTAAAATCCTTTCCCAGCTTGGCTCGATAATTTTCCAAAAACCCCTGCAGTATCAACCTGGCATTATCTGCAGTATATTTAGACGGTGGTCGATGGATATGCATCCATAAATGGGCAGCCAGATGCCCGACATCCTGGGAAGGTCGACCATAATGTGCCAGTTCCCAATCAATTATTCTCAACTCCTCACCCGATACGATGATCGAAGGTAACCACAGATCACCCATAATGATCACTTTTCCCGGTGCCTGTAACAATTTTCCATAAGCGAGTGCTGCGTTTCCTACATCATCTGCGTTTTCCAGATGTGCTTTTTGGGCGTACATCTTCACGTTTTGATACAGGACTTCCAAACGTGTTTTTTGAATGCGCTGGTTGAGAAACTGCAATGCCAGATCAGACTGGTTAGCGCTGTATTTATGTACATTCGCAATAAACGTACCAATACGTTTTCCAATGGAGTATGCCTTCTCATTTTCCTGCGGGAGTTGAATCCATTCGGAAAGGTCCGGGCAATTGCACACATCTTCCATAAACAGAATATTATGTGTTGGATCCATAAATACAAATTCAGGCAGGCGAATTTTTTCATTGGTCAGGTATGAAAGTGAGCCAGCTTTCCCAAATATTTTCAGGGCATTGGCTTCGATGATGATGCGCCCGGGATCAAGTTCGATTTGCGGGTTGGAAGCGATAAAGGGAGGTGCCCATTTTGCGATCAAGGATGGGTAGATGGAACCAATTTCTCCTTTAATCCGCCAGACATAATTTAATAACCCTCCAGACAATCGGACAGGTTTTGATTGCATACGAAAATCCGGAATATTTTGGACCAGTTTTTCCAGAATAAATTCCATATCCCTGTCGTTGAATGCATGCGGATCCATATTCTCGTCCTTCTCTTCGTTTTTTACAACCGTTGTTTCATGACGGCTATGAATGATGACTGCTTCGTTCATGTATAATTCTCCTCTTAACACGTTCAATAGACGGTATGAATTATCCAATTCTTACGTGACATGCTGAAACAACCCTGTATTATCGCATTCAGGTAGGATTGGTTTTACCTTATCCCGAAGAATGTGCGAATTTTTTCGTCTGTCTCCACCACCCACAGGGAAAGATCATTATTCAATGCCAGTTGGGTTATTTCAGTCAATTTTCCGGTTGCCAGCAGGAACCCAATGGCGATCATCAATAGTCCACTGATTAAACCGGTGGTATGCAGTTCCATGGAAACGTTCCCCAGTTTGATTTCAAATCCTCTGCCACGGATGAAGCGCCAGAAGCGGCTGCCGTTCCCTAAACGGCTGAAAAACGTTGAAATCAGGATTAATGGTAAGCCCAATCCCAGTGCATAAATAAAGGATAAAAAGGCACCTTGCAGGACGCCAGTTCCCTGGGTGGCTAATAAGGTCAGTATGGCGCCCAGAATCGGACCGATACAGGCTGTCCAACCGATGGCAAAGGTCGCTCCATAAACAAATGAACCCAGCACAGATCTGGCGGGTCGTTCCTGAAATTGTATGCCAGTGAAGCCCTTCCCAAAAATACTCAATACACCAAAAGCAATGATCACCAATCCGCCGATGATGGATATTGTTGAAATATTTCGAACCAGGATACTTCCAATAGCAGCAACACTGGCACCCAATATCGTCATGGTGGTTGCCAACCCCAAAAAGAAAGCAATTGTAGTCAGGATAACATTTTTCCGATTGCTTTGAAAGGAATAGGCAAAATAAGCTGGTAGGATGGGCAACGAGCATGGGGAAAGAAAACTTAGAACACCGGAGAGAAAAGCAGCGGGTATAAGAGCCAGCATGGAAGTGCCGGTTTGGCTTGTTGCATTTCCAGAGGTGAGTGCGAAGATTATCAATACCAGAGCCGCAAGAATGATGAAAACTAAGGTGATGCTACGACCCGATATTTTTTTTTGTGATACCTGTTGACTGTTCATGGTTTTCTTTCCCTTTTGCTAAGCATCTAGATTATTGTTGATAAACACGTGTTTCTGGTTTGAAAGCCACCCATGAGAACCAGAAATGATTGACCGAGACGACCTGTTCCAGTTGATTACCAGCTAATTCTCCGGATATTGCTTTCCCCAGTACATCCCAGGTACTGCCAGTCTCCTCATCCACAATATTTTGACCATCGTATTTGAAAGTCAGAACTGTTCCATTCAGTAGGCGACTATAGGATATGGCTGTACCAACATCCCTGCCGTCAGCGATC
>JAHYJK010000268.1 GCA_019429225.1 Anaerolineaceae bacterium
GAAAAAAGCAACGTCTTTGCATACCAAGCTTCATAATCGCGACCTGGTATTACGAACAATTTTTGCGAACAACTCCATCAGTAGAGCCAATGTAGCCAGAGTCACCCATCTCACCCGGACAACCGTCTCCGACATGGTGACCGGATTGTTACAGGAAGGTCTGGTTCAAGAAGTGGGCAAAGGAGAATCAATAGGCGGTAAAAACCCGATTTTATTGAGTATTGCACCCAATTCGCGTTATCTGATTGGATTAAATCTGGCGCAAAACAAATTTGTTGGCGCGATTGTCAATTTGCGTGGCGAAATCGTTGAAAAAATTGAATTAAATGTCAATGATAACAATGGCGAAAAAGCGTTGGATTCGGTAACTCAGATCCTGGATACCTTAATAAATCTGGATCATAAGCCGATTGTAGGTATTGGCGTTGGTGCGCCAGGTTTGATCAACTCGCGGGAGGGCGTGGTGATCAATGCCGTCAACCTGGACTGGCACAATCTGAAATTGGGCCAGCTTCTCGAAAAAAAATATATAATTCCCGTTTCCATCCTGAACGATAGCCAGGCTTCTGCCATTGGAGAATATGTGTACTCAGGCGTTCATGATCAGGAAGAAAACTATATCGTTGTGAATATCAATCAGGGTATTGGCGCTGGCATCTTGATCAATGGCAGCCTGTTCCAGGGTGATGGTGGGGGCGCCGGTGAAATTGGCCATGTGGTAGCGATCGAGAATGGAGAGCTCTGCCGCTGTGGTAAACGCGGATGCCTGGAAACAATCGCCAGCATGAAAGCCATCCTCAGGCAGATCGACCAGACTTCTATTGATGACGCGTTGAGTGCTTTTGCTGAACAGGATTTAAAAACCCGAGAAGTTGTGCTGAAAGCTGCTCATTATCTGGGGATCTCACTGGCCAACATGATTGGTTTGTTGAATATCCACAAAATCATCCTCACCGGTGATGTGGCACGCTTTGGTGCCGATTGGTTAAGCAGCGTAAGATCTGCCATGGAAGAAGCTGCTCTGACGTTAATGTCACAAAACACCACCCTCGAACTTGGCAAGCTTGGGTACGATGCCTGTGTATTAGGAGCTGCCGCATTTTTATTGCTCGATGATTATTCGCTTTTATATATGAAAGAAAACTGAGTGATGTCTACAACGATCGTTCCCCGGGTTTTGCCACCTCTTGATCCGAATTTCGTTCCCGCGGTTTTATTTAACCGTGTTTTTCGGCAGGATGTGCAATCCTGTGGTGTGCGATCGGTGATCGGGCTGGAACGTAATGAGCATGAGATTTCACGTTTCGAGATTCTGCTTTTTCCAGTGAATCATCCCCAATTTGAGCGTAATTACCAGTATGTGGAAAGGATTGTGAAATTTCTGCTCTGGCAACATGGTGGACACACAATTTATTTTTCCGGACCTCAAAGTATAGCGGTGTACCTTTTAAAAATTTATGCGCAGGATGGCGAACGTGCTTTTGACCATCAATTTTTCGGGGATAAAGTATATGAAAAACCATTTCAGCTGATCATCTGTGAGGAGAAAGATATCCCGCCTGCCACGTTAGTCGGAAAACGATTGGGTGGACATCTGAATGGATACCGCATTGGATTTGACCTGGGTGCTTCCGACCGCAAAGTGAGTGCTGTGATAAATGGCGAGCCTGTTTTTAGCGAAGAAACTATCTGGGAACCACGAAAAAATGCAGACCCGGAATATCACTACCGTGAGATCATGAATGCTATCAAAACCGCTGGCTCTAAACTTGAACGCATTGACGCCATTGGCGGGAGTTCCGCTGGAATCATCATTGACAACCGGCCGATGGTGGCTTCCTTGTTTCGCGGGGTGCCGGAAAGCGAGTATCACCGCGTGAAGAGTCTCTTCCTGCGAATTCGCGAAGAGCTGGGTGTGCCACTGGAAGTGATTAATGATGGGGATGTGACCGCACTGGCTGGCTCCATGGCCATTGGAGAAAACGGAGTTCTTGGAATTGCCCTGGGTTCAAGTGAAGCGGTTGGATATGTGAATACCGATGGGAGCATCATGGGGTGGCTGAACGAATTGGCCTTTGCCCCGGTGGATTACAATCCCGCTGCGCCTGTGGATGAATGGTCAGGCGATCGAGGGTGTGGAGCCTCATACTTTTCCCAGCAATGTGTGTACCGACTTGCCCAATCATCTGGTATTGCCATACCGGACGCGTTACAGGATGCCGAAAAACTAAAATTTGTTCAATCAAAATTAGAAGCTGACGATCCTGCCGCTGTCAATATCTGGAAAAGCATGGGTGTGTATCTGGGTTACGGCATCGCTCATTATGCCGACTTCTACGAGATCAAACATGTTCTCATCCTGGGGCGCTGCACATCCGGTCGTGGTGGCAATTTGCTGCTGGAAGGCGTTGAACGTGTTTTTCAGGCTGAATTTCCAGAATTATTGCAAAGTATTCAGCTTCATTTGCCCGATGAAAGCAATCGTCGCGTAGGTCAAGCGGTGGCTGCCGCCAGTTTACCTGTTTTACCCTGATGAAAAAGGATTCAATATGAGATTTGAGCAAGAAAATGCAATCATCTTTATCCCTGATGGCGAGAATCAAGCCGAAGCGTTAGCCAGGACTACCCACCTGTGTATTGCTGCGCATCAGGATGACATCGAGATCATGGCTGCACAACCCATTCTTGAATGCTTTCATCATGATCAAAAATGGTTCACCGGCGTGGTAATGACCGATGGTCGCGGTTCTCCCCGAGATGGCATGTATGCACATACCACTGATGAAGAAATGCGTGAAATCCGCCTCAAAGAACAGAAAAAAGCAGCCACCATCGGTGAGTATGCCGCCCTGGTTTGTCTGGACTATCCGAGCAGGGAGATTAAAAACGCAACCAGAGCGGTGTGTGTGAAAGATCTTGTACAGATTTTCGATCTCACTAAGCCCAAATTTGTCTACACCCATAATCTCGCAGATAAACATGATACTCATGTGGCGGTTGCGCTGCAGGCCATTGAGGCATTGAGGTGTTTGAACATCCAGGATCGACCTGAGAAGGTATTCGGTTGTGAAGTTTGGCGTTCATTGGACTGGTTGAACGACCTGGATAAAGTAGTCATGAATGTATCTCACCACACAAATTTACAAAACGCGTTATTAGGTGTCTTTGATTCACAAATTGCTGGTGGCAAACGCTATGATCTGGCAGCGATGAGCCGCAGGCAAGCCAATGCCACCTTTTTTGAATCACATGGTGTGGATGTTGCCAGTGGATTATCTTTTGCCCTGGATCTCACCCCTCTGATGAACGATGCCAGCGTTCATCCATCGCATTTCATAAACGAGTTTATCCATCGGTTTGAACGAGATGTAATAGATCGAATTTACAGGATGAGTTAACCCGTTTTATCCCAATCCCCAGGAAAGGAGTTCAAGATAGAGAAAGTCACGAATTTTATCAACCCAATTTTTCAATAAAAACGATCAATAAAGGAGAGGAACAAATGCAAAAAAAACTATCGATCATCTTGTCTGTATTAATCATCTTTGGTGTGATTCTGTCAGCGTGCACATCCACACCACCAGCCCCAACCACCTCAGATGCACCGTCAGCCCCACAAGCCCCTGCAGCTCCAGCCGTGGAGCAACCTGCCAGCGAACCTGTCAGTGAAGCTCCTGCTGCAGCCCAGGATGTGACTTTGAAGGTTTATTTATTAGACTATACCCCTGACACCATTGCCTGGTTAAACAGTGAAATTAATCCAGCTTTTGAAGCCGCTCACCCAGGCGTAAAAGTTGAAATAACCGAAGGTTCATGGTCTGGTTGGGATACCACATTCAGTGGTTTCTTTGCCGCTGGTGAAGGTCCCGATATCATTAATCTCGGCTCAGAGATGAACACACTCTACGGCGAAAGCCTGGCGGATATGGAAGCCTATCTGGGTGAAAGCGCCTGGTCGGATATCAAGAATTTTGGACCAGCCCTGGAAAATGCCAAATTCGAAGGCAAGATTCGCGGGTTACCCATCTTCACCGCTCCTCGCTATGTGTTCTGTCGAACCGACCTTATGGAAGCTTCCGGTTGGGCAACTGGAACGCCAAAGAACTTCGACGAGTGGAAAACATTCGCTACTCAGGCAACAACCATTGATGAAGCCACCAACTCATTGACCCAACAGGCATTGGTCCCCGTTGATGCTGGCTCCATGGCTGATTGGCAATGGTGGTTATTGGTCTTCTACTCACTGGGTGGAGAACTGTACAAAGCTGATGGATCACCGAATTTTGATTCGCCCGAAGCACTGGCAACCACCGAGTTCATTTATGACCTGCGTCAGGCAATTTACGGACCTGCAGTCAATGCCGTTGGGTCTTTACCCACCGGTCAGGGTTCTGTGATCGACAAAGATGATGCCACCGGAAAAGACAATGGCGCAGTCTGTCTGGCACACTCTGGTTGGGCTGCACCAGCCTTTGATCGTCCGATCTGGGAGAATATCAGCATCGATCCATTCTTTGGTGACCCGGTTAATTTCCCCAACAGCAAACCGGTCGTGTTAGCCTTCAATGATTGGCTCGCGGTGGCAGATTAC
>JAHYJK010000269.1 GCA_019429225.1 Anaerolineaceae bacterium
ATTATGGCAGGTGACAAAATGGCAGGTCGCCATGGGAACAAAGGTGTCGTTTCCCGCCTGATCCCTGTGGAAGATATGCCCTTCCTCGAAGATGGTACCCCGATAGATATCATCCTCAATCCGTTAGGTGTGCCTGGACGTATGAATATTGGCCAGTTATTGGAAGTTCATTTAGGTTGGGCGGCTTTACGCTTGGGTTTCCGCGCGATCACACCAGTGTTTGATGGTACCACCGAGAGAGAAATTGAAGCCGAATTAGGCCGCGCCTGGATGATTGATCAATCCTGGAAAGAAACCGGCATCAAAGCCTGGGAATGGATCAAAGACCAGGGTTATTCTAAAGAAATGATCCGTGATGATGATGAAGTAAGATTGCTTTACTTCGAACAATGGTTAGGTGATATGGGCTATGATATTTATCGTTTATCTTCTGATCTTCAATACGCACGACAATCCGTATTGGAAGGTTGGCTGCGCGATAAAGGTTATGACCCTGAAAGAATCATTGCGTTTGAATCAGTACAAACAACGGGCGAGAAAGCTGCACAAATACGCGATACGAATGCGATCAATGCGTGTTTGAAAATATGGCTGGCAGCAGAAGACCAGGATATTACTGATTTGACCGATGAAAATGTACGTGAAAGAGCCATTGCTCACATGACTGCGAGTGGTAATCCTTTGCCGATCTTTGGGAAAATGATTCTCAGAGATGGGAAAACAGGCAGACTATTCGACCAACCAGTTACAGTTGGCGTTATGACAATGCTTAAACTACACCACCTGGTTGAAGACAAAGTTCATGCCCGTTCAACTGGCCCATACAGCCTTGTTACCCAACAACCCCTGGGTGGTAAGGCACAATTTGGCGGCCAGCGATTCGGTGAAATGGAAGTGTGGGCGTTGGAAGCATATGGAGCTGCTTATACCTTACAGGAAATGTTGACGGTCAAATCTGATGATGTTCAGGGGCGTGTAGCAACCTACGAAGCCATCGTCAAAGGTGACCCGATTGAAGAACCTGGCTTGCCAGCTTCCTTCCGTGTATTGGTAAAAGAGTTGCAGTCACTGGGTCTTTCCGTAGAAGCCGTGATGGATAATGGTGATAACGTACGCTTCGGAAAAGATGAAGAACGAGCGAAACCACCGAGATTGGAAACCGGTTTATTAGGTCTTGGAGGAGGGTTTGGAGGTCTGGGTTAAAAATAGCATTCCTTGACTGCGAATGTCGCCCGTGATATAATCTGCCCTCGTTGCCTATCAGACTTTGTCTGATGTACCGGTGTATCGTCGAGGCCATCATCAAGAGCGATGGCCTTAATTATTGAAAAAAATTTTGAGATTTTATTTTGGAGGCAAGAGAACGTGCCAACTATCAACCAATTGATCCGAAAAGGTCGCCAGACCAGAAGAGGCAAGAGTAAAGCTCCTGCTCTGTTGTACACACTCAATAATATGAAACAGAACCGCACCAAACAGGATAAAGGTTCACCACAAAAACGTGGCGTTTGTACAGTCGTCCGAACGATGACTCCAAAAAAACCAAACTCCGCGTTGCGTAAAATCGCTCGTGTACGTTTAACGAACGGTTTAGAAGTAACCGCCTATATTCCTGGTGAAGGTCATCAATTACAGGAACACTCTGTCGTACTGGTACGCGGTGGTCGTGTGAAAGATTTACCAGGTGTGCGTTACCATATTGTTCGAGGAACACTGGATAGTACTGGTGTATCCAATCGTGGACAGGGTCGTTCCAAGTACGGAACCAAACGACCAAAAGCAAAGTAATTATTAAAGAACGGAGAATAACAAATGCGTCGCACTAGTCCGGAACGGAGAATTACTCCTCCCGATATTAAATACAATAATGTTTATGTTCAGGTTTTCATTCATCATATTATGAAGAATGGAAAGAAAAGTGTTGCCACAACCCTCGTATATGATGCGCTGGATATTGTTCAACAAAAAACAGGCAAACATCCGATCGAAGTGTTAGACACTGCTTTAAAAAATGTTGGCCCCATGATGGAAGTCCGCCCACGTCGTGTTGGTGGTGCAACCTATCAGGTGCCCATGGAAGTTGCTGCAGATCGACGTGTAGCGCTGGCAATCCGCTGGATTATTGGCTCATCCCGCTCACGCTCAGGCCGCTCGTTCTCTGAGAAATTTGCAGCTGAGTTGATGGACGCCGCTACCGGTCAGGGTGCTTCTGTTCGTAAGAAGGAAGAAACCCATAAAATGGCTGAAGCAAATCGCGCCTTCTCACATTATCGCGTATAGGTATCAAGGTAACAATGCAACGTACTTTTCCACTTGAGAAAGTCAGAAACATCGGTATCATTGCGCATATTGATGCTGGTAAGACCACCACGACCGAACGGATTCTGTATTACACAGGCAAGACCTACAGAATTGGTTCTGTGGATGATGGTACTACCGTAACCGATTGGATGGCACAGGAACGGGAACGGGGAATCACGATTGTATCCGCTGCTGTAACTGCTGAGTGGAAAGACTACCAGTTCAACATCATTGATACGCCCGGCCATATTGATTTTACTGCTGAAGTTCAGCGCTCTTTGCGCGTTCTGGATGGTGGCGTGGTTGTCTTTGACGCCGTTCAGGGAGTTGAACCCCAAAGCGAGACCGTCTGGCGACAGGCGGATCGTTATCTGGTGCCCAGAATTTGCTTCATCAATAAGATGGATCGCATGGGCGCTTCGTTTGAACGATCCGTGCAGTCCATCATAGACCGTCTGGGTGCAAATCCAATTCCCATGCAAATTCCTATGGGCTCAGAAGCCAATTTCATTGGTGTCATTGATCTGATGGAAATGAAATCGATCGTTTGGGAAAACCCTGACGGACGTGAATTCATTGTGGGTGACATTCCAACTGAATATAAAGAAGCCGCCGAATTTGCCCGTGAGCAAATGGTTGAAAAAGCAGCTGAATTAGATGATGAATTGATTGAAAAGTTTCTCGAAGGAGAAACGATTTCCAACGATGAGTTAAAGACATCACTGCGTAGCGCGGTACTGGATAATAAAGCGACATTGGTATTTTGTGGATCTTCTTTGAAAAACAAAGGTGTCCAACCGATCCTGGATGCGGTCATCGATTATTTACCTTCACCACTGGATATCCCGGCTGTGAAAGCCACCTCTCTGGATGGAGAAGAAATCATCGAATTACCCACTTCTGATACCGAATACCTGAGTGCCCTCGTTTTCAAGATCGTCAGTGACCCCTACGTCGGGCGATTATCCTATTTCCGCGTTTATTCAGGCCGAATGATCGCTGGAGAAACGGTCATCAACCCCACCAAAGGCAAGAAAGAACGCGTTGGGCGTTTAATCCGCATGTATGCTGATCGCAGAGAAGATGTCCAATTTATCCCATCAGGCGACATTGGTGCAATTTTAGGTCTGAAATATACTTTCACGGGGGACACACTCTGTAATCAGGGTAAACCCATTGTGCTGGAAACGATTAGCTTCCCAGAACCTGTCATTTCCATCGCGATTGAACCAAAAACAACAGCAGATCAGGACAAAATGGGCGAGGCATTACGCCGATTATCAGAAGAAGACCCTACGTTCCGCGTTCAGACAGACGAAGCCACCGGTCAAACGGTCATTTCTGGTATGGGCGAACTCCACCTGGATGTGCTGGTTGATCGTATGATGCGGGAATTCAATGTCAAAGCCAATGTGGGTCGACCACGTGTTTCCTATCGGGAGACGATCCTGAATCCGGTCAAAGAGTTAAGTTATAAATATGTAAAACAAACCGGTGGTCATGGTCAGTATGGTCATGTTGTTATTAACATGGAACCTTTAGATCGTGGTGGCGGTGTTGTTTTTGAAGAAAAAGTTACCGGTGGGACGATTCCGCGAGAATACTTCAAAGCCATCGAAAATGGTGTCAAAGAAGCGGCTCAGTCTGGTGTATTAGCCGGTTACCCGGTCACTGACTTAAAAGTGACTCTGGTTGATGGTTCCTACCATGAGGTAGATTCCAGTGAAATGGCATTCAAAATGGCAGCTGTTTTTGCTTTCAAAGAAGCATTCCAGAAAGGTAGACCAACACTGCTGGAACCGATCATGAAGATTGAAGTTGTCATGCCAGAAGATTATTTAGGTGATGTATTGGGACAGGTGAATGCCCGTCGTGGTGAAATTCAGGGTACGGATATCCGTCCTGGTAATTCCCATGCCGTGAGAGCATTGGTCCCATTGGCTGAAATGTTTGGTTATGCGACAGAATTACGCTCTGCAACCCAGGGACGTGGTGTTTTCTCCATGGAGTTTAATCACTATGCTCCTGTATCAGACTCTGTGGCTCATCGTATTCTAAATTATTAATTAAATCATCAGGATTTTTAAGGAGAAGTAACTCGAATGGCGAAGGAGAAATTTGATCGCAGTAAACCCCACCTGAATGTGGGAACAATGGGACATATTGACCATGGAAAGACCACGCTGACAGCAGCGATCACCAAGGTCAGTCAGTTAATGGGATTTGGTGAATACCGGGCAT
>JAHYJK010000016.1 GCA_019429225.1 Anaerolineaceae bacterium
GACCGACCAGAGCGTTGCCAGTAGTTCGGTGGATTTCATTCAATATTTTGTTGCACGTTTAAAGGAAGATGGCATTCCCGCGGTTACCCCGCCAGGAGGATTGGCATGTCATGTAGATGCGAAGCTTTTTCTTCCGCATGTTCCCCAGACTGAATATCCTGCTGGTGCATTGGCAGCTGCTCTGTACATTGCTTCAGGTGTCAGAGGAATGGAACGGGGCACAATCTCAACGGATCGCGCTGCCGATGGTAGTGACACATTGGCAGATATAGAACTGGTACGATTGGCAATTCCAAGGCGTCTTTACACACTCTCCCATATCGAATATACAATTGACCGAATAAAATGGATGTTTGCTCATCGAGAATTAATTAAAGGGCTAAAGTTCGTTGAAGAGCCACCAGTCCTCCGCTTCTTCTTTGGGCGATTGGAGCCAATCGATGATTGGGGAAAAGCTGTTGCCGCTTCTTTCCAAAAGGATTTTGGATTCGATTGTTGAAATTTTACCTGGCAAAAACCCTTTAACTATTAATAAATAACCCCCTTGCTTCTAAATTCTGTAATCGAATTGCACAGAAGCAAGGGGAAGTTTAACCTTATTCAATATTTATTATTCTCACAAAATCCACAAACGCAGGATAACTTCTAAAATCAGCCCAAGCATTAAGAACATTCCATAGCGGCGATTATGGAAAAACGAAATCGCCGAGAACCATAAAGGCCAGATACTGGGGTCATACTCGGGTGGACAATTTTCTGGTTTGGGTGCTTTGTACATCGCCCACACTCTTGGAATAGCTGTCAAAGCAGCCAGGACGATCAACATCACCGGGGTAAAGAATCCTGTAATGACCAGCGCGATGACGGTTAGATATTGCAGTGCAATCATTCCCAGCACCGTGTAGCGAGCGACTTTTTCACCCAGAATGACCGGCATGGTGTAGATTTTTTTGGCTTTGTCGGCAGTCAGTTTGTCAATGTGTTTGCCAAACAAAACCGTGGTTGGTCCCAAAGCATACGTCAAACTTGCCCAAACAACATTCCAATCCCAGTTGCCGGTAATTACGTAATACCCGCCACCCACCATCAGGGGTCCCCAAATGATTAACACTGCAATCTCACCCATGCCAATGTACTTGAGCGGGAAGGTATAAAATAATACAAAAACCACACCTGCAATCATCAGCCATAATGCTGTTGCCCCCCCCTGCAAAACCAGTGGAATCCCAGCGGCAACCGCGATCAAACCGGTTATTGCGATGTAAACCAACATGGAGCGAATGGTCAAAAGTCCCTGTTCCAACGGCTGCGGACCATATTGCGTTCGGAAGTAGTTGTTTTTATCCACTCCGCGTTTATGGTCTGTCAGGTCATTGATCAGGTTATTGGTGGCATGAGCAAAAATTAACCCTACCACTAATAAAGCCCAACGACCCAAATGAAAACCCCCATCCCTCCAGGCAAAGATACCCGCCAGCGCTGCTGAAATAAATGTCATGATCAACACTGCTGCACGGGTTGAAATTAACCAGCGTGAAATGATATCCAATGCGTCCCACTCCGCTTTGTCAATGCGCGGAATGACTCTCAATGCTTTTAACCACATACCTGCGTTCATTTTCAAATCCTTTAACTCAATAATTATCGGATAAATCTTATCCGATAATCAGAGATATTTCTTTATTTTGTAAAACCTTCGATATCGAATAATTTAGAATCTGAAACGCGGCATTTCTTCCTGTTTGATCGGCAGGAAAATTTCCCCTTCGCGTTTATCCCCCAACGTGTGGACTTTTTCAGGTTTATGATGCATCATCCAGGCCAGATATGCACATCCAATGGCATTTAATTCTCCCGGTTGGTATATATCATCCGTAGGTAGAATTCCTTTTATCAACCGAAAGCGGGTGACTTCTTCAAAAAAATTCATCGCATCTTTGACTGCTACACCCTGTTCATACAAAATTAATTGCCGTTGCAATCTACCTTCCAGACTCAACTCATCAAATAGCGCATTTCCCCCGATCAAGCGGCTGAAAACAGCTTCCGCCGGAGCCTCCACGAAGTGTCGCCTGTCATCTTCCGGGTACGGGTGGTAGCCAAGTTTTTGTATCCTTTTGAACAGTTTAAATCCACGTCGTACCCACACCATGCACTCTGATTCGATAGCTGGCGTGCGATTCACCCGAATTCCTTCCTGCAGTAATAAAAACTCTACTTTTCTCAAATCTCCACGTTCGCTGACAGGTACAGAAAACAGCCTGTGAGTATCCTCATCTGCGTCCATCAGCCCTTGATTAACCATTTGTGGCCCATTAATCGCAACACAGGCGGATCCCAATCCGGCCAAGAAGGCTAGAACTTCACGTAGAGGACCATTCCCAATCGCCTGAATATGCATATTCACGTCTAAGGCAGCAAAAACATACGGTTGGTATCTTTGACTGGGATCTATCCCCAGGTAGAAGAGCGGAGTATCTTCCATACCATTAGTGTAGCGGATTTTTTGTGTAGGATCAAATTTCCTGGCTGGTCGATTTCCTCCTGTAAATGAATTTTCTAAATTTACAACCTGTTATCTTATTTCATCTATAATAAATGCATGAAATCAAATCAGAATGACTATTCAAATATATTAATCATTGGAGATTTCTTAACTTTCCTGATCGTGACCCTGATCGGTTTTGCCAATCATAATAGTCAGTTCGATTTATTGAGAGTGCTGGCGAACTGGCTCCCACTTTGTCTTGCCTGGGGCATGGCAGCTCCCATGTTAGGTTTATGGAATGCAAAACAGCTGCCATTGCAAAAGTCCTGGTGGCGATTAATCTGGGCTGCAATCCTGAGTGTACCCCTGGCTGTGGTGATTCGTGGTTTTATCCTGAATACGCCTACCATCGGGATTTTTGTGCTGGTGATGGTGGCTTTCTCCATTTTGGGAATGTTGATCTGGCGCCTGGTCTGGCAATTGTTCCTGAGAAGAAAATCCTGAATCAAACCGATACAGCTTCTTCAGAAATCGGTCGTGACCTCTCCAACACGAAGAATATAAAGCCTACAATACTGATTCCGCCTGCCAACATCAGAGCCGGTCCAAAACCCAACCATTTGGATAATATGGGCGCTAATAAAGGTGCGGCAATCATGGATAAATATTGCAATGTTTGAGCAGCAGCGACGAATGTGGCATCATGGTCAGCGGGGACCCTGCGCATTAACTCATCAAAGAAAACCAGGTTTAATCCCGCGGTAAAGATCCCATTCAGCCCGGCAAATATGACTACCGGCCAAACCTGCTGGCTGACCCCGACCAGAATAGGGTAAAGAGAACTTCCCAGGGTGGTTGCCAGCAACACCACTCTGGAACCCTTACGCCGGGATTGATTTGTCCAGAAAAAATATCCAAGAATAACCGTAGTGTTGGCTGCTATCTGTATCAATGCAATCCAATAATCCGACGCATTGATTTCTCTTACATAATAGATAGGTAAGAGCGGCGCTGCCAGAGCTGCCCCAGATAAAAAGATAAATCGCTTCCAAATAAATGAGACAAACGGCTTTTCCCGATAAATTAATCGCATATAGGAGAGGGCTTGTTCCTTTATGCTGGTTCTGACCTTCTTTAACTGTGGAGGATTATCCGGTATAACAATCTTACTGGAAAAATAAAAACTAATGACGCCACCGATAGAGAGCGTGATGAAAAAAATCTGGTAGTTCAGCGGGAAAGCAACCCGATCCAGAAACTGACCAGCCATTAACGCCGTTGCAGCGTTGGTAAAACCAAGAATCGACCAGCGGTGTGACATCAACTCAAATCGACCGCGTGACCCGGCGATCTGATTCATCACCACCGAAAAACAAATACTCAGGATCGTCTGCGGAACAGTAGCAACTGCCCAAAGCCCAAGTATTCCAAGAATGGCGCTGGCTTCCGGTAAGAATAGCACCAGCAAGCCAGTGAAGCCATAACTAAGCAATACACCCAAACGTGCAAAACTAAACCAGGGGATAATATTTTTACGCGTCTCCAAAAAATGACCCAATGGAATGGCTAATAAAGCACCCGTTAACGCAGGCATGAAGGTTAACATACTGATTTGCAGGGTGTTGGCACCCAGTCTGGTCAATAAAACCGGTAAAAAGGGTGCCCCTGTGCTGGCAAGGCCCACACCAATCGCATCGATCTGCACATTTCTGAAGTTTAACCGGTTAATCTCCGGGGATGATAGGGGAACATTAAACCAGCGATAGATGAAAGAGGAAATGGTTCGTAAATTAAATAAACGCATTGGATACCCAATCTTCAATTTAATAATGTTAGATTCTCTATATCATCCATCGAATTCGTCATTTTCTCAGTACAATTATAGCGCTTTAAACTTTCTACGCTTGGACTTGTTTCTTATCTCTTTATCGGTTATCAATGAAGTACGCTGGTTATTTGCAGATGCATGTAGGTGTGGTATATAATGGACATTGTGTTCTATACAGGGAATGTATAACCATCAGAAAGAATCATTATGGATGAGATTGGATTAGCATTATCAGCTCAGCAGGGTGATTTGAATGCCTTCAATCGCCTGGTGCTTGAGTATCAGGAAATGGCCTTCAATCTGGCTTATCGCATGTTAGGCGATCCTGATGTTGCAGCTGACGCTACCCAGAATGCATTTATCTCCGCTTATAAAGCATTATCCGGTTACCGGGGTGGATCTTTCAAATCATGGGTCATGAGAATTGTCTCTAACACCTGCCTGGACGAAATCCGGCGGCAGAAAAGACGTCCCACCACACCGCTGGAACCTTTCGATCCGGAAGGCGAAGAAGAAATAGAATCTCCCTCCTGGTTAAAAGATGATAACCCTTCTCCAGAAGAAGTGTTAGAATCCTCTGAATTGGAAGGAGCTATCCAGAATTGCTTACAGTCTATGAAACAGGATTTTCGGTTGGTGGTCGTGATGGTCGATATTCAGGGAATGGATTATCAGGAAGTGTCTGATACCACCGGGTTACCTCTAGGCACCATCAAGAGCCGATTAGCTCGTGCACGCGGAAAGTTAAGGGAATGCCTGCAATTTTTCCGGGAACTTTTACCGGATATTTTTCGTCTTGATGGTGAGGGAACACAATGAAAATGAAATACTCACCGAAAGACTGGCAATTATTATCGAACTACCTGGATGGACAATTAACCAGCCAGGAAGTTTCGATTTTAGAAACACGTCTTAACAAAGAACCACAATTAAAACAAACTTTACGGGAGATGCAACAGACTCGCTATCTATTGCAACATGCGAAGAAAGTCCCTGTACCACGAAGTTTCACCCTGACACCGGAAATGGCGACTCAAATTCGTCCAGCCAGGAAACCACTCTTCCCATTCTTTTCTTTTGCATCTGTGATAGCAACCATTTTTTTGGTAGTTGTTATCTTATTTGAATTCTTACCAGGCGTGATATCCGGTGCTATGACACCAAAGTCTGCGGCATCCAATGAAATGCTGGCAATGGAAGCCGCTCCGATGGCAGCAGATGCGCTGGATTCCGTCGATTCACCGCAGATTTTCCAATGGGGTTATCCACAGGCAAAAATTGAAGGTGGTTATGGTGGTGGAGGAGATATGGGTGCAGGCATGCTGGCTGCCCCCCCTGTAGGTGGTGGCGTTGATATAGAGCCCGAAATGCCTGAACTGCCAGCCGAGGAACCAGCACCAGCCCCTGAAGAAGAACGATCTTTTATGAAACAAGCAAATTCTGAACCTATCACTGGCGCCGGACCTATTCTGGGTATTCGTTCTGCCGAAGAAACTGATGCTTTCAACGACTCTGTATTAAACATCCTGCGTGAATCTGGCAATGAACCGATACCGACATTGTCTGAACCATTCCCATGGCTACGGGTCAGTCAAATCCTTCTTGGCAGCATTGCCATCATCACTGCCATTACAGCGATCATTTTACGAAAAAGGTCATTTTAGTGGGACATCATCACCTCGACGAAATAAAATTTTGTCCCTATTGCGGAACACCCATTCAACCGAAAGAAGTGTATGGAAAAACCAGAGCAACTTGCCCGACATGCGGATGGGTACATTATGAAGACCCCAAGGTTGCTGCTGCTGTTCTGGTGCAACAAAATGGATCAATTTTATTAGCCCGGCGATTTTTCAACCCGAACAAAGGTGACTGGACATTACCAGCTGGATTTATAGACGCACATGAAGACCCAAAAGATGCAGCCATCCGGGAATGTCTGGAAGAGACTGGCCTGGTTGTGAGAATCATCCGTTTGCGAGATATTATCAGTGGGCGTGAACATGATCGTGGTGCGGACATGGTCATTGTATATGATGCTGAAATCATTGGGGGTAAGTTATCAGCCGGAGATGATGCGGATGAGGTGGCTTTTTTTCCATTGAATGAGTTACCGCCCATTGCCTTCCAGGCGACCAAAAAAGTGATTAAAAGTTTACGAGAGCCATAATAACTGAGCGTTCATCCATGGGCGCTGTAGAACTGCCATCCCAAATTTGTTATAATTAGAACAACCTTTCAGTTTTGGAGACCCCTTTTGGCACAAAAACCCAGATCCAGCAGTAATAAAACCAGTTCAAGATCATCATCACGGACAGTGAAAAGCGCGTCCCGATCAAAAACCCCTTCCATTACCAGAACACGGACAAAATCCCGCAAATCCCGCTCTACTTCAAAATCAAGTTGGCAATGGAATCATATCTCCAATGAAAGAAAACTGGATATCCTGGGTATTTTTCTGGCGCTGGTTGGATTCCTGACCATTCTCTCCTTATTAACTTCCCAACGCGGTACGGTGACCAACTGGTGGATTCAATCCATTTCCCAGGTTGCTGGGTGGGGAACTTTTGTCTTGCCATTGGCTTTATTGGTGGTGGGTATCTGGCTGGTTTTGAGAAACATTGAAAAATTTCCACTGCTATCAGCTGAAAGAATAACCGGTATCATTCTCCTCTATCTTAATCTGCTTTCCTGGTTGCATTTATTTTCAGCCGGCGGTTGGGAGACAGCCAAAGCTGGCCAGGGTGGTGGTTATTTAGGCGCCTTTTTTGAGATCTCATTGATCAAAGGTTTAGGTAATGCAGGGGCTGTGATTGTAATCTCCGTCTGGTTATTAATGGCGTTGGGACTCACCCTTGACCTGTCCATACCGGATATATTTCGAAAAATTCAACCCGTCTGGGAAAAATTTCAGGCAGACCGTAAGAGTCGTCAGGCTGCCAGAGAACGAACCCAACGTTTGGAAAAGTTGCATCCTTCCAAATCGTCTGCTTCCCATGAAATCGAAGAATTACTGCAGGATGATTTCATTCCACTCGAACCTGCAGTGCCTGACCGGCAAAAAACCGAAAAACCTGCCCCATTATCAGCTCCCTCATCGGGTGCACAGAAAACCACGCCAGCCACTTCATCGCAAACCCATCAGGCCGCACCATCAACGGCCAATGCATCCCGCTTGCAACCGTCTGTCACGCAGGACGCCAGTGCCGGTCAATGGAAATTGCCCGATATAAAAACCATTCTTGACCCGGCAACAATTGTCAGCATCGAAAGCAACATCGATAAAGACCGGGCAGCTCTCATTGAAGAAACGCTCACCTCTTTCGGCGCTCCTGCCAAAATTGTCGAGATCAAACGTGGCCCCACCATCACCCAGTTTGGTGTGGAGCCATTGTTTGTCGAAACCCGTGCTGGCCGAACACGCGTTCGTGTTTCCAAGATTGCCAATCTGGCAGATGATCTTGCTCTGGCATTGGCAGCCCCCAGAATCCGTATTCAGGCACCGGTTCCAGGACACAGCTACGTAGGGATTGAAGTGCCAAATTCCGAATCGAACCGGGTTACATTGGTAGAAGTAATCGATAGCAAAAATTTCAACCAGAAGAAATCCCCATTGAAAATTGCACTGGGCATGAATGTGTCCGGTGAACCTGTCTCCTCAGATCTGACAGGTCTTCCGCATTTGTTGATTGCCGGTACCACCGGGTCTGGTAAATCGGTATGTGTAAATTCGATTCTCTGCTGTCTATTGCTCAATAACTCACCAGCCAATTTACGCTTGATCATGGTGGATCCAAAACGGGTGGAATTGACTGGCTACAATGGCATTCCTCACCTGCTATCACCGGTGATTACCGATACCGAAAAAGTAGTGGGGGCGTTGCAATGGGTACAACGTGAAATGGATGCCCGTTATCACCGCTTTTCTCAGGTGGGTACCCGCAATATTGCCGAATATAACAAATCACAAACAGATAAATTCCCATACATGGTGGTGGTGATTGATGAGTTAGCTGATCTGATGATGCTCGCTCCGGATGAAACCGAGCGCGCTCTCACCCGACTGGCACAGCTTGCTCGTGCCACCGGTATTCACCTGATTCTGGCAACACAACGCCCCTCCACGGATGTTGTCACCGGCCTGATTAAAGCCAACTTTCCGGCACGGATTGCCTTTGCTGTGGCGTCCGGAATTGATAGCCGGGTCATCCTCGACCAACCCGGGGCAGAACGCCTGCTTGGACGTGGTGATATGCTCTTCCAGGCACCCGATGCAGCTGCACCTGTGCGTTTGCAGGGAGTCTTTATCACCGAACAGGAGATCGCCCGTACCGTGGACTACTGGCGCTTACAGGCTATGAATGTTCAGGCAGCCACGCCTGTCACGCAGAGAAGTGATCAGGAACCACCCGCCTTCATGTCTGATAGTCCCGCAAAACAAGTCCCCCTGTTTGAAGATATGGAAAATAGTGATGCCGATCCATTATTAAAAGAAGCCATCGAGATTGTACGCAAAGAAGGCAAGGCATCCATTACCATGCTGCAACGCAAATTGCGGATCGGCTATACCCGGGCAGCCAGGATGGTCGATGAATTGGAAGACAAAGGCATCATCAGTCCACCATTAACCCATTCCAATGTGCGTGATGTGCTGGATTATGGAGCTGAAGCAAATAATAATATTGAAGGTGAGTAGAAATTCGTTGGTGCAATGCACCGGGTAAAAAAACAGGTTCAAACACCTTAATAAGTCTTTGAACCTGTTCGTTTTACTTAATCTTCTCAGGAACTAAATCCCGACGGCTTTCTTTAATTCCGCTACCTTGTTGGTTCGTTCCCAGGTCAGGTCGAGATCATCACGGCCAAAATGACCGTAAGCAGCCACCTGTTGGTAAATGGGTTTGCGCAAATCCAGATCGCGGATGATCGCACCCGGACGCAAATCGAATACTTTTTCAATCGCCTTGGCGATATCATCATCCGCAATAACACCGGTGCCAAAGGTCTCCACATTGATACTGAGCGGATGCGCTACACCAATGGCGTAGGCAACCTGAATTTCACAGCGTTCCGCCAGGCCAGCTGCTACTACGTTCTTTGCCACCCAGCGGGCCGCATAGGCAGCAGAGCGGTCAACCTTCGTCGGGTCTTTTCCTGAGAATGCGCCACCGCCATGACGACCCATACCACCGTATGTATCCACAATAATCTTACGTCCGGTAACGCCAGCATCTCCCATAGGTCCACCAATTACAAAACGACCGGTTGGGTTCACATAAATATTAACCTTGCCATTCAGTAATTCAGCGGGGATGACCGGATTGATCACATGCTCAATGATGGCTGCGCGGATTTCTTCCTGCGAAATTTCAGGGGCATGCTGTGTACTGATCAACACAGTATCCACACGGACTGGTCGTCCATGCTGATATTCCACTGTCACCTGGCTTTTACCATCTGGACGTAACCAGGGTAAAGTGCCATTCTTACGAACTTCGCTCAATCGGCGGGTCAATTTGTGGGCCAGATAAATAGGCATTGGCATAAGCACATCGGTTTCATTACAGGCGAAACCAAACATCATACCCTGATCGCCAGCGCCAATCTGTTCGATTTCTTCATCCGTCACTTCACCGGTTTTGGCTTCTAATGCTTTATCCACACCCATGGCAATATCACCGGATTGTTGGGCAATAGCTGCCTGCACGGCGCAGGTATTGCCATCAAAGCCTTTTTTGCTGTCATCATAACCGATCTCATTCACCACTTTGCGAACCAATTTATCAAAATCGACAAATGTTTTGGTGGTGATTTCACCCAACAGCATCACAAAACCTGTTTTGGTTGCTGTTTCACAGGCTACGCGTGAACGGGGATCGTCTCTCAGACAGGCATCCACTACGGCATCACTGATTTGATCACAGATCTTATCAGGGTGACCTTCGGTCACTGATTCGGAAGTAAATAGGTACTTCGGCGAATTCATAAACGATGTATTCATAAACTTTTCAAACCTCCATCATAAAAAATTGCCCCTCTGTTCGGTGAGGGGCAATCCATGGTTATCGGATATCATTCCCTCTCATCTTCCAGATCATTCTGTCGGAATTGGCACCTTAAAAAACGGTTAAGTCTTTTGGTTGCCGAGGCTTCATCGGGCCGTTCCCTCCACCTCTCTGGATAAGAGTACCGCTAGTGGGGCTACACACTAACGAAAAAAGTTTATCATAATGGAATATTGGTGTCAAATGTTTTTTGTAATTGGAGAACTCTTATCTGAATTACACCCGATTAATCATTCCTCCCACCTAATTTATCCGCCACCAATTCATCCATAAGCATTTACTGCTGTACTATAATTAATTCAGTATTGATAAGAGAATTGGAATAAATATGACAAATAATTATCTAATTGACATGGACGGTGTGTTGGTGCGGGGTAGAACTATGATCCCTGGGGCAGATCAATTTCTGGAACGATTGCGGACAGCTGAGGCAAAATTTTTAGTATTGACCAATAATTCACGCTTCACGCCCAGAGATCTTGCCTATCGTTTATCCATGGCTGGCTTGAACATACCACCCGAATCGATCTTTACTTCTGCGCTGGCAACAGCCTTATTCCTGAAATCACAGCGACCAGAAGGAAAAGCCTTTGTGATTGGTGAAAGTGGCATGACCACAGCGCTGCATGATGTTGGCTATATCATCACTGAACACAATCCCGACTATGTAGTCCTGGCAGAAACTGAGACACTCAATCAGGATCTTTTCACAAAAGCCATTCAATTAGTGATTAACGGGGCAAGATTTATTGCCACCAACCCCGATCCTAGCGGACCATCCGAGAAGGGAATTGTACCCGGCGCAGGAGCCCTGGCTGCCATGATTGAATCTGCCAGCGGAAAAAAAGCTTTTTATGTGGGTAAACCAAATCCCTTAATGATGCGGACAGCCATTAAATATCTTGGTGTTCATTCAGCGGATACCATCATGGTGGGTGATCGTATGGATACCGATATCGTTGCCGGTGTTCAGAATGGTATGGGGACAATTTTGGTCTTATCAGGCATCACCCGCCGGGAAGATATTGATCATTTCCCCTATTTACCAACCCATGTCTATGAATCAGTAGCGGATATCTATCCCTAAGAAGATAAAAGATCTATTTATAAAACGAACGTTTTTTATTCGTCTTTTTTGATCGTAAAGGTATCGAAATCCCGGGCGACTATTGTATTCGGGAAGACAGCCTGGGCTTCTGCCAATATGTCCCGTTCTCGATATCTGCGTGAAAGGTGTGTCAGGATAAGTTGTTTCACATTGGCACGCACTGCCAGCTCTGCACTCTTGCGGGCTGTCATATGGCCAAATTGCTGTGCCATCTCCGCTTCCGATTCCAAATATGTAGCTTCCGTAACCAGCACATCCGCCTGATCACAATAAGTCAACAACGAATCGGTCTCGCCTATATCACCCAACACAACCATACGGGTACCAGCTTTATACTCCCCCAATACCTGTTCTGGCTGGATCTTGCGACCATCTGGTAATGTCACTGCTTTGCCATTCACCAGGTCTCTGCGCCAGGGACCGGAAGGAATACCCAATGCTTCGGCTTTCTCTGGAAGAAACGGATATCTACCTTTTTCCTGGAATAAATATCCATAATTATCCGGCCCACGATGTTGAACGGGTAAGGCGGTGATATTAAATTCATCTTCTTCGATAAAAACACCTTTTACAATGGGGATCAATGCCAGATTAAAGGAAGTTTGGTTGCCGCGTAGGACAACACCAAAAATCAGATCATGAACCCGATTCAAAGCAGCTTTTCCACCATATATTTCCAGTGCGTCAATGGTTTCCCAGCGCAATAATGTAGAAAGTAAGCCAGCCAATCCCAAAATATGATCCAGATGACCATGGGTAATCAAAATGCGATTGAGGCGTTTAAATCCGATCCCAGCCTGTAAAATTTGTCGCTGTGTGCCTTCCCCACAATCAATTAAGAAACGGAATTCATCATGTTTCACCAAAATGGATGGTAAATTTCGATTTATTGAAGGTGCAGAAGCGGAAGTTCCTAGAAAAACAAGTTCAAACAATAGAAAGTCCTTTCTTTCGTCTTTATTTTACCTTAACTCATCGGTTTAATTTATTTTCTCAAATCCCTGTTTTTTGATACACGAAATCAAGAATTTATGACATAATCATAATGACAGATTGTGTCGAATCGAATTGATTTGAAATTTTCGGTCTTATCATTACAATATGTAATTAACCAAAGAGATTTCTGTTCATATGAACGACCAGAACAGATCGGTGAAAAAAAGGAGGAAACATGGAAATCCTATCCGTAACAGTGGAAAAACCTGAGGAGATAAATTTCGTTTTAGGGCAATCGCATTTCATAAAAACTGTTGAGGATGTGCATGAAGCGCTCGTCTCCAGTGTTCCCGGAATTCAGTTCGGGTTTGCGTTTTGTGAAGCATCAGGGAAGTGTCTGATACGCTATACCGGCACCAATGATGAAATGATTGCATTAGCCAAAATGAATGCCCTCAAAATTGGAGCTGGCCATAGCTTCATTCTGTTCTTAGGTCCTGGATTCTTTCCCATCAATGTATTACATGCGCTGCAGCGTGTACCCGAAATAGTGACGCTTTTCTGTGCCACTGCCAATCCCACCGAAATTGTAATAGCAGAATCCGAGAACGGTCGTGGAATTCTGGGTGTGATTGATGGTTCCAGCCCAAAGGGGATCGAAGGAGAGGAAGACATCGCCTGGCGAAAAGGATTCTTGCGAACGATTGGATATAAACTCTAATCAGGGAACGAATGACCTCTGTTTTTCGTCTTTATAAATGATCTTTGCTTTTGATTGAAGGAGAGAAGAAATGCGTAACTCAATTTTAAAAACTGTACTTTTAGTAATGATCCTATCTGTATTAAGTGCCTGCACACTACCACTTACACAGGCAACCCCGCCAGCTGTATCCGATGAGGAAATGGCGACCCGCGTAGCAAAAATATTGACGGAGATGCCACAACCCACCCAGGGACTACCGACCGCTGAATTACCCCCTCTGAATACCTCTGAACCAGCTCCAACCTTAGCTGAGGAGGTCGTAGAAACTGCGACTGTAGCAGCTACTACACAGCCAGATCAACCAACCGCCACACTACAACCGACTGCCACCAGTGATGTGGTGCCAACGGTAGTCGTTACAACCCATCCAGCTTTCACACCCCCAGCTGATGACCCCCGCACCAAGTTGGGATCACCCAGTTGGACAGATGATATGGACAAAGATACCTATTGGCCAACAGGTGAGGATAAATACACAGCGATAAATTTCAAAGATGGCCAATTACGCCTGACTGGTTTAACCACTACGGATGGCTGGCGTCTGGCTGCTACTGAACAAATAGCCAATTTTTATTTAGAAGCAACCATCAGCACTGGAACATGTGCTGGCACCGACCGGTATGGTTTGATGTACCGCGTACCGGTTGCACGCGAAGCCAACAAAGGTTATTTATTGGGTGTATCTTGCGATGGAAAATATAGTCTGCGAGAATGGGATGCCACTCTCGGCAGTAAAGGTACGATGACAACCCACATCAATTGGACGGCTTCCGATGCCATTCAGGCTGGTAGCAACAAAATGAATAAAGTTGGCATCATGGCTGTCGGTGATCGCATGATCATCTATATCAATGGTGTCATGGTCAATGAAGTCAAGGATTCTACTTTCGACCTGGGAAGTTTCGGATTATTTGTTGGTGCACGTGAGACCACCAACTTCACCATCTCAGTGGATGAAGTCAGCTATTGGAAGAATCCAACTCCATAACTGTAAAAATCAAGATTAAAACAGGCGGTCTGATAGACCGCCTGTTTTTTATTCAATCGCTTTAATCACTTCGACACCATTCAATGCCATGTGATACAGGAAAAATACATGCATTAAATCTCCCGGGTGAGCATAAGCGCCAACTTCTTTTGCCAGCTCCACAGACATATCATAGGTCTGAACACAATTTTCTGGCAAAATGACATTCCTTCTCACCTGTCTTTCATTGGCATCCAACCTTAAAAACATGGCCAATTGATACGTGCACAAATCACTGCAATCCCCCACAACTATATAATTTTCCACTTCTGTATTATCCAGAATCCACTTATTCAAATCATGATGCAACCCGCTGGCAATTGAATTTTTTTCCAAAATCATCATTTGATCAAAAAAGGGCAATCGCTGGATTTTATCCACGGTTTCGGATTCTTCTGTCCCACGAATACAATGGGGTGGCCAGGCGCTGAACTCTTCAGCATTGGGCTCATGTGTATCCTGACTCAGGATGATGTGTCGAACCCCGGCATCCCAGGCGCGCTCCATTAAATCAACAATCGGGTCCACAATACCGACCACCCTCGGGCTGGCTAAAGGACCAATGGAACAGAAACCTTTTATGACATCCACGCTGATGATGGCTGTTTTTTCAGGTTTGACGACCAGATCTTTTAGTTTCTTCGTAGGCAAGTTCTGAATCCAATCATCCAGATAAGCCAAAAACGAAATGGTTTCCTTTTGGTTTGCTAACTGCACCATGGTAACCTCCATAGAAATATCAGGCATTCTCAGCCTGGTAACGAATCATATTGATTGGGTGTTACGGTAATGACCAGACAAAAAACTTTTCAGAATTCCATCCAAATAAGTGGCGACCATTTTTAGAAAATTCAATCATTTCCAGATCTGCAGCGTTCAGAGAAACGCGCTGAGCGCCAAATTTTACATCCCAAACCCGTAAGACACCATTTTGATCCAAAACTGCAATCAATTCTGAAGTAGGAGAAATGCTGATGGATTGAACCGCAGAGGAAAATTTATCCAATTTGAGCATTTCTGTTTGACTTTGTAAATCAAACAGCTGAACGATCGTCTGACTGTTAATGATTTGTTCAACTGCGACCCAATCTCCATCGGGAGAGATTTCAAATGTTGGTAACCGGCAATTCCCATCCTCACAAACTGCTGGGAAATCAACCACTTTTTGATCCTGAAATATATTCCAGATGGACAATTGCACACCATTTTGTTCAGCATCGGTTTCGATGCCAATCACTTCCCAATTATCAGAAAGTCCATAATCAGGCGCTGCCAGATCTGGTTTATCATCAACCCCACCAAACCCGTTATAAATTTCACCTGTATCAAGTCTTCGCAATGACACGCCACCGGTGTCTGCTTCGAGCATTACCAGACGATCATCAGCAAAAAGCACATCAGCATTGGCACCCAAATCGAATTGATATAAAGGTGTTGCATCCAGGGTATCCACACCCACCAGACTTCCACTCATTCCAGCAGCCAATATCCAGCCATTTTCACTGAATTTGACCTCAAATCCCTGTGGAGCAACCGTTTCCGTGGCGATCGCCTTCAATTCGTCGACACTGATTTCAAAGTATCCACGGGAAAGTCCTGTGGGAATATCAAATATGCTGATCAATCCAAACGTACCCGCAGCGATCGTACTACCATCTGGAGAATAATCCACTGAGATCGTCCTTGGAAAATTGTTGCCTGCAAACACACGATTAACAGCAATCGCATCAAAAATAAAACTTTGATCCAATGTACCAATCCTTAGATTCCATAAATACACCGTAAAATCATCAGAAGCACTTACCAGGTAATTTCCATCCATTGAAAAAACCATATCTGTAACATTGGATGTGTGCGCATTCAACTCAAATAATTGACTGCCATCAGCGGCATTAAAGACAGTTATTGTCTCGCCATCAGCGTATGCCACCCGGTTTCCATCCAGGGAGGTGACCACGGCATCCACGAATTCTCTTTGAAGCTTAAGCTGTAATGAGCCAGCATTGTCAGCGTTGATAACTTTATCACTGAGCGCCACCAATGGTGTAGCAGTCGGAATCGTTGTTGCTGTCGCGGTAGGCAGTGGTGTTGTTGTTGCTGTAGGAGGCATGGTAGCGGTTGCAGTCATTTCTGGTTGAACAACCAGCACCTGAGTTGCCGTGATGGACGGAACTCTGCCTGTAAATTTGGAATAGTTCAAGATGACAAAAACCGCTGCCACACATAAAACTGCGATCAGAATGAACAATCCGGAAACCAGAATCACCATATTACGGTCTTTTTTCTTACGCCTGCGTTCGAATTCTGCTACACCACTTTCAATCACATGATCTTCCACCAATTCATCTTCTTGCATCAGGGTGCGAATTCGATCTGTATCTTCTTCGGACACGTCTGGTGTATTGATCAGCGTTGGTGTATCCTCCGTAAACCCTAAATCAAAGGCTGTTAACGCTTCATCTGTTTCTTCCAAACCCGTTCTGTCAGACTCAGAAAAGAGACCTAACAATTGGTCTTCTTCTTCGCTTTGTTCTAAACCAAAATTAAAATCCTCATCGAATTCAAAGGCTTTTTCTGCTGGAAGATCTATTTTTTCATCCTGAAATAAGGTAGAGAGATCCGGTTCGAATTCCAACTCAGTTGGTTGGACTTCCTCAATTGGTTCGTCAAAAACAAAACCAACCGGTTCATCTTCCTCAATTTTATTATCCACAAATACCTGAGAAGATTCCGGTATAAATTCAGTTTCACCCTCTTCTTTGAATGGAGCAATTTCTTCTTCATTTTTCCGTAAATCGATTACTTCATCAAAATCCGAAACCTCTGAAACAATAAAGGAACCATCAAAACCAATGATAGCTCCTGTATGTCCTGTGCGTTCTGGCATTGAAGGATCAAAAGTCGCACCTTCTTTAAAGGGAGCTGCAGAAGGTGCTTGTTCAGCATCCAGATCCATTTTTTCTTGTAATTTTTCAATGGCCATTTTTGTGATTCTGCTGTTTGGATTTTCCAACTGACAGGCTAAAAGAACTTTCATTCTGTCAGTATCCGAAGAAAGCGTTTCCGCTAACCACATCCAGGCCATTTCATTGGTGGGTTCGTTTCGGATGATTTCAAAAATCATCTTGCGCGCTTCATCTAATTTTGACGCCCGAATTAAGGCAATAGCTTCATAAAGCATTTTTGATGACATAGTCGCCTACCCATTCTCTATTAATTTGATCTTCATTATTATGCATAATTTTATCATTTTGAGCAAGTGAAGGACAAAATCATACTTTCAATAACTTAACAAATCGAAATTATCCTGAAAATTGGATGATTTCCTCCGAAATTTAACATTTTTTTTTATTGGGGGTTGACTCTTTGATTGATTCGGTATAATAACTAGTTATGAACAAAATACATAAAATTTTCACCGCCGTAATTTTGGTGATCTTCTTATTTTTGCCCTTTCAGAATCACTCCACCCAGGCTGCACCATCTCAATCCATAACAGCAGATGAATTGATTACATTGATCAATAATTGGCGCGTCGGTTATGGTCACCAACCACTCATCGTGGATCCAATTCTTATGACAACAGCATATGATACAGCAGTCTACATGGCCATAAATGGTTTAAGATGGCACATTGGGGATGTCAGTGGACGTATTGCTGCCTATGGATATGGTGGAGGTGCTCAGGTTTTTGCAACCGAGAATTTCGCTATTGGTCCAATATCCATTGAAACACTAACAGAGTGGTGGAGTGATGAATCTCATCAATACCCCTCTGCAAACCCCAGTTATATCCATATTGGTGCAGGTGTTTTTCCTTATGGTGACCGTATCTGGTATGTTGTTCACGCAGCTTACACCAGCGCTGACGCGCA
Source organism: Anaerolineaceae bacterium (assembly GCA_019429225.1). Taxonomy (GTDB): domain Bacteria; phylum Chloroflexota; class Anaerolineae; order Anaerolineales; family Anaerolineaceae; genus UBA6170. Next base: position 18,091 of record JAHYJK010000016.1, read on the forward strand.
ATACACTCCCAATCCTACCCAGCTATTAAACGCTAATACAAGCACACCATCTGTATCCCAATTAATCATCCCGGTACAAACTGTTACACCCAATGAAAATGGTGCCGTTGTGCATGAAGTGTTACCGGGGCAAGCGCTTTGGAGCATTGCCATTGCTTACGATACAAAAATCGAAGAATTGGTTCGTCTCAATAATTTAAATCCTGAAGATCCTACCATTTATGTGGGTGATAAATTATTGATTTTCGAAGCGGTTCGCACACCGGTAAACACAAAAATCTCTCCAACCATTGATCCATCACGGGTCACTCCAACAGCTACAGCCACCTTGAGACCCACCAGAACAAAAACAGCTACACCCAAACCATCGAATACGATTGCGGTACTGACGCCATCAACTCCACCAGAAGAATTGAAAAACCAGAATGCTGCAGTGAATGGAATTTTCCAGAACAAAGTTATTGGAGTAATTCTGATCTCAATTTTAGCGCTTGGCATTCTTTTAATTGTTACTGGAAGTTTTGGTAAAAATTCCAGCCCTCCGGATGAACAGAAAGGGGAAGATGAATGACAGAGGAAATTGTAAGCCTACCAACAGAAACGCAAGTTCTCATCGATGACCTGGATAATCCTAAATATTATATCAATCGCGAATTAGGTATGTTGGAGTTCCAGCGTCGTGTTCTGGAAGAAGCAATGGATGAGCGCAACCCACTCTTAGAACGGGTGAAGTTTTTATCGATTCTTGGTTCCAATCTGGATGAATTCTTTATGGTGCGTGTCGGTGGACTGGTGATGCAACGGGATGCAGGTGTCTATTCAACGACCAAAGATGGTCTTACACCCAATCAGCAGTTGATTGAAATTCGAAAAATTGCAAACAAATTAATGATCGAAAGCCGTGAATACTGGCACAACACCATAACACCTCTATTGGAAAAGAGTGGTATTCACATCCTTTCATACAGTCAACTGACCGAACGGCAACGTGAGTACGTAAATGGATATTTCGAGGAGGTCGTCTATCCTACTTTAACACCACTGGCCTTCGATCCAGGGCATCCTTTTCCGCATATTTCCAATTTAAGTCTCAATCTGGCCATCTCCATCGAGGATGAAGAACAGGAAGAGCACTTTGCCCGGGTGAAAGTTCCCTCCTCTTTACCTCAATTGGTACCTATCAAACGCTCCTCTGGCGGTTATCGTCGTGATGGTTCCACCCCCAGACATCATTATTTTATTTGGCTCAGTCACCTGGTGAAGGAGAATATCCAATCGCTTTTCCCGGGCATGAAGATTCTGGAAGTTCATCCATTCCATGTAACCCGCAATGCGGATTTTGAAATTCAGGAATTAGAAGCGGCAGATTTACTAGAAATGATGGAAGAGAGTGTCAGAAATCGCAGATTCGGTAAAGTTATTCGCTTGATTGTAGATAAAAATATGCCAATGCATGTTCAGGATTTATTGGCTCAAAATCTGGATATGGACAAACATGATATCTATGCGTTGGATTCTCCCATGAACATGTACAGTCTGGTCGACCTATATCCAATTGATTTACCGCAATTAAAATATCGCCCCTTTATTCAGTCATTTCCTGATCGACTCCGCCAAAAAGAAGTCTTCGATGGTAATGCCATTTTTAGTTCTATCCGAGCTCATGATATTTTCTTGCACCATCCGTATGATTCTTTTCTACCAATTGTAGATTTTCTGCGAGCTGCTGCCCGTGATCCGAATGTTTTGACGATAAAAATGACGCTGTATCGGGTAGGGAAAAACTCACCCATTGTCAAAACGTTATTGGAAGCCCGGCGGGATTACGGAAAGCAGGTTGCCGTTCTGGTGGAATTGAAAGCCCGTTTTGATGAGGAAAGTAATATTGGCTGGGCCAGGATGCTGGAGCAGGAAGGGGTTCATGTTACCTATGGGTTGGTAGGCTTGAAAACCCACTGCAAAATCGCCCTGGTCGTGCGCAAGGAAGGTGAAAATATACGCCGTTATATGCACCTCGGTACAGGCAATTATCACCATATCACCGCTAATCTCTACGAGGATATGGGCATTTTCACAGCTGATCCAGATATTGGGGCTGATGCCAGCGATGTTTTCAATTATCTTACTGGATATTCAGCCAAAAAAGAATATCGAAAACTATTAATTGCCCCGATCAACCTGCGCCAACGCTTTGAGCAAATGATCGATCGGGAAATCGCCATTCACAAAAAGAAAAAGAATGGGCATTTGATTTTTAAAATGAATTCAATTGTCGATCCGGTTATCATTAAAAAGCTCTATCAGGCATCTCAGGTGGGTGTTAAAGTGAATTTGATTACACGTGGCATTTGCAGTCTCAAGCCCGGAATTAAAGGTTTGAGTGAAAATATTCGTGTGATCAGTATTCTCGGCCGTTTTCTGGAACATAGCCGCGTTTATTACTTCCATAATGATGGCGAGGAAGAGATTTACCTGGGTAGTGCCGATCTCATGCCTCGTAATCTCAATCAACGGGTTGAAATTCTATTTCCGGTTGAGGATAAGGTCCTGGTGCGTCAGATTCGTAAAAATATCCTCGAGCTTTATTTATCCGATAATGTTAAAGCGCGAATTATGAAATCCGATGGCACCTATACACGTATCAAACCACATTCGGCACGCACTGCAAAACATGCCCAAAAAATTTTCATCGAACGTGCTAATCGTAAAAATCAGACTTCTTCATAAATAAAAGAGAGGTAATATGGCAGTTATACCTGTTTCAACTCATTACGTTCCCGACCCAGACCGCTATCAATCCATAGAATATCAACGTTGTGGTCGCAGTGGCATTCAACTCCCTTTGATCTCATTGGGGTTGTGGCACAATTTTGGTGGTGTGGATACCATTGAGAATGGCCGGGCGATGTTACGCACCGCTTTCGATCTGGGAATCACCCATTTCGATCTGGCAAACAATTACGGTCCTCCTCCTGGTAGTGCAGAAGAAACATTTGGAAAAATATTTGCCAAAGATTTTCTACCCTACAGGGATGAATTAATCATCTCGAGTAAAGCTGGTTACTGGATGTGGAATGGACCATATGGAGAATGGGGTTCACGAAAATACCTGGTATCCAGCCTGGATCAGAGCCTGAAACGAATGGGGCTGGATTATGTTGATATCTTCTATCACCATCGCCCCGATCCTGACACCCCATTAGAAGAAACAATGGGTGCGCTGGATTATATCGTTCGCAGCGGCCGTGCCCTTTATGCGGGTATTTCTAACTATCGTCCAAAAGAAGCTCGTTTAGCCATTCAAATACTGAGACAATTAGGGACACCCTGCCTAATCCACCAGCCCAATTACAATATGTTCGATCGCTGGATCGAAAAGGAATTGTTGGATGTGCTTGATGAGGAGGGAGTGGGATGTATTGTTTTCTCACCGCTTGCGCAGGGAATGCTGACAGACAAATATTTGCACGGAATTCCTACCGACTCAAGGGCAGGTAAACCCGAAACTTTCTTGAAACCAGATAATATCACGGATCAGATCCTGGAAAAAGTAACTCAACTCAACCGGATCGCTGGCGAATTAAACCTGAGTCTAGCACAGTTAGCCATCAATTGGACATTACGCCAACGGGCTGTTACTTCTGCACTCATTGGTGCTTCGCGCCCTGCCCAAATTGAGGAAATTGTGGCTGGTGTTAAGCAGCCAGCTCTATCCAATGATGTGCTAGAAAAAATTGAGGAGATTTTATCTGCTTAAATGGTCGATCATTGCATCAATGTTATAACCAATTATCTTGAAATTTATCCCTGGCTGGGAACAGCTGGAATGCCCTCTGATGATCAAATCGAATGTATAGCCAATACCGGTTACCAGGTTGTGATCAATCTAGCATTGGATGAATCCCCAGGTGCAATCACAAATGAGCAGGAAAGGGTTACCGGGCTTGGCATGAAGTACATCCATATTCCGGTGGTATGGGTGTCCCCACAAATTTCTGACCTCGAACAATTCTTTACAATTATGCAGCAGTTAGCAGATTACAAAGTTTTCGTGCATTGTGTGTTGAATATGCGCGTGTCGGTATTTGTGTATCTCTATCGAGTGATTTCCTTAAAGGAAGACCCCGAAGTTGCTTTTCAGGATCTTCTCAAAATATGGCAACCAGACGAGACATGGCAGACGTTGATGGATATCGCTTTAAAAAACTATAGTTGAGACACCATCCCCGATCCACAGAGATGTTGTCCCGTCACTATTCTTTTTTTGCTGATTCTTCAACTTTCCAGTAAATTCCGTTTTCACGTTTCATTAAACCGGTATCAATCATGTCACGTCGTAATTGTGCGTAATCTTCGTGAAACCGTTCCAAAATTTGATTTACTTCCTTCTCCTGGTACCGTTTTCCAGATTCAAATTCTGGCAACATGTATTGTAATACTGCGATAAGTTTCTTTCTCTGACCCGGGATGGTTTTCAAAGTTCCATCCGGGTTGGTAAAATTCTTGACTACTTTTTGATCATAAGCATCCATGTCTACCTCTCTTATAAATGTTGGCAACTGTTCAGGTGTCAACAACTCTTTAGATAAAGACTCAAGCTTTTTCGCATTGAGTTGATAAATATTGTAATAACCCTCAGCGCGGGCTGAAACCAAACCTGCTTTGCTCAAACGTGACAGGTGATGGGAAACGGTGGAAGACGCCAGGGATAACATCTCCGCCATTTGCTCCACCGACAAATCCTGGTGGGCCAGCAATCCAATAATCTTCAAACGATTGGGGTCAGCCAATGCTTTGAAGAAATTCAAAAGCTCCTGAATCTTCTCATCATTATTCATATTAATTCTTCCTTCGATTTATTTCGATAAATATCGATTTAATTTTATACAAAAATAATATTCTGTCAAGAGGAATTTTGTTCAAGCAGGCCTAATTTTCCAGAATTACAGACTTGATAATGGATACCGCTGCTCTGATTTCTTCAGGGGCGGTTTCCCGACCCACGGAAAAGCGCAGTGTTCCCTGAGCCCATTCATCCGGTACCTGCATGGCTTTAAGAACCGCTGAGATTGTCACCGAATCTGCATGGCAGGCAGACCCTGCTGATATGGCTACCCGATCGTTGATGCGGTTCAATAATTGGTGCGACTCAATCCCTCGAACACTCAGACTGAGCGTATTCGGTAGTCGTTGTGAAGGATGTCCATTCACATGCAGGCGTTCTACGCCCAATGCCTTCACCAGTTCATCATGCAGGAATTCCCGCATGGATATGAGATGCTGCTGGTTGGCGGATAAATCACGCGCAGCAACCGCACAGGCTTTTCCCAATCCCACAATCTCCAGGATATTCTCTGTGCCTGGCCGCTTCCCATTTTCATGTCCAGCCCCATACATCAGGTTTTTCAATAGGATCCCATCTCGAATATACAATACCCCCACTCCTTTCGGGGCATACAACTTATGTCCGGCGATCGACAGCAAGTCCACGCCCAGATCATTGACATTAACCGGGATGTTTCCCGCGGATTGTGCAGCATCTGTGTGAAAAACAATGCCATGAGATTTCGCAATCGCAGTCAATTCTTTGATCGGCTGTAAGGTGCCAACTTCATTATTGGCGTGCATAATACTGATCAGAATCGTATCAGCACGAATCGCTGCATCCAGATCGAGAGGATTGACCCGACCATATGAATCTACATCCAGGACCGTCAACTCAAAGCCGTTGCGCTCAAGATCACGGCAGACTTCCAGTACAGCAGGGTGCTCCACCGCAGAGGTAATAATGTGTCTGCCCTGATTCTGATGCAACTCACAATATCCGCGAATGGCGTGATTGTTGGCTTCAGTACCACCGCTGGTAAAGATGATCTCAGCCGGTTGTGCGCCAATCAGTTCTGCCACCTGCCTGCGTGCGAATTCCACCGCCATTTTTGCCTGTACACCGGTCTGATGGCTGCTGGAAGGATTTCCAAAATGATCATAAAGATACGGTAACATGACATCCGCCACTTCTTTGGCAATCGGTGTCGTGGCATTGTAATCCAGATATATTGGTTTCATCATCCTCAACTCAATCCTGAAAAAGCCATTGCTCGGCGCTGGCCAGATCTTCAAAAAATCGGATTTCACGGCTGCGTTTGTGTTCGTACATCAATTCATGAAAACGTTCGCTCTTAATCTTATCCATTTCAACTATAAAGGCTGTTTTCACGCGATAATTGGATAATTTCAGAAAAATACTTCCTAATAGCCCGGATTTTAAATTAAAAAAGTCGGGGTGAAGTTCTGTCGCGTGAATGATCAAGCGATTCTGTTCCATCCCATATCCAAAAGCCAGTACATCCAGGATATCCTGCTCGTTTGAGATCAAGCCGCTGCCAGGCTGGCATATCAGATAATCACCCTGATCGATATGGATTTTAATTGCATTCATGGAAGTTTCTTCTTTCTTTGAGCATGTGTCATGGCTGCGAAAGATCCATCATCTTTGAAAGATCGATCCACTTCTTATCATAAATGCTTTTTACTAGCGCGCAAACTGCCATGGACAAAGTTTACGCTCCAGCCAATCGACCACAAAATACAGTCCAAAGCCCAGAACACTCATTGCCACCACACCGGCGTACATCGCCGGATAGTCGAAAAGATTGGACCCTTTGAGATAAATATAGTACCCCAACCCTTTCTGGGTGGCGAACAATTCGGCAACATACAGGACTGCAACTGCCGTCCCGACTGATTGGCGCAATGCGGTCAAAATCGCGGGAATACTGGCTGGAAAATACACATACCGGAACAATGCCCGTCTACCAGCTCCCAGGCTACGTACGCTTTGAATCAATTCAGGGCGTAATGTAGCTGCCTGATCGCGGACAAGCACGAGGATCTGGAAGAAGAGGATCAAAAAGATCATAAAAATTTTAGAAACATCCCCAATCCCTAAGAAAAGTACCACGATTGGTAAAAGCACAACTTTTGGGATGGGATATAACAAATAAATAACCGGAGCAAAGAAACGGTTCAGAGGTTTGGATTGACCCAACATCAGTCCTAATGGCGAAGCAAAAAGGATGGCCAATAAAGTGCTGGCAAATACTCGCCAGAAGCTGGCCAGGAAATGTCCGGGCAAATCACGCCCCAGTTCACGAATGAGGGTTTGCCCTACTTCCCAGGGTGATGGCAAAATCGCCAGATTGACAATCCATGCCAGTACCTGCCATAATAGGAGAAGAAGAACCAATGCCAATAAAACTGCTTTTGCGCGCATTACTTTGACATTTTCTCCCTCAAGATTTGACATAGGTGTAAATACTCAGGGTCTGAGCGTATATCTGGTTTATCAAAGCTGGTGTTTTCGATCACATTTGCCGTTAAATTGGGGGGTTCATTCAGTAACAGAATTTTCTGGCCAAGAATGGCTGCTTCTTCAATCAGATGGGTAACCGTAATCATGGTCAGGTTATGTTGTTGCCATAATTCAATCATCAAATTTTGTAATGATTCCCGGGTAGGCGCATCCAGAGAGGAAAATGGTTCATCCATCAATAATAGATCCGGTTGTAATACCAGTGTTCGCGCAATGGCACAGCGTTGGCGTTGGCCACCGGAAATTTGACCGGAAAATTTCTCTGCTTGTTCTTTCAAACCCAGTTTTTCCAGCCAGAAAGTTACATCAGCATCGCTAACTTTGCCTTCAAAAGGAGCATGCTTTCCATCCGGACCATAAAACCGCCTGATATCCAATCCCAATCTGACATTATCCCGGACGGTTGCCCACGGCAACAAACCATAGTCCTGGATAATCAAGCCACTCTGAGGCCTGGGTCGGATGAGCTGCTCACCATCCACAAGAATTTCTCCCGATAGAGACTGTCTTAATCCGGCAATCAGATATAAAAGCGTGCTCTTTCCGCAGCCAGATGGACCCAGTATTGTCCAGGCTTCTCCTTTGTTTATCGACCAATTAAAATCATGGAAAACGGGTTGGTCAGTCGTATACTCAAAGGTGAGATTCCGAACTTGTATCATTTTTTCAGTAACAATCACTGATTAAGGCAAGAATTCAGAACTGATGCATTGATCATAGGGAACATCTCCTGAGATCAGTTCCTTCTCCTGTGCCCAGGCAAGCACATCTGCATATTGTTCCGGGCTGGGTACACCAGCTGTGACAAAGACAGGCACCTGAAATTTTCCTTGCAAAGGCGCTGGCAGAATGTTATTCTCTACCAATGTAGCTTCCCACTTCGTCGGGTCAGCATTGATTGTCACCACAGCTTCTTCAATGGCTGCCAAAAACCCTTTGACTGCATCCGGGTTACTTTCAGCAAAAGCGTTCCGAAAAGCGATTGCGCTGTGGCTATACTCAGGATATTTATTATCCGCCAACACAACGACTGCGCCCTGTAATACCAATAAAGAGGCAACTGGCTCTGGCATGGTGCCAGCATCTAATTCTCCATTACTGATCAAGGTGACCCGATCTGGGATTTTAGGAACGGCTACCGTGACAATATCATCCGGGGCGAAACCTTCTTTCTGCAGCATACGGTCCGTCAGGTAAGCAATCACTGTACCCTCAGAAATCCCAATCTTAACACCTTTCAATTGATCAACGCTGGTGATGCCGCTCTTAGCGGAAGCCACAATACTGAATAAGGGGGTATCTATGGTAGCCGCACGAGCAAAGCGCACAATCACCACATTCTTTTTGGTGCGATTATTCAAAATAGTCGTCAGAACTTCGTTAATCATCCCGTCAATTTGGTTGGCTGCAACGAGTTGATCTCGTTCTGGTCCGGAACTAACCGGAACAAGTTCCACATCCAGGTTATATTTCTCAAATAGACCTTCCTGTTGCGCCACATACATTGGTAAAGAGTCAAGTATCGGCAGCACCGCAAATTTGAGGGTCGTTTTTTCCGTCGCTTTGGGAGCACAGGATGTCAGGAATATTAATAAAACAAACAACAACAGAACAAATTTACTCCATTGTGAAAATCGGCTGTTTTTGATCATTTGTCGTCATCTCCATTTTTGAATAATTAACAGGGATACCCCGCTATCCTTCATCGTTATTATACCTTACAGCTCGATGAACAAAATCGGAAATCACGGAAATTTCAGGCTCTATAAAGGTTTTGTTTTTCTTTAAAAATTGCTAAAATAAAATAGTCCTAATCAATAAAGGAGGTCAAAAATGTCTAATTTAAAAACCACGCTGACTGGTTATGCCAGTTACCGCGGAAGGGAAGGGCATTACAGTTTCCTGTTGCATCGCATCACCGGTCTGGGAACAGCACTATTTCTGATCATACATATTCTGGATACTTCTTTCGTCTACTTTTTACCTGATTTGTATCAACACGCCATCAACCTGTATCGTTCCACCCTCTTTGGCATCGCAGAGGTTGGTCTGGTCTTTTGTGTCTTTTTTCATGGGGTGAATGGTCTCAGAGTCGCTTTTTTTGATCTGATAGCCCCCCGGTTGTGGAGTGTCCCCAGGCAACGCTTTTCCACAAAAATCACCCTGCTGATCACTTTATTGATGTGGGTGCCAGCTTCCGCCATCATGTTGTATAACATGCTCTACCATAATTTTGGCTGGTTTGGTGGGTAGGAGAGAATTATGACCACAAATACAAGAACAATAGAAAAACCAAAACCCAATTTTGAAACCAAATCCTGGATGTTCATGCGTTACAGCGCCGTCTTACTGATTCCATTAGTGTTTGGACACTTGATCCTGCAGGATGTGATTGTTGGGGTGCATCGCATTGATCTGGATTATGTCGCGATGCGATGGGCCAGTATTGGTTGGCGCATTTATGACGCCCTGCTTCTAGCCTTTGCCTTTGCGCATGGAGTGAATGGTATTCGCCAGGTGCTGAACGATTTCATTCAATCGGACCAGGTCAGAAAGATCATGCATTGGGGTTTATTTTTACTCTGGCTGATCGTCACAGCGATTGGTGCCATCGCATTAATTGGCGGCGTTCGCCCCATCTCCTGAGGAGGGTATATGACTCAAACTCATACCTATGATGTTGTTATTGTTGGCGGTGGTGGAGCTGGGCTGATGGCTGCTTTATATGCTTCACAAAACGCCAAAACTGCCGTGGTCAGCAAACTTTATCCGATTCGATCACACACTGGCGCTGCCCAGGGTGGAATTGGTGCCGCCCTTGGCAATCTGGAAGAAGACCATTGGGAGTGGCATGCCTACGACACCGTCAAAGGTAGTGATTACCTGGGTGATCAGGATGCCATCGAATTCATGTGCGAACAGGCAATTCAGGCTGTTTACGATCTGGAACATTTCGGATTGCCATTCTCGCGTACTGCAGAAGGCCGCATCGCGCAACGCCCCTTTGGTGGACATACCAACAACCAGACAGGAAAATCTGTGCGCCGTTCCTGTTATGCCGCCGACCGAACCGGTCATATGATTTTGCAGACTTTATTCCAACAATGTGTAAAACATGACACTAAATTTTATAATGAATTTCATGTCCTTGATCTGATTTTGCAGGATGGCAAGGTAGCCGGTGTGGTGGCATTAGAACTGGCAACCGGCGAATTGCATATATTTCATGCCAAAGCGGTTATCTTTGCCACCGGTGGCCATGGCCGAATCTGGGAAATTACATCCAACGCTTATGCCTATACCGGCGATGGCGCTGCTGTCCTGGCACGTCGTGGGATTCCCATGGAGGATATGGAATTTTTTCAGTTCCATCCCACCGGGATTATCAAACTTGGAATTTTGATCACAGAAGCAGTGCGTGGTGAAGGCGGCGTGCTGATCAATGGCAAAGGCGAACGCTTCATGGAACGCTATGCCCCCAATAGTAAAGATCTGGCATCCCGCGATGTGGTCAGCCGGGCCATTTACCTGGAAGTAAAAGCAGGCAATGGCATCAATGGCAAGAATTTCGTTCACCTGGATGCCCGCCCGGATATCATCAATAAATTCGCTGCTCTGGATGGAAAGACACGCCCGGATGGTAGTCCCTACCGGGTAACAGCGGACGAAATAACCAGCAAAATTCCCGATATCACCGATTTTTGCCGCACCTATTTGGGTGTTGATCCGGTCAAAGATCCCATGCCGGTGCAACCCACCGCCCATTACGCCATGGGTGGGATTCCGACCAATAAGTATGCTGAAGTAGTTGTGGATGAAAACGGCACCACCCTGCCAGGCTTGTATGCTGCGGGAGAATGTGCCTGTGTTTCAGTCCATGGCGCTAATCGCCTGGGAACGAATTCCCTGGTTGATCTGGTCGTCTTTGGAAAGCATGCCGGCATCAAAGCAGCTGAATACGCCAATGGTATCGATCTACCCCCATTACCAGAGGATGTGACTGCCTTCACCCTTGAGCAGATCGAGCGGCTACAAAATGGCAGTGGTAAAGAAAAACCCGCACAAATTGGTCAGGAGATGCGTTCTGTGATGATGGATCATGTCGGCGTGTTCCGTACCGAAGAAGGGCTGGCAACAGCGGTAGAAAAGGTTAAAGAATTACGTCAACGCTACAAAGAAGTTCGCACTCAGGATTCCAGCACGATTTACAACATGGAGTTACTTAACACCTGGGAGTTAGGCAACATGCTTGATCTGGCACTCGTTACCGCAGAATCCGCTCTGGCCCGTAAAGAAAGCCGGGGAGCGCATGCCCGTGAAGACTATCCCAAACGCAACGATCAGGAATGGATGAAACATACCCTGGCATGGTTGGATCAAGAGCAGGTTCGTCTGAGATATAAACCAGTAGCCTTCACCCGCTTTGAACCAAAAGAACGGAAATACTAAGTTTCTGAATTGAAGGCAAAAAGCGAACAAAAGAGACCATTAGGAGTACCTTATGCAGATCAAATTGAAAGTCTTTCGCTATCTTCCCCATACGGGCAAAAAACCGCATTACGACACCTATGAGATGGAGGTTGATCCCAACGATCGCGTTCTGGACGTCCTCGAACAGGTTCGTGCAGACTCAGATCCCAGTCTGGGATATCGCCGATCCTGTGCCCATGGTGTCTGCGGTTCGGATGCCATGCGAATTAATGGGCGCAATATGCTTGCCTGTAAAGTTTTGGTAAAAGACCTGAACAGCTCAAAAATCACCGTTGAACCCATACTGGGACTTAAAGTCCTGCGAGACCTGATTGTTGATATGGATCCATTTTTTGAACATTTTCGCTCGGTGATGCCTTATTTTGTAAATGACGATCCCCTTCCTGAGGATGGTAAAGAACGCCTGCAAAGCCCCACCCAACGAGAACGTTTTGATGACACGACCAAATGTATCTTGTGTGCTGCCTGTACCACCTCCTGCCCGTCTTTCTGGGCAAATGGAAAATATGTGGGACCGGCTGCCATTGTGAATGCACATCGATTTATTTTCGATAGCCGGGATACGGCTGCAGCAGAAAGACTGGAAGTATTGAACGAAGATAGCGGTGTCTGGCGTTGTCGCACAGCATTCAACTGTACGGAAGCCTGCCCGCGTGACATTGAAATCACCAAAGCAATCGCTGAGGTAAAACAGGTTATTTACAGTGGAAAAATAGAATAAGGGTTTAAGAATTAGTACTTTATAAAACGTGGCAAACTGTGTATCATATAAGTAGCAAACCTTAATGAATTTTTTGTGATTAAGATTTGGCTAGAGAAGGGAGGGCATATGTTCGTTACTATTTTAACAGGTCGGGTTGCCGAAGAAAATTGGCGTACGCTTGAAAAGTCATATGAACGGGCAATTCGAACTGCTCCCAAAGGAGTTTTATCCTCCATGTTGATCCAGTGTCAGGCCGAACCAAAACTCTGGCAGATCATTACCACCTGGGAAAGTGACGAGGTTTTCAACAATGCCCATGAACAAAAGCTTACCAATACCTGTGTAGACCTGTTCTGCAACGCTGGTTCAACCCCATATCGAAATGAATACAATGTTTTCGGACGATATACGCGCGTCTGAGCACTTGACAAAAATAAAATCATGGTAGAATTACATTGGCATGTCTGGAATGCAGTTTGTTTTTTAGGTCTTCTGAATTTAGGTGGTCAGGCTCCCATTTCCTGAACACATGCAATTTTCACTTCAGAGAATGCAACAAATCCCAGGGTCATTAATCCCCTGAATTGGTTAGCAAGACCAACAATAAAACTGCGGGGATTATAAGGAACACTATTATCACCATACTTAACAACAAATTCAACTTTTAACAATATTTATTGAGATATTTGCAGGCAGCGTAATAACAAATGCTTTTATTATTCAAATTGATGATTGGTGCTAATCAAAATTTTACACGTTGTAAATTTATTAGAGGTAAAAGGGGCTAAATCGTACTTTTAATGTTGCAATCATCACGCAGAAAGGGAACTTGATTTCATAATCTAATATTATGTGGGTAATCCATACACACTGGCAACCGCCGCGCAAACCATCCGATCAGGGTGGCATCTTATTTTGGGCTGAAACCGATGAAAGCCCAGCTCCCCCTTATTGGGATGGAGAAATACCCGAATCTCCTAAACCACAGGAACATCCTTATGCTTTAATGCCGGAGCTTATTATGGATCGGATTGGTCTCGGAACTCCGTTAGAGAGTGCAAAACCCAATCTGATTACTTTGCATATGCCATCCACCCGTACAGGTCCAATCCCTTCGCCAGCTTTAACCCATGTATGGGAGTTGGATTTGGAAACAGACCCATTCCTGGCACCCTGGCGCATAGATGGTTTGTGGCTTCCCACAACGACTGCATTCAGTGTATTAATCAATTTACCGGAAGAGAGTCCTTTTAGCGACTTCATATTAGGGCAGGATGCTATTTACTGGCAAAATGTATGCAGCCTGGCATTGGAAATCCTCTCAGAACAAAAAATGATGCCCATCATGGTACCAATAACCCCCGCCAGAGATACTTTTCATGCCCGTTGGCAACCGGTTCTGGATGGGAAAGATGATGGACCCCGTATGGCAAAACTGGTAGAGGCAATGCCACCCATTTGTCGGGCGGAATCATTGCACGGGGATCGAATTTATCCTGGCTCACTCCCCCCGGCACGCGCCTTGTTAGATAGCTTCTTAAATACAATATGTGATGCCCTGGCTCGTTCCTGGGGAGGAGGTTCCGAGGCAATTCGTCTTATTCCGGAGAATCCAACCCCATTTGAAGCCTGGGTAAAGGCATTATTCAGTCCGGACGCCAACATCAAAATTTCGGCCGTACAGGCGACTGCTTTATTTAGTAGCGTACGTGCCTGGATGCGTAACCTGCAAGCAGCTGGTGATAATTATTTCCGGGTTGCTTTCCAATTGATCTCACCGTTAGACCAGGTTGCATCATTAGAAGATTCCAACTGGCAAATTCGATATTTATTGCAATCGCGGGATGACCCCAATCTGTTGATCAATGCCGATCAAATCTGGAATACCCGTACCACCGCATTGGTTGTGGATGGTAAACGCTGCGAATTACCACAGGAAAAGCTGTTAATGGGTCTGGGCTATACAGCCCGACATTTCGAACCTATCGCCGACAGCCTGCAGAATCGCTATCCAACGGGCACTAAAATTAACACACATGAAGCCTATCAATTCTTACGAAATACAGCTCTCCTTTTGGATGAAGCTGGATTTGGTATTTTAGCACCAGAGTGGTGGGATACCAGCGGTGCCCGTCTCGGTGTCCGTTTACAGTTATCCCCTTCAGGTGCCAACACACAGGTGCGCGTCAAAGCGGGTGGACTCAATCTCAATACGCTGGTAAATTATCGCTGGGAGCTTTCTCTGGGTGATACTCGCCTTTCAAGAGCAGAATTTGATGCTTTAACCTCGCTCAATGAACCGCTGGTGCAATTAAATGGGAAATGGGTGCAATTGGACAGTGCACAGGTACAGGCTGCCAAACGTTTCTGGGATACAGAAGGACACGCCGGGCAAATGGGTCTTATTCAGGCAGCTCAATATGTGTTGGGAGGTCAGACTGGGGCAGAAGGGCTACCGATTGATGGCGTAGATGCAGAGGGCTGGGTGCAGGAATGGCTGGACGGATTGGATGGT
This sequence comes from Anaerolineaceae bacterium, assembly GCA_019429225.1. Taxonomy (GTDB): domain Bacteria; phylum Chloroflexota; class Anaerolineae; order Anaerolineales; family Anaerolineaceae; genus UBA6170. The sequence continues at coordinate 33,172 of JAHYJK010000016.1, forward strand.
CATGAAAAGATGATCGTTCTACCGCAACCACAAACCTTGCGAGGAAAGTTGCGTCCTTATCAGACCTATGGCTTTTCATGGCTCACATTCTTCCAGCGTTGGGGGTTGGGGGCTATTCTGGCAGATGATATGGGCCTCGGAAAAACAATTCAAGCTCTGGCATTGCT
>JAHYJK010000270.1 GCA_019429225.1 Anaerolineaceae bacterium
AAAAGAAGAAATCAAAACTTGTTCTTCCATTTCGAGTTCCACAACCAAATCAACGACTTTCTGGACAATAACCCCATCGGCAGCAGTTCCTGCCGCGTTTTTAATTTCAATATTGACCCACCAGTGATTGGATTTCGTATACGATAAAGCCTCCTGAAGTGTTGGGATGGTTACTCCCTGATAAATCCCCACATCCTCCGGTGAAATGAACCCTGCATCAATCTGCTCAAAAGGATCAGTTGCGACAAACCAGCTGCCAAAATCCAGTTGTCGCAGCTCAGCTAACGTGAAATCATACACAGACCAGGGTTGCCTGTCAGGAAAAACAGCTTTAACATCAGATGTGCGTTCCAAAGTGTCATCATGTACGACAACCAACACGCCATCGCGGCTCATGGCAACATCCAGTTCCCAACCATCCGCATGGTTTTCAAACGCTTTGACGGCTGCCGGGATGGTGTTTTCTGGTGCTAACGAGCGGGCACCACGATGGGCAATTATCACAACCTTTGGTTGATCTTCGGGAATTTCCATCACTACATCACTCATTTCCGGTATGGAATTTTCCGCCGCCGAACAAGACATCATTAACCCAGAAAAAAATAAAATAGCCAGAAACATCACACAAAAATTCGGTTTTTGATTCATATCAATTTAAATTAAAGTAACAAGCAGGGTGTCCGTTGGAGGGGACACCCTGCTAAATCTTAAGACTGGTTAGAGATCAAGGTTGAGATCAATCCACTAAGCCCATGGAAATATTGTATTCCTCAATCGCATCGGTCACAATCCTTGCAGCAGCATCCAATGCCTCTTTGGGTGTGGCAATGTCTGCCAAAACCTCTTCAATTGCGCCTTCAATCGTCTGGCGAGCAGTCGGGAATACGCCAATCAGACCGCCCTGGGTAACCCGGTTGTTCGGGGCCAGGTGTAATTGATCGACAGCCGTCTTGAATTGTGGGAACTGTTCACGCCATTCTTGTGCTAACGGTACGTCGTAAGCCGTAACCCTGATCGGGAAATAGCCTGACATGGTATGCCAGTAAGCCTGTTGCTCGGGTGAAGCCTGGAATTTAATGAATTCCCAGGCGCAGTCTTGTTCTTCAGGCGTCGAATCGCTGATGATCCATAAGGACCCACCGCCAATGATCGTTCCTGAAGATTCGAACGCGGCTTCATTTGGACGTGGCAGGTAAGCAGTACCAATTTCAAACTTACCATCAACGGTGTTCATCGCCCCACGCAAGACTGCAGTGGAGTCAACAAACATGGCCGTCTGCTCAGCATAGAATGCTGTCCGGACATCCGCATTGACGCGGCCGTAATTGCCCATTAATCCCTCATCCCACATGCCCTTCCACCATTCTAAAATGGCTACGCCTTCCGGGCTGTTGAATGTCGCTTCAGTTGCCAGGGCATCGCGACCATTGGCGTTATTGACATAATACCCGCCAGAGACTGCCAGTATTTGCTCAAAGAACCAACCATAGATGCTCATAGAAATTCCAGATACCGTCACATTCCCGGAGGCATCGACCTGGTTCAACACTCGAGCAGCTTCCCACACTTCTTCAAAGGTTCGTGGGGGAGATTCGGGATCCAAACCTGCTGCAGCAAACATGTCTTTGTTGTAGTACAGCATTGGTGTTGAACTGTTGAAGGGCATGGAGTATTGGACACCGTCAACGGTGTAATAAGCAAGGACATTCGGCTCTAAATCGGAGGTATCATAATTGTCCCGATCAATGAACTGCTGAACGGGTGTGACCATCCCCAAATCAACCATTAACCGCGTGCCAATATCATACAGTTGAAAAACAGCAGGCACATCTTGGGATTGTAGACTCGCCCTCAATTTATTTAAGGCATCATCATATGACCCCTGGTAAATCGGTTCTACATAGCATTTCGTTTGGGATTCGTTGAAATTTGTTGCCATTTGCGGGATGGCGATTCCGCCAAGGTCACCACCCATACTGTGCCAGAAGTCAATGGTGACCACTTCTTCCACAGCGGGGGGTGCAGCCGGTTCCTCTACAGCCGGCGGCTCATCAGGAGCCTCAGTTGCAGGTTGACACGCTGTAAAGATCATCGCAAAAATGATCAGCAATGCCAACAGGTGAAACATTCTCTTATACATTTTACTCTCTCCTTTTCTGGTGAATTAACTAAATCCGCTGGGTTTTTAACCTTTTACGGCACCAGCGGTTAAACCACGAATCAACTGCCGATTACTCACCACAAACAACGTCAACGTAGGGATTAGGATAAAAATCACGCCCGCCATGATTACGTTGATCATCAGGCGTTCCTCATCTCTCAACAAAGCAATCCCGATTTGTACCGTACGCATTGACGGGTCGTTGGTGATCAAAAGGGGCCATAAATATTGATTATATGTTTGCAGGAAACTATATACGGCCAGGGTCCCCAGAGCTGGACGAGCTAATGGAAGGACAATTGTCATCAAGAAACGAAAACTGCCACATCCATCGATGGTTGCCGCATCTTTCAGGTCTCTCGGAATTTTCAAGAAGAATTGGCGAAGTAAAAATGTGCCAAACCCTGTAGCCATAAAGGGCACTGCTAAACCCTGAAATGTATCAGTCCAGCCAATGTTCCTGATGAACAAGTAATTGGGAATAATTGTCGCTTCCCAAGGAATCATCATTGTGGATAAAAACAACAGGAAGAAAAAATTCCGCCATTTAAAATCAATGAAGGCAAAAGCATAAGCTGCCAGGCTGGCAGTAATCAGCTGGCCAAACATCACCAATGTGGATTGAACCACACTGTTGAAGAGATAACGTCCGAGTGGTGCCTGTGTCAGTGCTCGACGGATATTCTCGAGACGGACCCCTGAAGGAAATTGAAGCGGTGGATACGACCCCATTTCAGCATCAGACATCATACTGATGTTGAAGGCTGACCAAATTGGATACAAGATGATCAGTGCAGCAATAATTAGGATGAGATATTGGAATATCGTCAAAACCGGCCGACGACGGAAATTTGAGGTGGTCATTCGTAATAAACCTTTCGTTCAACGAACACAAATTGAAGGATCGTTAATACCAACATGATAATGAACAACAGTATCGATTGGGCAGCAGCGAATCCAAATTTTCCGTTAAAGTAGAATTCCCGGTAAATCGAATACACCAGCAAATTGGTAGATTGTAGTGGACCTCCTGAAGTCATAATATGGATCGGCGTGAAGGTTTGAAACGCCGCTAAGATATCCACAACCATTAAAAAGAAAAAGGTTGAAGTAAGCATCGGCAGAGTGATGTGCACGAAACGATTCCAGCCATTCGCACCATCAATCATGGCGCTTTCGTACAGCTCTTCCGGGATAGTTTGCATTGCAGCAAGAAGTATGACGGTGTTCAATCCGATTTGCAGCCAAACAGTCGTCAAAGATACTGACAACAAGGCCGTATCAGGGCTGACAAGCCAGGGGATATTCGCAATCCCCACCAAACTCAGCAAGTAATTAATCCCTACTGTCGGGTGATAAATGTAAAGGAACATCAATGAGGCGGTTGCGCCTGATATGGCAATCGTGATCGAAAAGACCATTCTAAAAAATGCGATCCCCTTCAAACGAAGGTCGCCCAAAACAGCCAAGCCAAGAGAGATCAAGATCGTTGTGGGGACAGTGTAAAGAATGAACAACAAAGTCCTTTTAAGACTATTTACGAAATTTGGCGTCTCGAATAATCGCTGATAATTTGTTAACCCAATAAACTTCACCAGACGCCCAATGGGGTCAGTAATATACAAACTAATTTCAACAGAACGCAGTAACGGAATAAAAACAAAGGCCATAAATAAAATAAGTGCTGGGCTTAGGTAAAGCATAGCCTCAAGAAAATTCTTGATTGCCCGTTTCTGCTGGCCACTAAAATTTAATAAATTTGCTTTAAATAACTTTGGCGGGGTTGAGTTTGGTGAATTCATATGCTCAATCACTGAATCCTTCCTTCAAAGTGCTTTGAAACAAAAAAGATGCGGTTTTTCGAAGTTGTTCTATGCGATCGATACAAATGAGTATATCAGCAATTTTATCACACTTTTTAAATTGCCAATAAGTGTTTCTGTCAAAATTATCCATAATTAATAACAAATCAGAAAACAACTTTTAGGTCGAGGGTTTGCCCCGATTTTATAGTTGTGTTCTTTTATTTCCCCGAAAATATGGAAATACGATACAGTTTTTTTAATGTGTTGAATCATATCAAACATAACTTAAACGCATTTGAAACAAAGAGAGATGTGTATAATATTAATTCAAATAATCACGCATAGGTGTCTTGCCCCTGCACCTTACGTAGCGATTTTTTACTGCGTTTTTAACACGCCCAACTATTTATCGTTTATATGTGAGCGGGTTTATAATAAAATCAGCTCTGAAATTGCTCTGACAGGAAAAATAAATGTTAA
>JAHYJK010000271.1 GCA_019429225.1 Anaerolineaceae bacterium
TGAAGCGCTGGATGACACTTTAAAAACCCCAGATGATGTCAAGAAAACCCTCGGTTTACCCGTACTGGGTGTGATTGCAAAGCATGATGCGGATGATGGCAAGCCGATCACCAGTACCACGCCACGATCACCGGTGGCGGAGGCTTTCAGGTCTTTACGAACCAATATTCAATATACGACTGTTGATTCTCCACTGGAAAAAATATTGATAACCAGTACCGATCCCAAAGAAGGAAAAAGTACGGTGGTCAGCAATCTTGGGGTGGTCTTTGCCCAGCAAGGAAAAAGAGTAACCCTGATTGATGCTGACCTTCGTAAGCCAAGTTTACACAAAAAAGTTGGTGTTCAAAATCGTACTGGTCTCACGGCTTTATTTGTCAGGTCCATGGAAACATTGGAATTGATCATGCAGAAAACAGAAACGCCAAATCTGAGTGTCATTACATCTGGCGAACTCCCGCCTAATCCATCAGAATTGCTGGGATCGAAGAAAATGCAATCCATAATGGATAAGATTGCAGAATCATCCGATATGATCATCATCGACAGTCCTCCAGCCCTGGCTGTCACAGATTCGCTGGTCATGGTGCCATTTGTGGATGCGGTCTTGCTGGTGATTAAACCAGGCTTTACCAAAGCCAAAAGTGCACTTTTGATTGTTGAACAATTCAAACGCTCCAATGCGAATCTGATCGGCGTTGTGATGAATGAACTCGATTTAGGAAGATCCCGCTACAGCTACAAATATTATCAATACAAAAGTGATAAGAACTACGGAAAGTATTATTCACACGAGAAAAAATCGGCGTAAATTCGATGCACGCAACCCTGATCCCGGATGAACTGCAATTTGCCATCAATCTCATGACTGGTTGCGCCACTATAACGCGTAATGTGCAACAAAAACACATCAACGCGCAAGATAAAGCGGATCACTCACCGGTAACCATCGCCGATTATGCGGTTCAGGCTTATGTTGCCCAGGCAATTCTACAAAAGTATCCGGGTGATGCCATGGTAGGCGAGGAAGCCAGTAGTCTCCTTAAACAGGATGAAAATTTACTGAATGAGGTCACTGAACAGGTAAAAGCGCTATTGCCCGAATCTAATCCGGATTTTGTCAGTTCATGGATCGATCATGGGCAGGGTCAGCCCAAAGGCAGATACTGGGTACTCGATCCGGTGGATGGCACCAAAGGTTTTCTGCGTCGCATGCAATATGCCACCGCATTAGCATTGGTTGAAGATGGAAAAGTCATTTTAGGGGTACTGGGTTGCCCGAATCTATCATTTGCTGGCCAGACCGGCGTGATGGCTTATGCCTATCATGGGCAGGGTGCCTGGTGGCAGACATACAATTCGCAAACGGAAGCACAACCAATGCGTGTATCCGAAATAAAGGATCTTTCACAATTCAGGATATTACGCTCTTTTGAAGACAGTCACACCGACAGCACCAGAATCGACTCATTTACCAGGCAGGCAGGTGTAACAGTTGATCCGGTGCGTATGGACAGCCAGGCGAAATCATTTCTACTGGCAGGCGGGCAGGCGGAACTCTCGATGCGTTTACTGGCTCCCGAAAGAGCCGATTACCGAGAATTCATCTGGGATCAGGCACCGGGATATCGGGTGGTGCTCGAGGCGGGTGGTACGATTACCGATACAGACGGAAAACAGCTCGATTTCTCGACGGGCAGACGCCTCATCAACAATCGTGGGATCTTTGCAACCAATGGCTGGATCCATGAAGAAGCATTGAGCGTTCTGCAACAATCATAATTTTTCACTCGGAGTATACAAATGGATATAGATTTTTGGGTGCTCATCGTAGTCGGTTTTCTCGCGCAATTGATCGATGGTAGCCTGGGTATGGCATATGGGGTTTCATCCAACAGCTTCTTGCTGGGTGTGGGTGTTCCCCCGGCGATAGCCAGCGCCAGCGTGCATACCGCAGAAGTTTTCACAACTGCTATTTCTGGTTTTTCACACTGGAAATTGGGAAATATCGATAAAAGAATTGTATTGGGATTAATCATTCCCGGTATGATCGGGGGAGCCATTGGGGCGTACTTGCTGACCAGTGTGGATGGCAATGTGATCAAGCCTTATATAGCCATATATCTGTTGATTATGGGCATTCGAATTCTTTATAAAGCATTCGTTCACAAGGAAAATCCCGACAAAGATCCAAAACCCAGATTGCTGGTTCCATTGGGTCTGGCCGGTGGATCACTGGATGCTATCGGTGGCGGTGGATGGGGTCCGATTGTCACCACCACACTCATTTCCAGTGGTCACACACCCCGCAAAACAATTGGTTCCGTCAATTTCTCGGAGTTCTTTGTTACAGTGGTGGTTTCAATCACCTTTCTGATCACCATTGGGCTGGAACACTGGAATGTCTTCCTGGGCTTGATGATCGGTGGTGTCATTGCAGCGCCTTTTGGTGCCCTGCTCACCAAAAAAATCCCGGCGCGTGTCATCATGCTGGTGGTGGGTCTCTTGATCATCTTCCTGCAAATCCGCACCCTCTATCAAATCTGGGGATAATCGGCAAAAAATTTCAATCAACTGAAGAGTCGGCTATAATCAGGATATGAGCGATTACATCATTCCTCATCAGCATCCGATCAGCCAGGCAGATCGAACATTGATCAAGCAACACCAGCCTCTTTTGATCTGGCTGACCGGGCTATCCGGCAGTGGCAAAAGCACCATTGCCAGTGCACTCGAACTGCGCTTGAACAAGGAGTTTGGTGTTCACACCTATCTGCTGGATGGCGACAATATCCGCACTGGCTTAAATGCAGATTTGGGATTTTCCGACTCTGATCGCGAGGAAAATATCCGCCGCATTGGCGAGGTGACGAAATTGATGGTGGATGCCGGCTTGATTGTGATTACCGCTTTCATCAGCCCCTTCCAGTGCGATCGTGACCGCGTGCGCGCATTGCTACCAACCGGTCAATTTTGGGAAGTATACGTGGACTGTCCGCTCGAGATTTGCGAACAACGCGACCCCAAAAGGCTGTATGCAAAAGCAAGACTGGGACAAATTCCTGAATTTACCGGAATCTCTTCTCCCTATGAAGCTCCTTTGAGCCCTGAAATGGTTCTTACCACCCATACAGAGACTCTTGAATCCTGTGTAAACCAAATCATTCAAAAGCTGCTGGAAGAAAAAATAATCAGTTATCCACAATTCGATCAATCGGGTGACTGATGGGTTGGCAGATTATTTCATCACAAATTTATGGTACGATTATGTTCTGTTTGCTTATGAACAGCAATTTGTGAACAGGTTTTTATGCTGTCTGTCAAACTTAAAAAAAATTGAAAGAGACAATCTTTCTTAGAAAGTAAAAAATGCAAACAAATTCAAAACGAAACTGGGGGCTTATCCTGGTAATTGTGGCTGCCGTATTGGTAATGGTTTGCTTCCTCTCCTATATGATATTTTATTCCAATCTTGGTAAGACATTTATGGGCAGTAAATCTGTCTGTTCTTCCGAATCTAACACCACCTTCCTGCTGGTTGGGATTGATTACCGTGGCGATGATTACCTCTATGGTCTGGCGGATGTCATCCGTCTGACGGAGGTGGATTTTGATAACCAGATCATCAATATGATTGCTTTACCCCGCGATCTGCTGGTGGACATCCCGGCTGATCGCTTCAAAGTACCCGGGCCATACAAGATCAATCAAGCCTATTTCTTCGGCACACCTGGCATGCAGAATTATCTGGGCGAAGGAGCCGGTCCCGAAGCTTTGAATGAAGTAATTGAGTACAACTTTGGTGTTTCCGCCGATCACTATCTGGTGTTCAATTTCCAGGTCTTTGCGGACTTTGTGGATGCCATTGGCGGTGTGGATGTCAACCTGCCAGAACCTGTCTATGGCGGTTCGCAGGGGGATTTTCCAGCCGGCGAACAAACCCTGACCGGTGAACAAGCCCTGGCACTGGCGCGCATCCGGGAAAACTACTCCGATGACTTTCGCGTGCGCAATCAATCGCTTATCATCAAAGCCATCATTCAGAAAATGATGCAACCTGCCATGATTTTACGATATCCATCCCTGATCGGTCAATTCAAAGACGCCGTCCTGACTGACCTCCCCCTCGATCAGATGAGCAGTGCAGCCCTCTGCTTCCGAGGTTTCAACAGCGATAATCTCAACACCCAGGAAGTCCCCGCCGAGTTGCTCTTCCAGGAAAATGTTTTCCTCACCTCCCTGAATGCCTATTCCTTCGTCTACCGCTGGGATAATCGCCTGCTGGAGTGGATACAGACTTCGTTAAGGGAATAGTGGTTAGGGATTAGGGGTTAGGTGTTAGGTTTTTTTCTAATCACTAAAACCTGACACTTGACACCTATTTACAACAATCCCTCTTTGGCTTCTTAAAAACCATCA
>JAHYJK010000272.1 GCA_019429225.1 Anaerolineaceae bacterium
CCGGCTGCAGGATGATCCACGCTGGGCTTATGGAGTACCGCCTTCAGGGAATGCTAACTACGCCTGGGTGCAGCACTTCATCCATCACCTCAGCCCGCGCGGCACGGCCGGGTTTGTGCTGGCGAATGGATCGATGTCCACTCAGACCAGCAACGAGGGCGAGATCCGCAAAAACATCATCGAGGCTGACCTGGTTGACTGCATGGTGGCCCTGCCCGGGCAGCTGTTTTATAGCACGCAGATCCCGGTATGCCTGTGGTTCCTGACCCGCGATAAGCAAAACAGCGGCCAGCGTGACCGGCGCGGCGAAACGCTGTTTATCGATGCGCGCCAGATGGGCACGCTGATCGACAGAACCCACCGCGAGCTGACCGATGCCGATATCCGAAAAATCGCCGATACCTACCACGCCTGGCGCGGCCAGCCCGAACTGGAGGCGTATCAAGACCAACCCGGCTTTTGCAAGGCCGCTACACTTGAGGAGATCCGGGCGAACAACCACATCCTGACGCCCGGGCGCTATGTGGGCCTGCCGGAACGGGATGTTGACGATGAGCCCTTTGAGGAAAAGATGGCGCGGCTTACGGCAGAACTGTACACTCAGTTTGAGGAGAGCCGCAAGCTGGAGGATGCGATCCGGGCGAACCTGGAGGAGCTCGGTTATGGGGAGTGAGATATTGAGATGGCATCAATAAATTCATTTTTCAAATCTGACGTTGAAAAAGAATTACTTATAGGCACTTATCTGTTTCCATATGTTTTATTCACTGGATATCATCATGATAATCCTTATTCAGCAACAGAAATAATAGCAGAAATTGTTATAGACGATCAGAAAATTCTTGTTACTAGAAATGGTGGATTGTTTTCAAAACCTCTGGAAGAATTTACGGACATATTAGTGAGTGAAACATTTTTAGAAAATGACATTGAGTTGAAACTTCATTTTGAAGATAAATTTGTTAGGTGTGCAAATGTTGTAATTTGTGAATTTTGTCTTGCAGGTATTGTCTCGGAACCAATAACACAAGTTCATGTATCAAGAGCAGGTTTGATTGACAATCATGCGCTTATTACATCAGGTGGAGGAGGTCGTGAAACATATCACCATCGAACTCTGTATGCTTCTTATCAATTGGTTAATCAGTTATGGCTGTTTAATCGAATTGTGTCTATGGAAAAATTATCACAAGTAGCCAATGTTGAATATTCGTCACAATTACAAAAAGTATCCAAAAATCTTCCAGAATTCGTCGCTAGTGCTTATTATAATTATTCTACGCAGAACATAAGTGAAGCATTACTAGATAGCTGGATCGTTGTAGAACAGATTATTGACTATTTATGGGGAAAACTTGTTAAAAAGTTGAGTGATTCACAACGACGAAAAAGATTAAGAGATACTCGAACATATTCATCAGCTGTACGTGTAGAAATCCTATTTCTTGATGAAGAAATCAGTGAACAGGAATATGATATTTTCCAAAAAGCGCGAAAACGCAGAAATGAATTGGCTCACCGAGCACATATCTCACTTGATTATGCTACTGAAGGTATGGTTGCAATGAAATTGGCAATTGAGCACATAATCCAATCAGAAATTGCTGATCCCGCTACAGCAAGAGGAATTTCTTGGTAACATGAATCTCGTAAAATTTGCAGATGTTATTGATGTTAACCCACATCGAAAACTTGAAAAAGGTGAATTGTCACCATATGTACCAATGGCAAATTTGGTGGAAGGAAAAAGAACTATCCAGGATATTGATTTTAGAGAATATAAGAATTCGGGATCAAAATTTATAAATGGAGACACTTTACTTGCGCGGATAACCCCTTGTCTAGAAAATGGAAAAACTGCCTTTGTTAATAAGCTGAAGGGTAATCAGGTAGCACATGGTTCGACCGAGTTTATTGTTCTGCGGGGAAAGGCGGGGATCACAGATAATCTTTTTGTTTATTATCTTATAAGGTCTACTAACTTCCGCAATATTGCGATTAAATCAATGACAGGTTCTTCGGGAAGACAAAGGGTTCAGATTTCTGCGATAGAAAATTATGAATTTGAGTTGCCTTCTTTAGAGGAACAAAAAAGAATCGCACATATCTTAGGAGCATTGGATGATAAAATTGAGCTCAACCAGCGGATGAATGAGACGCTTGAAGAGATTGCCCGGGCAATATTTAAATCTTGGTTTGTGGATTTTGATCCCGTGCGCGCCAAGATGGCCGGCAAACCCCACCCCTTGCCAGATGAAGTCATGGCACTGTTCCCGGATAGGTTGGTCGAGAGTGAACTGGGGATGATACCCAAAGGGTGGGAGGTGGGAAAATTAGGTGAAGAGTTCAAAGTTGTCATGGGACAATCTCCACCTGGAAGTAGCTATAATGAAGAAGGCAAAGGCATCTCATTTTTTCAAGGCAGAACAGATTTTGGTTTTCGTTATCCGAACAAAAGAGTGTTTTGTACTGAACCTAAACGATTTGCTGAGGTAGGGGATACACTTATTAGTGTAAGAGCACCTGTGGGGGATATTAATATGGCAATAGAAAGATGCTGTATTGGGCGTGGCGTTGCTGCAGTAAAGCATAAATCTGGGAGAAATTCATATACATATTATTCAATGATGGATTTAAATCGAAAATTCAAAATTTTCGAAGCTGAAGGAACTGTTTTTGGGTCAATAGGGAAAAACGAGTTTAATTCATTATCTATTATTGTTCCATCACATATGCTCATAAAAATATTCGAAAAGTATATTGAACCAAATGATGAAATGATATTGAACAATGATATCAATAATGAAGATATAAATGATATCAGAAATTCGTTATCAACTTTTTGGTTTGAGGATTAATCAATGTTCATAAATTCTCCAGAATTAACACCAAAAGAAATCCAACATCTTCAGGAACGTAATAAAAAGGTATTTCAACCTGAAGTCCTTAGTGCAAATATGCTTTTTTATTCAACATATATCGCGATTTTTGAAATATTTAAACAAACATTAGTCACTAATATTAAGAATTTTTTTTGGGTTGGCTTTATTGATGATAAAGATAGAACATCGCCGAATTATAAGTCGGAAGTCTTGGAAAGAATTAACAAAAAACGACTTATCGATGAAAGAAAAATTAGAAATCTATTTATGGCATCTTGTGATTGGGCTTTTGAAAATAAGCTACTTACCCTTGATCAATACAAATCCATTGATGAGCTAACAAAATACAGAAATACAGTAACTCATGAAATGGCAACACAGATCTATGATGAAAAAGTGAGACCAGATTTTTCAATATTTGAAGAACTGATAAATACATTTTCTCACTACGTGTACGAATGGTTTATGAATGTAGAATTTGATTTATTAATTGATGAATTAGAAAACAAAGAGATAACTTATGAAGAATTTTCAAAATATAATCCTTTTGGTTTAGTTTGGCTCTGTGCAAATTTCGCTAGTATGGTTGAATACAGGGAAAATGGGTTTCTTTATATGCGGGACAGGTCTCAAGAAGAAATCAGTGAATCATTCTTATAAAAATCGAATCTGCAAAATAAAGAGAATCAATAAACTCTATGAAGATATTATCAAACATAAATTAGGTTATAATAACGTCTATAAATAAAAATATTTATAGACAATATTATAACTTATGAGAAAATTCGATAAAGCAAAACAAATATTTACAGAAAATAAGGGTATCATGCGTACCGCTGAAGCACTCGATGCTGGTATTGCTCCAAAAACATTTTATGCTATGCGTGACCAAGGCATCATTATTCAACTATCACGCGGGCTCTACAAACTGGCAGATACCCCTCCCCTTGGCAATCCAGACCTCATCACTGTTGCACTTAAGATTCCAGAGGTCGTATTCTGTTTGATTACAGCTCTTGATTATTACAACCTCACTGAACAAGTTCCACAATTTGTTTATTTCGCAATTCCACAAGGTGCTAGAAGACCAAAAATCCATTATCCACCTGTTAATATCATCTGGCCTTCGAAAAAAGTATATGAAGCCGGTATCCAAGAAGTCATACTGGATAACACCCCCGTTAAAATCTATGATCCCGAAAAGACCATCACGGACTGTTTTAAATACAGAAATAAATTTGGCCTGGATGTAGCCATTGATGCAATCCAGCGCTATTTTGAGCAGCCTCCTAGGAGACAAAACCTCAATTCGCTGATGAAGTATGCCAAGCTCAACCGGGTTGAGAAGATCATCACGCCCTATATTGATACCTTGCTATGAAAAAAGAGATCGTTAACATTCCTGCATCAATCCACCAAAGACTTCTTAATCTGGCTAATTCAACAAACCAGCTCTATAATGATCTGCTTTATATCTATG
>JAHYJK010000273.1 GCA_019429225.1 Anaerolineaceae bacterium
AATAGAGTTTCTTGCCAATAAAAGTTTTTATGAAAAATGGTTTCCGGGAATGATTTTTCCAAAATGTTTTTTTCACAATATAGATGGGCAATGGTATAATCAAGAACTGAATCAAATCAGCCATTCAGAAGTTGAAAAAATAATTACCGACATAAAATATCCGGTGGCTCTTAAACCAAATATTGACTCTTTTGGAGGGGAAGGGGTTTGTTTCCCCGCCAGCTCAAATGAATTATCGAGTCTGGTTTCCACACAAAAGAATTTTGTTGTTCAAGAAAAAATTGACCAGGATCCCTTTTTTAAAAAATTCAATGCTGTTGGTTTAAATACAATCAGAGTTTGCCTATATCGATCCGTAAAGAACAATGAAATTCATGTCATAAACGCAGCCCTGCGAATGGGTGTTGGTGGATCTTTGGATAATGAAACAGCAGGCGGAATTGTAACATTAATTAATAAAAATGGTGAATTAAACGGTTTTGCTGTTGACAAACTCGGGGGTAAATATGACATACATCCCGACACCAAACAGCCATTTGATGGGCCTATTCCTGATTTTAAGGACCTAATAATGCTTGCAAAAAATATTGCCAAAAAGATTTTTTATGCACGGCTTCTTAGTCTTGACTTCTGCAAAGATGCAGAAGGAACCTGGAGGGCAATCGAAATTAATTTATTTGGACAAACCATTCGTTTTGCTCAATATGCCGGACAACCCTTTTTTGGTGAGTTTACTGATGAGGTTGTTGAATACTGCAAGGAGAATCATTGGGCGTTAAAATAAGCACAATAAAAAAACCAACTGATAAAGGTTCAATTTAATAACATCATTATGAAAAAATGCTTAATAATAATTGACAATTCAAATGTTTGGATTGAGGGCCAGAAGTTTTCTGCCAAACAAAAAGGGCAAGTTAAAGCAAATCCTTGTGATAAAGACGTTTGCGACCCATCATGGAGGATTGACTTTGGTAACCTTTTAAATGAAGTAGCCGAAGGGAAAACCATCATTAAAGCAATTTTGGTTGGTTCAAGACCACCCCAAAATGATTCAGTATGGGACGCTGCAAGAAATAACGGATTTGAGGTAATTGTTCACGACAGAGATACTTTTGGTAAAGAAAAAGCTGTTGACACAGAAATTGTTGCACAAGGAACTGAAGTAATTTGCACCCAAAAAGAACCTGCAGTTCTTAAACTTTTATCCGGTGACAGGGATTTTATTCCTTTAGTAAACATTGCAACAAAAAGAAACTGGGAAACAGAAATGTGGGCTTTTACAAATGCGTTTACCTATGGGGGACAAATGGCTCAATCCGTATCAAGAATAAAACCTCTTGATCACATATTTAGTGTCTGTCCATAATGTCGCAAAATTCAAACTTGCATCTGACTGCTACAAGGAAAATAAGGTCGATTTCCTCTTCATCTGGAACTTTGCCTATTTGCAACACTTGGTTTTTGTTAATATTTAACTAATAATTGTTAATAACCATTGATTTTCAGAATTTTAAGCACAGCTATCCTTTGTCTCTTTCATTTTCAAATAGAACCCTTTTTAAACCCAGTCGCCAGATCTTGTCAGGCAGCCTTTGCAAAACTATTCTCCTGGAGGATGCTCTTCATAACCATGTCCGTAAACACCCGGAAATTGTAGGCCAGTGCACTCCACATAACCTTGGACTGAAAATGAACCCATCCTTTCCAATAACACCTATCCAAATTAAAACCCCGCTTCAGATTGGAGATAACCGCCTCGATCGAGCTGCGCCATTTCTTCAACCGCGTTTCCATGTTTTTACTCGAGACCTGGTTCTGAAGACTCCCGACCACCTTGTTAAACACGATGTTATTAATATTCATATTCTTAGCATATTTCAGATTGTCCAGAGTCGCATAGCCACCATCGGCGGCACTATCCCTATACCTGGTTTGATCAGTCAAAAGCCTGGATAGATTATCAGCGCCGTTGCTCTTATATGCTGCAGCAAGGAATACCTGTTGCTGATGTATGCTTTTTTATAGGTGAAGATACTCCTAAAATGAGCGGATGGGTAGACACCACTCTTTCAAAAGGATATGATTATGACTTTATCAATGCTGATGTCATTGAGCATATGCTGAGCGTAAAGGATGGCAGGCTTACCTTGCCATCAGGAACCTCATACTCATTGTTGGTATTACCGCCTTCAGAATCAATGAGGCCTGCTGTTCTCAAACGTATAAAGGAATTAATAGAACAGGGAGCCAATGTACTGGGATCACCGGTAAACAGATCTCCCAGTCTGGCTGACTATCCAAACTGTGACAATGAAATACAGACCCTGGCCAATCAAATGTGGGGAATACCTGAAGTAGAAAACAACCAGGCTGGTACCAGGGAATTGGGGCTTGGGAAACTTTTCTGCAATGTTCCTGTTAATCAGGTAATGAAGGAGATTGGCTGCAGTGAGGCTGTCAGTTTCAGTAAAAATGTTCCGGTAAAGTGGAAACAGCGTACCTTAAGGGATGGACAATTATTTTTTATCACCAATCAAGGATATTCTGATATTGACTTTGATGCAAGGTTCAGAGTTGAAGGGCATGTTCCTGAGATCTGGAATGCGGTGGATGGCAATTCCAGATATCTGCCTGAATACACCCATTCAGACGGACACACAATTGTTCCATTGAAACTAAGACCTGCGGAAAGCTGCTTTATTGTATTTCGCAATAAAAAGCCCAAAGTAAAGCCAGCCCAGAAACAGAACTTCCCGAAAGAAAATCTAATTGCCACTGTCACTGGCAATTGGGATGTGAGTTTTTATAACAAATGGACCGGCGAGGAATTTAGCGTTAAGATGGATTCCTTGTCGGATTGGAGCAGGTCAGAGGATCAAAGAATCAAATATTTCTCAGGAACCGCTGATTTTCGAACAAATTTCAATTTACAAGGCTTCCCAAAAGACAGGAAAATATTTTTAACTTTTGAAAACCTCGGGGTCATCGCGTCGGTAAATATCAATGGACATGACATAGAACAATCAGTTTGGAGCTTCCCATATAAGGCTGATATTACAGCTTATCTTCAGGAGGGAAACAACAAACTGGCAGTAAAGGTTACTAATCTTTGGAAAAACAAAATTGTCGGGCAAAGCCAGTCAAAATCAACAGCTCCGAATTTCTTCCTGCTAAGCAGGATAAATAACCTTACCGATACTGATTTACTGCCGTCAGGTATTTGGGGAGAAGTAAAAATTGTGGACCTGCTACAGTAAATTGGAGATTCAGTTAAGCTAGGTTGCATTTTTGTAAGCAGCACTGCTGAAATGCCATATTCTTCTGCAACTTGCTTGACATTGACTCTGGCATGGGATAACTCAACCAACTTTTTGTAGCATTTCCTCAATTCAAGACAATTTTGAAACATTCAACATTCTGCGATAGATCCCTTCCAGGTTTTATTTCATTAAAAAGAACTCCTATATTAGGGTTTGATTTTATACGCTGACAATTAGAATCACTTTATGAAAAAAACACCCTTATTGATTTTGGTCTTTGTGTATTTATCCATAAGTCTGGCAGGGCAAAACCGGGAGACGAAATTTCTTAATCCTCCTGATTCTCATAAACCATGGGTATTCTGGTTCTGGATTAATGGAAATATCAGTCGTGAAGGAATTACCAGGGATCTGGAAGCTATGAAACGGGTTGGAATAAATGGTGTTCTCTGGATGGAGGTTAGCGGGCCCTTTTGGGCTCCGACTGGGAATATTGTAGCTGGTACCCAGGAATGGGATGAAATGATGCAATGGGCGATTACTGAGGCCGACCGCCTGGGAATGGAGTTTGACATGACCGTTGATTTTGGTTACGGTAGTGGCGGCCCGCATATTTCACCAAAAAACTCGATGAAGAAGCTGGTTTGGTCGGAAACACTAATCTCAGGGGGGGAAAGCGTTTCACTAAACCTCAAAAAACCGCTGGTGGATTATCAGCCAATGCTTGATAAGGTATGGCTTCGGCCTGGAGAGGAATTATCTTCTTCAGTTTTAGAAGACCTTGAAGAAATTGATTCATATGATGACATAGCTGTTTTTGCAATAAAATCACCATGGGAGAAAAAATCACGTATAGAGGATCAGGAACTTTATAAATATGATGGTAGGGGATACAGCCTGAGTAATTCAGAAATAAATAAGTTCCAGGATCTTATTCCCGTTTCAAATAATAGTCTCATTGATTTAACTGATTTGATGGGTAATGACGGCAAATTAAATTGGTCGGCACCAGAGGGAAATTGGACCATCATTCGTTTTGGATTTGCCAGTAATTTTCAAATGACAAGACCTTGTCCGGGTGCAAGTGTTGGATTGGAATGTGACCGCCTGAATACAGACGGCATAGATGCCCATTTTGAG
>JAHYJK010000274.1 GCA_019429225.1 Anaerolineaceae bacterium
CTTTTTTGTATAATATGGCAAAGGTGTTTGTTTATCCATCTTTTTATGAAGGTTTTGGACTACCAGTGCTTGAATCTATGGCCTGTGGTACACCTGTAATTACTTCGAATATTTCCTCTATGCCAGAATTTGTTGGTGATAGCGGGTTATTAATAGATCCAAATGACATTTCTAGTATTCAAAATGCTTTACGAGATTTATTATTGAATGATCGTCTACGACTTGAACTAAGTGGACATGCACTAAAAAGGTCTAAAGAATTTACCTGGAAAGAAACAGCCCGAAAAACACTTGATGTTTATCGGAGGGTATTAAAGGGGGAATAATGGATATTTCATTTGTTATCGTTACATTTAATTCAATAGCGCCATTGAAAGAATGCGTGAGTTCGTTAGTTTCATCAATTAATTTCGATATTAATTTTGAAATTATTATTGTAGATAACAATTCTCACGATGGTTCCAGTCAATTCGTTCAAGAAAGCTATCCTGATTTTCAACTGATAAAGAACGAGATGAATGTAGGATATACAAAAGCTATGAATATTGGATTGAAATTAGCCAAAGGGAGTTATTTAGTTCAGCTTAATCCTGATGTTTTCGTTAATCAAGGAACATTTCAGTCCTTATTTACATGGATGGACGAACATAAAGATGTTGGCATCTGTATTCCAAAAGTACTGAATCAAGATGGCACTTTCCAAAAACAATCCAGACGTGGATATGCCAGACCACTGGAGGTTTTTTCTTATTTTCTAAAATTAGACCGTATTTTTCCAAATCACAAGGTAATTGGAAATTATGTCAAAACTTACTTACCTGAGGACGAAATCGCTCAGGTGGATGCAGTTTCCGGTTCCTGCATGATGATCAGAAAAGAAGTAATCTCGGATATTGGTTATCTGGATGAACGCTATTTTGCCTATCAAGAAGATACCGATTTTTGTTTTCGAGCGAATAAAGCAGGTTGGAAGGTTTTTTATCTTCCCTTTGTGTCAGTAATCCATCAGGGAGGTAGAGGAGGATCAAGATCCGATCCTTACAAGGCGATTTTTGAGTGGCATAGATCGTATTATTTGTATTATCGAAAGAATTTAGCGAAGGACTATTTTTTTCTTGTAAATTGGCTAATGTATTTTTTCATTGGAATAAAGTTATTATTTTCACTGATTGGCGCATGGTTTTCAAAAGAAAAGGTAGTCGGTACTAAAAAACCATAATCACTCATGAAGTCAATAATAAAAACCAGTTGCTATATTTGAGATTAGCAACTGGTTCTAAGTAATTGATTTTGCTTTACTTCCCCAACCGTGCCCGCTCTTCTTCCACGATCGACTGATCCAATTTCTTAAACAGTGGTTCTGGTTTGTGGAATGTCATTTCTGGTTTGAGGTCACTTGGTTTCCATTCACCTTTGCCGGATTCAGGGTGGTAGCGTAAGACTGTGTGTTCTCCAAGGGAATCACTATGCTTCTCAACGGATTGCGTTCCAAAAAGGTTATCTGAATACCCAAGGAATTTGTTCAGTTTCTCGCTGGTAAACGGAATAAATGGGGCAAAGAGGGTCTTTAACGAATCAATCGCTTTCATGGCTGTAAAAATGGCTCTGGCAGCTGTTTGTTTGTCAGTTTTGATGGCTGTCCAGGGAGCTGTCTGATCCAGATATTTGTTGACTTCTGAAGCCAATCGGACTACTTCCTGAAGTGCTGATCGTAAGTGCACAGCTTCGATTTCTTTGCCAACAGTATCGAACCCAGATTCAATTGTTGCTATTAAGGATATATCAAGATCGGATAAAGGTCCTGGATCGGGAACGACACCTTCCCAATGTTTATAGGCGAATGACAGTACACGGTTGGCCAGATTACCCCAGGTGGCAACCAGTTCATCATTATTGCGATGATAGAATTCATCCCAATCCCAATCTGAGTCCCTTGCTTCAGGCATTGATGAAGTTAAGTAGTATCGAAGTGGATCAGGGTCATAGCGAGAAAGGAAATCACGACCATAAACAGCCCAATTGCGACTACCAGAAATTTTCTGTCCTTCCAGATTCATGAATTCATTGGCAGGGACGTCATAAGGCAAAACCAGTGTACTGGGATTCTCTGACCCCATCATTTCATCAAATGTGGTTGATAAACCCAGCAATTCAGCTGGCCAGATGATCGCATGGAAGGGGATGTTATCCTTTCCGATGAAATAATAGGATTTGGATTCTTTATTGGTCCACCATTCTTTCCAGGCATCATTATCTTTTGTTATTAATCCATATTCAATGGCTGCGGAAAGATAACCAATGACGGCTTCAAACCAGACATAAAGGCACTTGCCGGTTTGACCCTCCAATGGGACGGGTATTCCCCAGTCCAAATCTCGTGTAATCGGGCGGCCCCTTAAACCATCCGATTGTATTTGTCCTAATGATTGACGCAGCACATTTTGTCTCCAATAGCTTTCTCGTTCCTTCAGGAAAGTAGCAATTTGAGGTTCTAATTTACTTAAATCAAGAAAAAAATGAGTGGTTTCCCGTAATTCGGGTGTTGACCCATCAATTTTGGATTTAGGATCAATCAATTTCCCTGCTTCTAATAGATTTCCACACTTATCACATTGATCACTACGGGCATTTTCATAACCGCAAATGTAGCAAGTACCTTCAACATAGCGATCTGGTAGAAATCTATTTTGAGATGTTGAATACCATTGTTCCTGACTTTCCTGATAAAGAAAACCGTTTTTATTTAGTGCTAAAAAGATCTTTTGAGCCACATTGAAGTGATTTTCGGTATTAGTACTGGTGAACACATCGTAAGTCAGTCCCAGGCTTTGAAAGAGCTCCAAAAAGCCCTCATGGAAGCGATGGTATACCTCAATCGGGGTGGTATTTTCAGCATCTGCCCTTACAGTGATGGGTGTCCCATGAGAATCAGAGCCTGAAACCATCAATACTTTTCTACCCTTCAAGCGCTGGTAACGAGCGAAAATATCTGCTGGTAAATAAGACCCGGTCAAATTTCCAACATGAATTTCAGCATTGGCATAAGGCCAAGCAACAGCGACAAGGATAGGTTCAGACATAATCACCTCCGAAAAATAAATAAAATTTTATCATGTTTCCGAATAGGCCGAGTTTTAATTGAGTAAATCCTAAACTGAGATTTAAGCATTCGATAATTACTGATAAATTATGCAAACATGATCTCTAGGAGGTATTTCTCATGTATAATAATTTGTAGAAAGGTTTTCTTCAATGAATCCGATCATAGATCCCAATATCGCATATGTTCTTCTAATAATAGGATTTGTTTTGTCAGTCCTGGCATTATTAACCCCGGGCACAGGAATCGTGGAAATTATTGGATTATTTTCCATGATTTTAGCTGGTTATGGAATTATTTCAAACCCAAGCAATTATTGGGCTCTGTTGATACTGGTTCCATTTATCCCATTGATTTTTGTCTATCGAAAAACCAAAAAAGATTATTACCTTATAATCTCGATTGCTTTGCTGAATATTGGCTCTTATATGATCTTCAAATCAGAATCCGGTGGTTTTGCTGTTTCACCGGTGATTGCAATCGTCGTGATTTTATTAAATGCTCCAATTTTATGGCTGGTGGTCAAGAAAATAATTGAGGCAATTGATAGAAAGCCTGATTTCGATCCAAGCAATATTATTGGGGCATATGGCGAAGCCAGAACCAATATTTTCCAGGATGGTACTGCATATGTATCTGGAGAAGAATGGAGTGCGAGAAGTGATTATAGAATTGATAAAGGAGAAAAAATTGAAGTAATTCGTAAAGAAGGTTTAGTCCTTTGGGTAAAAAAAGTAAAAGAATCTGATAGGAGGATAGAATGAATTTTGATTTTTCTGTATTAACTTGTCTTGTAGGGGCAATCATTGTCCTTGGACTTATGTTTCTTTGGTCAGCCATCAAAATTGTCCCAGAATATCAAAGACTGGTCGTATTTCGATTAGGTCGATGTATTGGTGCAAAAGGACCTGGTTTGATCATCTTGATACCTTTCGTTGATCGTGCAGTGCGCGTAGATTTACGAGAACAGGTGCGCGAGATTCCTGCTCAAACTTCGATCACGAACGACAATGCCCCCATTAATATCGATTTTCTCTGGTATTACAAAGTAATTGACCCCATTCAGTCAGTACTTCAGGTAGGTAATTTTGAATTAGCAGCACAGGGTATTGCCACGACCACATTACGTTCTGTCATCGGTGGGATCATGCTGGATGGTGTGCTATCTGAAAGAGAAACCATTAATACTTCTCTGAGAATAAGACTTGATGAAGTAACGGAGCGGTGGGGTGTAAAGGTTACAAA
>JAHYJK010000275.1 GCA_019429225.1 Anaerolineaceae bacterium
AATGAGTTTGAGTATGCTTCTCAGACCCCAGGTGTGATGCATGCTTGCGGGCATGATACGCATGTGGCCATGGGAATGGGAGTTGCCAGTATTCTGGCGAAAAACCGTGAGCATCTAAAAGGATCAGTTAAGTTTGTTTTCCAGCCAGCTGAGGAGGGCGCCGGTGGTGCACGTGCGATGATCGAGGATGGTGTTTTAGAAAACCCCAAACCGGATTATTGTTTTGGAATTCATATTGAATCCAACCGTCAAAGCGGGTTATTTTTAATTGGTTCCGGTCCTATTCTTACTGCGGCTGATTACTTTCGCATCGATATTCAAGGTAGAGGCGGCCACTGCGCCCAGCCAGAGGAGACTGTGGATGCATTGAAGGTTGGCGTGCAAATCGTCAACACTTTGCAAACGATCCAAACTCGTAATATTGGCATGCTGGACCCAGCGATAGTTAGCGTAACCAGTTTTCAGTCTGGGACAGTATTTAATATTATTCCGGATAGAGCAACGCTGCTGGGAACAATCCGCACCTATGATCCAGAAACTCAGCAATTAATTTATCAGCGGATGAGAGAAATCGTCACAAAAACAGCCGAGGCTTTTGGGGCAACCGCATCCATTGAGATTAAACAAATTGTCCCTGTTTTATTTAACGACCCAGAATTAGCTGAGTTAGCAAGTGGCCTGGCAGAAAAAATTGTTGGAAGTGAAAATGTCAGTGATTATCAGTCGACGCCCTCAGATGATGTTGCGGAGTTTCTGAGTGTGATCCCGGGTTGCCAAATTATTATGGGCGCTGGTGTAGAGGCAGGTTATCCTCATCATCACCCACGCTTTGATATTGATGAAAGCACAATGCCTTTGGGCGTTGCGTTGTTTTGTATGCTTACGGATAAGTTGCTTTCATAAAACGTTCAGAACTTTTTGCGTATTTTTGCTAATTGGAAGAAAATCGATAATAAATGAACGATTATTGATTTAAGGTATGCGTTTGTGCATATCCATGATATTGATCACTCTTTTGAACAAGTTTTGGGTTTTGGCTGCCTGAGAAAAAATCGCATATTTAGCCACGCGAACCCATAGAAAGCAAGTGATTGCCTATAAATGAAAATGGCCATTTATTTGGTAAATTATTTGGAACTTCTTGGCACTTCCCTGCGCCCAGGGTGTCAAGGCAAAGTTAAAATGTCCTAATTCGGCACACGAATAGGCTTTCCATTGATCTTTTTCCCATAGGATCTCCAAGGATGATCTAGGGCTGGTTTAGCTGATAGGCCGTTCTTCCTTCAGAATTTCCAGTACGATTTGGGCTTTCTGCTTAGGTGTGTATCGTTTTCTCATGGGTGATGTACCACCTTATTTTTGGCCTTTTTTGTGTCTAAATTTACTTTACCACTTAATAATTTATCAAGATACCTGTTTAATTGCTCACGGGTGATCTCGCCACGATGATATAGTTTCCATGCGTCCTCTTTGCTGAGGAGCATCTCGTAGAATAAGTCTTGGTCGTCAAGGAATTCATCTTCAAACATTGTCTACGCCTAACATTCCGACGTCGGATTGTCTATGTAGACAGACCAAGTGTCTCAAGGTCAACGATGAGACTTCCGTTGGAGATATTTTCACCCAACAGCAGATAGCCCGTGTTTTCTGGTAATCCCCGCTCACTCCAGGCACCATCAAAGTCGACAAAGAACAAGGGCTTCTCTTCGATCAAGCGCGTCAGAAATTTCTTGAGATCAGGATTATCGGTTTTATTTCTTGCGCATGTGAGGGAATATTTCACAATTTCATTTATGCCATCTGGTCGCCCAGGTAGACACAAACAACACCCGCCCAGTCGCCGCCAGCCCACGATTAAAGTATATTCTATGCGCAAAATTTCGCAAGCTTGAAATATTTTCAGCAGTGTATTAGAATACTGATGGAGAAGCTTATAATTATTCTAATCTCTTCTGTATTGCATGTGCTGGTTGCATTGGATATGGCGCTTTCATATGCATAGTGGCGTGTTGGCGATGAACAATTGGAAAGATTTCCGTCGAATACTAATAGAAGAAACGATTCGCCTGATGGCGCTTGAAGTGGTGATCGGGCTTACACCCATCGGAATAGCTGATGCTATGGGTGTGGAATCACAATTGCTTTACCGCGTTGCAAGCGTATCGCTGTCCATACCTGTGGTTATTTGGGTGGTGATGATCGTGATACGAACAAGGAAGAAGGAAAAACTGATGCAGGTAATGTCTCGTTGGCAGATGGACAGAAAAGGCTGGATTGCTTTGGGGGTTGGCACGATACTAACAATATTACTGGTATTGTTTTACAGCCTAAAAGGAATGCTTACTGAGGGGGCAGTGATAGCAATCCTTTTGATTCAATTCTTTGTGATTGGATTGGCAGCATGGCTGTCTCTCCGTCGAAATAGGCAATGAAACAAACCAAGTATGAATGGAGGAGTAATTAAGGGGAGTAATTAAAAAGAAACTTGAATCACAAATCGCGATTTTCGTCAATTATTGACTTGTTTTTCAACAGCCTCCTTTGAGCGCTTGACTTTTTTAGCTAACCTGATAAAATACTTAGGCTGGTGGAGAGGAAACTACTCCACTCCTGTAGTAGTGGTTCGCAAGAACATTAACAAATGTTTCAAATAGCCTACTCCTCTAAAGAGGTCGGCTATAAGTAATAACAGGAAAATCCCCCAGATATAGGGGGTCGGCAAAGCAAAACCCCTACATATAGGGGTAACACATGCGGGTGTAGTTCAATGGTAGAACGTCTCCTTGCCAAGATAGATTTGTAAAACTAGAGTTACACTTTCAAGTATAGGCCCCGATATATAGGGGTCAACCCCTTCTAGAGGCCACTAACCCCCATATATGGGGGTTTTCGTTATCCCAATCAGCCAAAAGCCTATTCCACAGTAAAAAGGGGTTTCAAACGCAAAAACCTACTCTACTGTCTCATGTGTTTGACGAAATCGTTTCTTTGTGTTACAATTTTTGTTAACTAAAGGAAAGGAATTTCGTATGTACTTGCAAGAAGCTGTGGATGAATGGGTACGAACCAAGGAAATTGAAAACGTTACCCACAAGACTTTGTCGATCTATAAGAACATGACCCAGGAGCTGGTTGACTATGTGGGGAATATCCCTCTCAAGAATTACAACTCAAAAGTCGTCCTGGAATTCTTGAGTCATCAGCGCAACCGAGAGGGGCGCTTCGGCAGGCTGTCTGATGCAACTCTGCACAAGTATTACTCCGTTATCCGCACGTTTTCTCGCTGGCTTGAGGAAATGGAGTATGTGCAAAAGGCCGCCACCGACAAGGTTAAAGCCCCACGTGTGGAGACCAAGCTCCCTGAGTCTCTGTCTGATGATGAGGTTGAGGAGCTGTTCGGTTACTTGAAGGCTCACTGTAGCGAAAGGGTGCAGTTGATCTTCGCGTTCTTTCTGGACACAGGCATCCGCCTGACAGAAGCAGTCATGTTGGATCTGGATAATGTTCACATGGATGACGGCTGGGTTAAAGTGTACGGTAAGGGTAGGCGGGAGCGGATCTTACCTCTGGGTAGGGCTCTTACACAGGATTTGACCAACTACCTGACATACATTCGGCCGCGTTTGGCTGAAGAGGGTGAAGAGGCTTTATTTGTTACCCAGTGGGGAACACGGTACACCAAAGAGGGTTTGGCCACGCTGATCAAGACCAAGCTCAAAGAGATTGATGTCAACGGGCACTATGGACCCCATAAATTGCGCCATACATTTGCCACCAATTACCTGCGTAATCAGGGCGGGATTGAGCAGCTGCGCATCCAGATGGGGCACAGGGATATCAAGACAACCCAGCGCTATCTCTCGCTGATCCCCGACGATCTCAAGCGCTCACATCGGGTAGCCAGTCCCTACGATCGGCTCAAGGACAAGCTTTAATCTGATGTCGGATTAGTGGCCCAGTGGGTCTCTACAGATCATGGCCTGGGTATAAATAATGGTCACACCCCAATTGACCACAGATATCCCGCCCAAGGGCTCCCAGCCTTGCTTTATCATGTCATTGACTTCTAAAGTGAAATTTCTTAGCACTTTTTCTGGATTCGCCCCGCTGTTTTTAATAATGGTGTATTGCATTTATTGGCCTTTCCATTTGGGTTTGGCTTATTTGACCTGATGACATTTAGTCAGATCATCGACCCTGTAAATCTTTGGAGTTGATCGAGCCGTGACTGTAGCCCTGCAGGGATCTTCCCCCTGATTCCCAGCTAGATCGGAAGA
>JAHYJK010000276.1 GCA_019429225.1 Anaerolineaceae bacterium
TTATGTGCTAGAGTTTCTGTTAGGCAGTTATTGTGCAACATCCGATGAGGCCAGCATCCGCAGCGGCATTGAAACCGTCAAGGAAATTCTCCGCAACCATTATGTCCATCGTAATGAAGCCAACCTGACCAAATCGATCATTCGGGAGCGAGGACGTCACCGGGTGATTGATAAGGTCGTGGTGGCATTAAATGAGAAGCGGGACTTGTATGAAGCCTCTTTTTCCAATCTGGGGATTAAAGAGGTATTGGTGGATGTCGACACGATTAAACGGCATCCAAAGTTGATGGTCAATGGTGTCTGGTGCATCGCGGATATCGCCTATGAATACTCCGACGACAGCCGGATTGTCCCCTGGATGCTGGAGCGCCTGGAACCGATCCAGATGTCGCACATTGATTTGGATGAATATATTGAGCATCGCCAGGCCTTTTCGTTAAATGAATGGATTGACCTGTTAATGCAAAGTTTGGGTTTCAACCCTGAGCAGTTCACCAAGCGTGGGAAACTGCTGCAGTTGACCCGCTTGATCCCCTTTTGTGAGCGGAATTTCAACTTAATTGAGCTTGGCCCAAAGGGGACGGGGAAATCTCATATCTTCTCTGAATTTTCTCCCCATGGCATAC
This sequence comes from Anaerolineaceae bacterium, assembly GCA_019429225.1. GTDB lineage: Bacteria > Chloroflexota > Anaerolineae > Anaerolineales > Anaerolineaceae > UBA6170. The sequence continues at coordinate 627 of JAHYJK010000276.1, forward strand.
TGATCTCCGGGGGAGAGGTCACCGTACCAAAACTATTTGTCAACAACGCAACGGGCAAGATCGGGCTGGTTGGTTACTGGGACTGTGTTGCCTTTGACGAATTTTCAGGTCGCAAGAAACGTAATACCAAGGCGTTGGTTGATATTCTCAAGAATTACATGGCTAACAAGAGCTTCTCCAGGGGTATTGAAACCCTAGGTGCTGAAGCTTCTATGGCCTTTGTGGGCAATACCCGTAACGAGCTGGACTTTATGCTCAAGCATACCAATCTTTTTGAGGAAATCCCTGAACAATTTTATGATTCAGCTTTCATGGATCGCCTGCATGCCTATTTGCCAGGCTGGGAAGTGGAAATTATCAGGGGCGAAATGTTCTCCCAGGGCTATGGTTTTGTAGTCGATTACCTGGCTGAGATCATGCGTAAGCTACGTGATTATGATTATTCGGATCGCTATAACAATTATTTTTCATTGCCATCTGAAATATCAACCAGGGATCGGGATGGCATCAATAAAACCTTCTCTGGGTTATTGAAAGTCCTCTTCCCGGATGGTAATGCAACTGTGGAAGAGATGGAACCCCTGCTGATTTACGCTATTGAGGGGCGGAAGCGGATTAAGGACCAGCTGGTGCGGATTGACCCAACCTTTAATTTTGTACGATTTGGCTATTTGAATAATTCTGGTGCGTTGATTCCAGTAAAAACAGCAGAGGAAGTCCGATACCCACAGCATTATTATCAACGCCCAGATCCCGAAAATGAGATGGCGCTGATTCCAGATGTGAATTTCAGCGGTATTGAACCACCCACAGAACTGGATATCATCCGCATGGGTGAGTCGCAATTTATTGAATTCAAGGCCGCCTTAAGATGGAATATCCATACCAATGCTTCAGATAACCGGATTGAACATTCCGTTTTGAAAACGATTGTTGCCTTTATGAATACCGATGGGGGGACATTGTTCGTTGGCGTGTCTGATGACGGCAATATTGTAGGAATCGAAGAAGATCGTTTCCCAAATGATGATAAGTTCTTGCTTCATTTTGGAAATTTATTCAATGATAAGATCGGCAGGCAGTTCACAAAGTATATTGATTACGAAATTGTAACAATTGAGGGTAAAAGTGTAATGAAGGTAAGCTGTCATCGCAGCGCAAACCCCGTGTTTTTAAAAAGCAATCAACGCCAGGATGAGTTTTATGTCCGCCACGGGCCTTCATCGGTTGAACTTTCGATGAGTGAGTTTAATGTATACGCAAAAGATCGATTTGGTAATTGAACATAATAAATGTGTTTGATGAGAAAAGCAACGTTAATTTATTTGATTAATTTGAATCAATTAGAGAAGTGGAAGTATATTGATGTTCAACCTTGAGAAAATTCACCATTTGAGTATACGCGACATCTGGCCAGATGAAGCCAGGAATTTTACACCATGGCTTGCATCTAAATCGGGATTGGAAGAGCTTAGTGAAGAATTGGGAGTAGAACTTGAATTAATTGAAGTAGAATGCCGATCTGGTGCGTTCAAAGCCGATATCGTGGCCAAGATTTCCAATCTTGACGAAGAAGAGCATCTTGTGATCATAGAGAATCAACTGGATTCAACAGATCACGATCATCTGGGAAAATTAATTACATATGCGTCGGGGCATAATGCGGGCACCTGCGTTTGGATAGCAGGCACATTCACGGATGAGCATCGCCAGGCTATAGATTGGCTAAACGAGCATATGTCTGATATTAGGTTTTTTGCTTTGGAAGTTGAGGTGATTCGAATTGGTGAATCAAATCCAGCAATGCGATTTAAAACAATTAGCAGTCCAAATCAATGGTCCAAAGCAGTGAGAGCGATTCATGATAAAGATTATTCAAATATGAAGTTAGATCAATTAAACTTTTGGGAAGAATTGCGTAAGTATAGTGAAAACCAAATTGGAGACACGATTAGGCTTGGCAGAACCCCAAGAGCACAACATTGGTTCAATATAGCAATTGGCAGGTCTGGTTTCCGATTGACATTAAATGTCAACTCTGTCTTAGAAAGAGTTGGGTGTGAAATATTTATGCACGACGAAAATGCTAAAACATATTTTGATAAATTACTTGGTCAAAAAGAACAAATCGAGGGTCAATTGGGATATCCTTTAGAGTGGCAGCGTTTAGATGAAAAGAAAGGCACAAGAATCGCCGTATATCGGAGTGGATCAATTGAAAAGGAAGAAGAGCGTCAAGAATTGATTGAATGGCTCCATCAAAAGGCGAATGAATTCCACCGGGTTTTTTATAATAGAATTCAACAGCTATAGTAAACAATAAATACTGAATAGTTAAACAAATCTATTACATTCATAAATATATAATTAAGCAAAACTTTGGGTCCCTCCCAACCCCAGACTGGGGTGAGGTCAAGTCAAAATTGAACATGTCACCCACGCCCTCGGGGTCCGCATCGCACCAGGCGTGGGAGCGACTTCGTTCAGTGTTGCCAGGCGGCCGGCGGTAGCCAGGGCTAGGCTGCCGTCCAGATGATGTACAATATCCTTACCAATTTTATTATTCTGGTGGATTGGTTAATTTGTCCGCGCATCTCTAGTCGGTTGAACCGGATTATGAACTGCTGTTGCCTTACACCAAATCATATCCGGTGAGGCACTTTCTTTTTAGGAAAGGGGAAATCTTGTGAGCAGAAAATTAATTTCGGTCAGGGTGTTGAAAAAAGTGGTCAACGATATGGGGGATGTGTTCACCACCAAGGACGTCTCGGAAGACCCGCGGGTGATGAACGCACATCGTAAGCTGGTTAAACACTCGCACTATCATGCCTTTGTGGGGGGCGCACTGAGCGATCACCGGCGCGAGCTTGGCATCGACGAGATCCAAAAAAGGACGCCAAGAGGGTCACGCTGGGGTAAAAAGGGGTCGCCTTTCGGCTTATTTCAGCGGAAACAAGAAACACACCCTGAAGCGGTTGATCATGTTCCAGTACGTAAAGTGGTTGAACATTTTCAAGAGCCTAAGTTTGAAAAAATCGTCTCAATGGTTTGCCCAGCCTGTGGGGGGAATTTAAAGCACGAACCAGCCACGAAACGGTATGTGTGTTCACACTGCAGAAATGAATATGTTATAAGTTAAGGTGAAAGTTGAAAGCTGAGCCAGCGCCTCCTGGCGCTTGGCACTTCGCTGGTGCGGGTTGAACCCGCCCAGCTTGAAGCTGAAAGGTAAAAGGTCCCACTCACAACATTGAGATTGCTTCCTCGCTGCGCTCGTCGCAATGACAAGATTCTTGATTGCATCAGATCTCCTGACCCCAAAATAGCTTATTGTCATTGCGAGTGAGCATCCGAAGGATGCGACGAAGCAATCTCAAAAGAGCGCTTCGTCGTCCTAGTGGAGCCCTTTCGCGATGACACATTTGGAAAGAAATTTCATTTTGCCCCCCCGTATGCAGGGAGGTTGGGGGTGGGGCTTGTTGGAAAGGTGACCTCCCCTCAGCGCCCAGCGAGATCATATCTACCAGCTACCAGCTACCCGCTACCAACGACCAACGAAATACTTTCTTTGCTTTCAGCTTTCAGCCTTCAGCTTTCCCCCATCATTGCCGCTTGCGGCAGAAAAACGCCCCTTTCATCGCCCGCACAC
>JAHYJK010000277.1 GCA_019429225.1 Anaerolineaceae bacterium
CTAGCTAAGCCAAAAATCAAATGCTTTACCATACACGGTTCTCAGTGACACTCAGATTTGATGATTCAGGCGTCTGTGGGTAAGGGGTGGATACTCTTCCGCAGTTCTGCAGGTGTGCGCATCAACAACTTCTTGCGGATTATAGTCAAATACTGTGCTACTCTCACGGCCTTTGCAGCGGTATCACCATAGCCGGCAGGATGTAATTGTCAGCCGGTCCGTGTTGGCTGCCGGGAGGCCTAATCCCGCAGCGATATGGAAAGCTTGTTGCAGGTAGCAGCAGTCGGGTCGTCACATAGGGGCAGATTAGAGTCATAAATCTCCACGGAGTTAAATAAAAATAGCGGTGGAAAACCGCTATTTTTATTATTCAGTTTTTTCTTACCAGTTTCGACCGCGCCCCATGCCTTGTTGAAGATTTTGTGGGACAACTTCTCCATCGATCAGGCAGCTACCGTCGCCTGCGTATTGCCCATCAGGCGCGAATTCAGCATTGTCACCTGTTGCCATGAAACCCTGTCCCATCCAGCCAGCGCTGCGACCAGCGAAATTACCGACCGGCAGAAGTGCCTGTGCATCTTCCAAACTCATGCCTTCTGCAACGGCGATCTCAATAATGGTTTCTCCAGCATCGATTCTGGCTTCCAGATCCTCAACCGAAATGCCAAGCGCTTCGGAGAAGGCAGCCAGGATTTCATCGTGGTATAGTCCCAGCCCATCTTCGGTCTGCAATTGTTGACGAGCTGCAGAGCCATTCCCATTGCCTGGGTTTCCACCATAAGCATAAACGCTCGACACGATACCAAAACTTGCTACTAACACAGCTGCTACTAATACTGCTATAAGACTCTTTTTCATTTCAAACTCCTTGTAAATTCTTCAATTTTTATTGGTAACTTTATTTGTTACTTATGATCCCTATGATACAAGGAGGTTGTTGGGAAAGTGTTAAGATTTATTTTGGATGTTGTTTGTGTTTTTTGTGTAAAAGGTTGGGTAAAGCAAGTGGTGGATTTAGAATCCACCCTACAGCTCTCGCAGCCCAGGCAATCGATCGTCCGTCAACCCGTAAAGATGTCTATCCGGCGCACGAAAGTTGGCCCAGGCGTGTTTTTCCGCGACATAGACAGGGCCAATGAACTCAATGCTGATGGCTTCCATCTCCTGGCGGGCCTGATGCACGTCATCCACCAGGAATTCAGCTTTGAGGTATAATTCAAATTCGCGAAAAGTGTATAATTAACGCGAATTTGGAGAGTATTATGAATACTAAAGGTTTTACTGAACGGCTTAATGAACGCATCAACGCTCTCTCTGAAGGCACACCTTTTGTGGCAAGTGATTTTTCTGATATTACAGATGCACAAACTATTCGTAGACTCCTAAAAAAACAGGTTGATAATGGGAAGCTAGAGCGAATAATTCCTGGTGTGTTCTTTAGACCAAAGATGAGTAATTTGTTAAATGAAAAGATACCGGCAGATCCTAATCAGGTAGCGGAGGCGATTGCAAGATCCAAAGGTTGGAAAATCACTCCAAGTGGAGAGACCGCACTCAACAGACTCGGCTTATCGACTCAAATTCCGGCTATCTGGACATATATAACCGACGGCCCATACAAAAAATATGAGATGGATGGTGCGAAGCTAAAATTCAAACATACAACCAATAAGAATTTGGACGGGCTTTCTCCTTTATCTCGTTTGGTCGTACAGGCATTAAGTACACTGGGAAAGGATCGTATAACCCAGGATATCGTTTTATTTCTTTCTGACCGATTTACTAAAGAAGAGAAGATAAATCTTATTCAAGAAACAAAGAGAGTTACAGAGTGGATTCGTGAAATAATTGTGCAGATATGTAAATGAGGAACATAATAGATGTTGAAAATCGCAAAAGCTGATAGGCAAGAAAGAACAGAAATATTTCAAATTGTTTCTAAAGAAATGGGGGTTCCTGCTGTAATAGTTGAAAAAGACTTTTGGGTCTGTTACGTTTTGGATTATTTGTTTAATCGATCGGAATTCAAAAACCATCTTATATTCAAGGGTGGTACTAGCTTATCTAAGTGTTATGCCTTAATCAATCGCTTCTCTGAAGATATCGACCTTATCCTTGATTGGAGAGAAATTGGTTATTCCATTGATGAGCCATGGAATGAGCGAAGTAATTCCAAACAAGAACGCTTTAAATTGGAAACAATTGAGCGTACCAATTCCTATTTGTTGGAAAAATTCGTTCCCACCGTAATTGCTGACCTTTCAAATGAATTGGGATATGAATTGAAGATTTATCCTGCCAGGGAAGAAGAAACGGTCATAATTGCTTATCCTAAAGAATTTGAATCTTCAGCTACACTTGATGTAATTCGGCTTGAAATTGGACCCTTAGCTGAATGGGATTCACCTGATTGTGTAAATATTCATTCATACCTTGCAGAATTTCGCCCTGGCTTATTTAAGAATCCCCAGTTTTCTGTGAAAACTGTAAAACCTGAACGATCTTTTTGGGAAAAAGCTACAATTCTTCATCAAGAAGCAAATCGTCCAGGTTCAAAACTGATGCCCTTACGTTACTCTCGTCATTATTACGATATGTATCAGTTGGGAAATTCATTTGTGAAACGTACTGCACTTGATAATATGTCTTTACTAGCTAAAGTTGTAGCTTTCAAAGAGAAATTTTACCGTGTGCCATGGTCTAAACTGTCGGAAGCTACACCTGGAACCTTCCGTCTGGTTCCACCAGAATATCGGATGAAAGAGCTGATGAGTGATTATTTGTCGATGGAACAAATGCTTATTGGTAATTTTCCTTCACTAAACCAAGTTATCCATTACTTGAATGAATTGGAAGCAGAAATCAACCAATTCCGAGCTTAAATCTTCATTTTACGAACCAAACGTAAACTCCTGGTTCTGGGGTATCGATTCCTGGTATGCCTTCAACGAATAAATTGGCTTTGAACGGATAGGAAAATAAAGACGAAAATTTATGACATAAATGAAAAAATGTTTCGCTCGATTACCCCCTATCACGCAACTCTTTTATTTTCTCTATTTTGGCCTAAAAACATATGCAGTTGTGCTGCGTGCTCCTGGACATGTCGCATCACGTACAGTAACAGCTCAGCATAGGGTAACTCTCCCCAGGCGAAGAAACACATCCGACCAGCCTGTTCTGGTGTTAGGTCGGCAATCGTCTGTTGGTAATTGCTTCTGCAGGAATCCAAGTAGCTGAGCAGCTCTTCGCGGGTATACACGCGTGGCAGGGTTTCGTTGTCTTGCATCTCGACCAGATCAAAAGGAGCTGGAGGTGTGAAACCTTCTTCAGCACCAGTTAAGTAAAGATCCATCCAGAAGAGGGTATGGTAGCAAAGATACCAGTATGTGGAAAAGCCTTTCGCTACCCACTGATCTGGCTCGTCCTCCCAGAGTTGAGTTTCCCAGAGTTCATCCGGGCAGTTGCGCAGAGCATTTTCGAAGGAATTGATCGTTGGGCTGAATTGTCGCCAAAGCATCTCTTTATCGATTATGTACATTATTTTTTTCCTTTCTGCGTCCAATTTTCTATACCTGAATTTGTTATAGTAGAAATTCAAGTTGTAGAGACACCTCATCATCTATATCCAGGTTTTCTGCATCGCGAACACTCTTTTTAATGGGAACTAAATAGTGCCCATCCTTGGGAAACAAAGCGGTGTAAAACAGCGTTTTCCCAATTGTTACATTTGCTGGGATTACCCCCCAACCATAGGTGACAATTTTAGAGATGGATTTAATCACCTGGCTTTGTTCATCCGGTACAGTCACAAAATAGAAAGGTGATGGTCCGCGCCAGTAAATGATTTTCCCGGTAAATTGGATGATCATAGGCAGAGTATAGCAAAATTCGGTGGGATGGAAATTAGGTGTATAAGATGGGATACAGTCAACAGTCTTCAGTTGAGAGTCAAAAAAGGAACAAGCCAAAAGCCATTTACCGAAAGGGAAAAGGAGGATTATTTGTTTTTCCAGGGAAATGAGTGAGTTGTAAAATTGGAAAATTGAAATGAAATGGAAATTTTCCAATTTTACACTTTAAAACTCCCTTACCGCTTCCACTTTCACCGGTGGGTAGATCTGCTGGGGGACGGGCGGCATAGAATTGTAGACCCAATCGATTGTCACTACGCCGCTGGGGATGCTGGCGACTGATTGGATGCCCGAATAAGTGCCGCGCATCAGTACCGTCTCCATAGAGAAAGACATGCCGAAG
>JAHYJK010000278.1 GCA_019429225.1 Anaerolineaceae bacterium
CGGAAAAGGGTCTTGCCTGAAAATGGGTGCCGTGATTAATTGAAAAGGCGAATCGTATGAACACCGAAATTAGAATTGAACAAAAGATGCGTGAGGATGTTGAGATTATCATGGCGGATGGCACCGTGCTGTGCGGTCCACGCCATACCCAGGTGGGGGCTTTTATGCGTAAATATCAGCAACCGGATCACCCATTGATTGTGGGTGCGATAGTGAACAATGAATTGCGTGAGCTGACCTACTCGATTTCGGCGGATGCCACCGTCACCCCGGTGGATATGACGGATTCGGATGGGGCCAGAATCTATCGGCGGTCGTTGACTTTTTTGTTGGAGGTTGCCTTTATCGAGCTATTTCCAGACTGGAGGTTGACGATTGACCATTCAGTCTCTTCTGGTGCATATTACTGCCATGTGCCCGAGCAGGAACCGTTCAACCAGGCATTGCTGGACGCGTTGATTGAACAAATGCAGGCATTGGTTGAAGAGGATGCGCCGCTGATGAAAGAGAAAGTCTCCCTTGCAGAGGCCAGGGCATTTTTCAGTAAACATGGACAGGATGATAAACTGCGCTTACTTAACTACCGACATGGAGATGATCTGGTTCTGTATTCCCTGCATGGAAAGCGCGATTATCATCATGGGTATATGGTGCCGTCGACAGGTTACCTCAGGTGGTTTGACTTGCAACTCGTTGATTTGGGGTTTGTGATTCGCTTCCCACGCCGGCATGCACCGAACGAATTGTTGCCCTTAACAAGCTACCCTCAACTTCTGGCAGCTTTTCGCCAGTATGGGGGTTGGTTGGAGACACTGGGCATTCAGAGCGTAGGTGCATTAAACGACACCATCAATGACGGCCGGATCAATGAGGTCATCCTGGTTTCGGAGGCGCTGCATACTCAGCAGATCTCACGGATTGCGAATAATATCCGTAAGAGAAAAGATGAGATTCATGTGATCTTGATAGCTGGTCCAAGCTCTTCGGGAAAGACCACGTTTTCAAAACGTCTGATGATCCAGCTGCTGACAGAGGGACTCTCACCGTTTGCACTGGAAATGGATAATTATTTTGTTGATCGTGTAGATACGCCCTTGAATGAAGAGGGTGAATATGATTTTGAGCATCTGGATGCGGTCAATCGAGAATTATTGAATGATCACATCACTCGTCTGATTGCGGGTGAGCGGGTTCAGTTGCGACACTATAATTTTAAGCAAGGGATCAATGAGCCGGGAGAAAAAGTGCAACTTGATCCGGGACAGATCATCATCCTGGAGGGTATCCATGGATTAAACCCCAAATTGTTGGAGAATATCCCCGCAGAGCAAAGTTACAGGATCTATGTGTCCTGCCTGACCCAGCTGAATTTAGACCGGCACAACCGGATTTCAACCACAGACACCCGAGAGCTGCGCCGGATTTTGCGGGACGCACGCGACCGGGGTTACACAGCCCAACAAACCATCAGCCATTGGGAGATGGTCAGAAGGGGTGAAAAGAACCACATCTTCCCTTATCAAGAAAACGCAGATATCATGTTCAACTCTGCGCTAGCCTATGAGCTGACCGCGCTGAAGCCATTGGTTGAGCCCCTCCTCAGACAGGTGCCCTATGGTTCACATGAATACATCGAAGCGAAGCGTTTGCTGAAATTTCTGCAATGGTTTATGCCAATTGAAACGCACATGATTCCGGACGATTCGATTTTACGCGAGTTTATTGGCGATTCGATTTTGACTGATTTTAAGGTCTGGCAGAACGCCAACTTGTATGATTATTAGATAAAGCAAACAAAAAAGTGTGTGAGTGATCCTCACACACTTTTTTTATCTCAATTGTGGGGGTTTACAGGTTCTTTTTTACAACCCCAGCCAACCGCTTGATGCCTTCAACAATCAGTTCAGGCTTCATGCAAGAGAAGTTGAGCCGCATGGTGTTTTCGCCTCCCCCCAGGGGATGGAAGGAATTGCCGGGTACAAAGGCCACCTTTTCTTTGACTGCAACCGGAAAGATATCAGCTGAATTTATACTTTCTGGCAAGGTAACCCACAGAAATAAGCCGCCCTTCGGACGAGTCCAGCGTACGCCTTCAGGCATATAGTCTTCAAGCGCCTTAATCATCACATCACGCCGTTCTTTATATGTCACTCGAATTCTCTGGATATGGGTCTTCATCCAGGGTCCGTTGGCGACCTCGTATGCCAGGTACTGGTTGAAGGTGGAGGTGTTTAAGTCACAGCCTTGTTTAGCCTGCACCAATTTTCTGATTACAGCCGTTGGTGCGACCACCCAGGCTAACCGCAAACCTGGCGCCAGGATTTTTGAAAAGGTGCTGGTATATATCACGTTTCCGCTGTAGATCGGCACCTCTTTGGCCCGGATTTCATCATCTAAAACAACCACAGGAGGGATATGGTCACCTTCATAGCGCAGTTGACCGTAGGGATCATCTTCAACGATGGGTACGCCATACGCATTGGCCATTTCTACCAGCTGCATTCTCCGTTCGCGTGACAGGGTGACGCCGGTTGGGTTCTGGAAGTTCGGGAGCACATAGATGAATTTCAGTCCGGTCCTTAAACGCTCTTCCAGCAGGTCGGTTTGCATGCCGTCATCATCAAAGGGGATGGTGACATATTTTACGCCGTAAGCATTCCAGGCCTGGATCGCGCCGAGGTAGGTGGGGGATTCTACCAGGATACGGTCTCCGCGATTGATAAAGATTCGCCCAAGCAGATCAAGCGCTTGTTGTGAACCTGTGGTGATCAACACATTATCCGCGGAAATTTGGATGCCGTACTTGCCGGCATTTTTAGCAATCATCTCGCGCAACGGCTGATAGCCTTCTGTAGTGCCATATTGTAAGGCACGATCCCCCATTTCCGTGAGCACGACTTCTGCGGCCTCTTTAAAACGTTCAATCGGAAAAAGCTCTGGGGCAGGTAGACCGCCCGCAAAAGAAATTACGTCTGGAAGCGAGGTGAGTTTTAGAAGCTCCCTGATAGCAGAGCTACCGATATTGTCTGTTCGTCCTGCAAATCTGTCGTCCCATAATGTGTGCATAAAATCTTGTCTCCTTATTTTGGAAATCGACTAATGACGGTTGCCCGGGAAGGTAAGGTGACCCGGTCGCCGGTTTGAAGTTGTCCTAACGCTTTGCCACCTGATGAGGGTGAGCTTTGGTAGATCAAAATCGGGGTATCTTCTTTCGTGTATTTATCTAATACAAAAGCCTGGCCGGTGAGGGAGCCATCGGTATCAATTGCACAACTGGTGACGGTGCCAATGACCCGTCCGCGTTCATCAATGACGGGATCACCCAAGTGCGCAAGGCGGGTTCGTTTTTCATCAAACCGGAAGCGCACAACACCACCTTCTCGCTGAGTTTCTCTTTCTAAGAAAGCTTGACGACCGATGAACCACGGTTTATGGCGTTTGACAAACCAGCCAAAACCAGCTTCACCTGTGCCATAGTTAAGCTCTCCGCCCATTTCGTGGCCATAGAGCGGCAGACCTGCTTCGGTGCGGAGGGAATCACGTGCGCCCAAACCGCAGGGTTTGATCCCATGAGCCTCCCCTTTTTGGAGCAGTTTGCTCCACAGTTCAACGGTATTGTCGGGGTGGACAAATACTTCAAAACCCATCCGTTCACCTGTATAACCAGTTCGAGAGATCACCATGGGGATGCCGTCCAAAGTTGCTTCGCAGAGTTGTGACCATTTTAATTCCATTATGGCTTCACGATCGACCAGGGAACAGTTTAGAGATAGCAATATATCACGAGATTTTGGCCCCTGGATCGCAATATCGACCAGCATATCTTCCCCTGCCTGGGGGTCACGCAGGTTCCGCAGGACGACATTTCTGCCAAATGCGTAAGCCCATGGTTTTTCTCTGTCAACTAAAACTTTACCTTCTCGAACCGCATTTAACCACGCCCAATCTTTATCGTCATTCGAGGCATTGACCACCACCAGGTATTTTTCCTGATCCCGTCGATAAACGAGTAAGTCATCGATTACATTGGCATCTGGATCGAGGAAGTGGGTGTAGCAAGATTCGCCTATGGCTAAACCGCTGATATCATTTCCGCATACGCTATCCAGGAAGATGCCAGCATCTGGGCCTTCGGTTTGAAAGACGCCCATATGGGTGACATCAAACAATCCAGCGGCATGACGCACAGCTTGGTGCTCTTCCAAGACGGAGGAATACCACACTGGCATATCCCACCCTGCAAACGGGACCATTT
>JAHYJK010000279.1 GCA_019429225.1 Anaerolineaceae bacterium
GCCTACTGCCTGCGGGAGATGGGGGCGATCGAGGTGGTGGGCAAGAGCGGACGGGCGTGGCTGTATGCAAGGGGTGGTAATTTAACATAGGTCACGTTTCCAATGTGACATCCCCCCCGACCCCCCGCAAACGGGGGGCAAACATGCGGCATGTAGGATGTGCAGGGCACGTCTGCGCACCAACAACATCTGTCATTGCGACGAGCGCAGCGAGGAAGCAATCTCAGATTCAACCATCCCCCCAACCCCCCGCATAGGCTATCCGGGAGCACGCATAGGTATTCGTTCCAAAATAAAACGAACCGAAACGAATAATGGGCTGCCTCAGTCTTCACCGTGCCTCATCTCTTCTAAAACACCATTCATTGCGTGGCCAAGCTGCGCCATAAAGGTGTCCATTTCCGACCCACCAAGCATATGGTCGGTGCGCAGCAGACTAGCCAAACGCAGCATGGCTTCGCTGATCACAGCCAGGTGGTGTGCTGCTTCGTTGAGGGACACGCCCTGACTGGCCTGGACCTGCTCTGGCCGCACACCGATGTGTGCGGCACTAAGCTGATGCGAATTGTCCCACTTCGCTCCGCTCCGGGGATAATAATGTCCGCTTCAGCTTGAGCGCCGGATGAGGACACGCAACAGGCCGATCTCATCACCGAGAACAACCCCCTCAGTTGCTTGCAGGCCGCGGCGCTCGGCCAGCGAGAAGTTTTTGGTGTAGAAACCGTGCTGGCTGCACACCCATGTGTGCAGCACTTCGCTGATGCGAATTGAGCCCGCTTCAGCTTGAGTGCATTGGTATTGCCGGGTTGGCCGCACACCGATGTGTGCGGCACTCCCACTTGACGGGGACTTCGTGCCCTGATGTGACCTGTTGCCACTCAGCTTGCCGCCGGGCTTTCTGCGCCCCGGCTGGGTTGCTTCAGTAGAGGCGTGTTGTGCTGCCGACATGATCAAAGCTCCTTTCGTGGTGGGTGCGCGTGAGGATAGAATGTATGTTCTAGTTTAATGAGAGCATAACATAAAGCGGGCGGGTTTTCAATCCGTTAAAAGCGGCAAAAAGAGGCGTTTTTCTGCCGCAAGCGGCAACGCAGGGGGGAAAGTTGGTAGAGATTAGTTGGTAGCTGGTAGAAAATGGCGGTCACATGGGTCCCATAGGGACCACTCGTGACCTACACCAGATGGCACTGCGAGCCCGCCCCAGGGGCATGGCAGTCTAGATTATTAGTTGTATTTTTTACGTAATCAATCTATCCTATTTTGATTTGTAAAATGTTGCGGTCAAATGCAGATCTCACCCTACAGCCCTGATCACTTTACGATAGTTACATCTACGTCTTGTAACTCGTCCTTTAATTTTTCTGTAATAAAATTGGCTCGTTCTTGAAGAAAACTTTGATATATTTCATTTGAAAAAGTCGTGTAATGCAAATATTTTGCTGGAATGAGATGAGAATCAAGAATCTTTTCAAATCCATTGATTGAATCTGCATAATGCTTCAAATAGTTCAGTGGATCTGTGTCACTTATTTTAATATTTGTTTCGGCGCGCAAAAAACAAATGTTCATTAGACTGTTAATGCTTAAGTCAGATCCTTGGAGATGGTTACTTAAGAAACTTGAAGGAAAAATGTGATGTAAGTTCGGTGCTTGGGATAATAGCAAATAAACATTATCAAGAACGACAGCATGTGGATCACTGAAATCCAATGGATTTTGATATGCTAGAAATGCTAATACTGCCCTGCTTAGGCTATTTCGATAATTATAACTTGTACGAATAAGCTTATCTATTGAAATTCTCAATGGTTCAATCTGGTAAGGCTTACCCTCTTCTAATGGTCTAAAGAACTGTTCACAATATTCATAAACAGCTGTACTGCTGCGGAACTCATCTAATCCAAACACAGTACGCCAGAACCATTGCCTCATCACATCTTTGTTGGGATGTGAATTTTTATGTAAATAATAACAAAGCGGTAACATTATGTAGGTGAACGGAAGTAGATTGGGACCATGTACTTTCATGTCTGAGAGAAATTTAATTGTATTGAGAATAGTCTTTTCAGATGTAACCCAATGTTGCTCAAAATCTTCCGCTGTCAAATTCTGTAATGAAGCAGGCGTGATACCATAACGACTTCTTGTCTCCTCATCCTCCTTTCTGCGGCATAGTGCAATCATCTGAATTACAGTTAAGTCATCTAAATCTTGATAACGATTACCCTGTTGGACAAGTTTTTCCTTGAATGATTTCAGGTACTCTCTAAGATAAAAACCCGAATAATTTTTCTCAGGGTTTTCTGTTTGATACGTTCTTGCAACTATGATGTCTACTGGGTCAAGTCGTTTGCCTTCCTGGTTTATCCTCTCAAAAATTTCGCATACTTCATTAACTTCAACCCCTTTAATTCTAACGACTGGGATTTTATAATCAGAAAATATTCGGTCAATTTGATTGAGATTACTTTCAATTTCGCTAGTAAAGCCATTTTCAGCTGCAATCTCTCCATAATATAAAAAAGACCAGTTGGGCACATCGCGTAATCTTATTAAGAATTTTTCGTTAATGTAATTTTTCTTCCTTTTTTCCAGCTCGTTTGCAAAGAAAAATTCTCCTTTAACTGCATCAAAGTAGATAGTAAAGTCAAACTCTTGATCGTTTTCAACTTTACCTCTACCACCCAATAAAGTTATCAGAAGAGATGTAGCCCGTTGTTGTCCATCAAGTATATATTTCCACTCTTTAAATTTTCGAACAGAATCCTCATCATGGGGAAACTCAAATCCACCTAATTTTCTATGGGTATGAAGGTATGAATCCGTTTCCCAATAAAGAATACTTCCAATTGGGTAAAACTTAAAAATACTGTCCCATAATTTTGATATGTTATTTTGTTGCCAAACAAACTCTCTTTGAAAGGTGGGAATGAGAAACTTGTCCTCCTTTAATTCTTTGACAAGATCCATTATTTTATAATCTTCAGATCCGATATCTCGATTGTGATTTGTCATAATTCTCCTAATGGTCAATGTAAGCACTTAAAGGATACCATGGTAAGCGTTAGCTCGATCTATATCTAAGAACAGCTGGTCTTTTTACGCATAATAGTTAACTTCATACACCAAAATCATGCGTTATATAAGAGAAAGAAATATTACTCATGTGTAATTTTTGTATTTACTAGTATCATTTTGTGGGTTTATGTTAAATGCGGTGATAAGTCACGAAGAAATCTGATTATTTAATAGCCTTTTAAGACTTTATTACAGTGGATTATTTTAGAGTGATGGTGCGTATTTTCATCATCCCATATCCTGTCGATTTTTACTTTCTTTTTCCCATTCTAGATCATCGATGTATTCAAACCAATTTGTTCTCATATTGATCAAAAGCCTATCCCATGCATCATCTAAAAGATCATGCTCGTAATCCTCAAAAGACTTTGGGGGGATGCCCTCTTTTGGAACATAGAGTTCATCTAACCCTGGAAAGCTGTGGTTATACCAAGGAAAACGATTTTTCATACCAGCAACTTCAATGATCCAGGCTCCGCCAACAGATTGGCCTTCCTGTTGGTATTCCATGCTGCCTCCATGCTCTCTAACAAGGTTTATTAGTAAATCATAGGCAGATCTCAGTTTGTTTTCTGTCGAATTCACAAGAATTGTCCTTCTTAATATATTGAAAGAATTATAAAACTGAATTATTGATAAACTAATTTTCCTATGCCTTCATAAGGTCATTCATCACGTAATAAATATCGATATTTTTCTGGCACATCTATTGGATAAGGTTGGTGACGAAATCCTTTTTTCTCAGGTTTGAGGGAATCACGCCCGGGATGAAAATTTCTGTACTCAGCATGATCTATTCGCCATAAATAATTATAGCAGTTGGGATGATTCGTCGGGGCATTGGCGACACAAGCAGCAGTAACATGTGTTCGAATGCCAGATCTTTCGTCACCAAATTCATTTCTAATAAATTCGATGATCTCATTTGGAGAAAATCTTGATTGACGCTGTTCCAGAATCTTGCCGGCGATAAATACTTCCACATGGATTTTCATATCTTTCCTTTCAACTGGATAGACTTAGTTGTTTTCAAAAGAGAGCATGATTAATTCCTGTGCTTTATTGAACTTTTTTTTATTTTATGCCTAATTCCAGATATCTGTTAAACATTTTGGGATTCACTCGATCCAATTGTAAATTTTAACATATTGCGGTCTCAC
>JAHYJK010000280.1 GCA_019429225.1 Anaerolineaceae bacterium
TATAAGCTCATCCGAGGCGTCATCAAATCTGCTCAGATTCTTAAGCAATACCAACCGGATGTCATTTTTTACACCGGTGGGTATTTAGCTGCACCCATGGCGATCGCTGGATTTAAGAAGCCATCCGTATTGTATGTCCCCGATATAGAGCCTGGTATTGCTTTGAAGTTCATTGCAAAATTCGCGCATGCAATTGCCTTAACAACGGAGAACTCTAAAAAATATTTTAATCAGACCAAAAATTTAGTGGTGACCGGTTATCCACTCAGAAAAGAATTATCCCGATATTCAAAAGTTGAAGCCAGAAAAGTCTTCAATTTTCAAAACGACTTACCTGTGATATTAATCTATGGTGGCAGTAAAGGTGCTCATACCATCAATCAGGTTATCAAAAAAAATCTGGAAATTTTATTAGCCAAAACCCAGATCATCCACGTCACAGGAAATTATGATTGGGAGGATATGCAGCAGGTATACTCCGAACTTCCAGCTGAATTATCCAAGAATTATCGAATTTATCCATACATCCATGAAGAAATGTCTGCAGCTTTCTCCTGTGCAGATTTGTGCGTTTGCAGAGGCGGCGCTTCCACATTGGGTGAATTGCCATTTTTCGGATTACCTGCAATTGTGGTCCCGTATCCGTATGCGTGGCGCTATCAAAAAATCAATGCTCAATTTCTTGTAGATCATAAAGCTGCAATCATGCTCCCGGATGAAGAAATGGACCACAGGTTAACCCAGGAAATTTCCCTTTTATTAGATAGCCCAAAAATCCTCTCCCAAATGAGCTCAGAAATGCAATTTTTATCGACTCCAGATGCTGCCCAACAAATAGGGAATCTGATTACAGAACAGTTCAACTTAGCCAGCCAGAAAGGTGGTTATGTATGATTTCTTTGGATGTTATCTTTTGGATGTATGTTTGTTTATTTGCCCTAATTGGAGCCATGCGTGGTTGGGCGCGTGAATTATTGGTCAGTTTCAGTGTTATTCTCTCATTATTTGTTCTCTCTGTTCTGGAACGCTTTGTACCCTTCATCCGTGATACTCTAATGGTCAACAATCCAGACTCATTTTTCTGGTTGAGATCCATTCTGTTGATGTCCCTGGTTTTCTTTGGATATCAGACCCCAAAATTTCCCAAAATTGCCGATTCAGGTCGTTTCATCCGGGAAAAATTTGAAGATGTTTTATTGGGGCTCTTTTTAGGAGCAGTCAATGGGTACTTAGTCTTTGGCAGTTTATGGTTTTTCCTGGACTATGCTGGTTATCCCTTCTCATTCATTATTCAACCTGATGTAAATTCTGAAATTGGCATCGCTGCCCAGAGATTACTTGCTTTTATGCCACCTGAATTGTTAGGCGCTCCAACGATTTATTTCGCAGTAGCGATCGCATTCGTATTCGTTTTGGTGGTTTTCCTATGAAAAAACACGTGTTCTTTATTGGGATTGGTGGAACCGGCCTATCGGCGATCGCCCGCTTATTGCAGGAAAAAGGATACATGGTAAGCGGGTCCGATCAGCAAATCTCGGATTTAGCTGAAAATTTGATGTCTGCTGGCATTACGGTTTACCTGGGACATTCTGCGGATCATCTGGTGGATGTCGATCTGGTTATTCGCTCATCTGCGATTCCGGATAGCAACCCGGAAGTTCAGGCTGCACATGCTGCCCACATCCCGGTGTATAAACGCTCTGATATCCTGGTTGAATTGATGCAAGACCAAAAAGGGATTGCCGTTGCTGGTACCCATGGGAAAACAACCACGTCTGCCATGATTTCAACTATGTTACATAAACTGGGTTTCGATCCCAGTTATATCATTGGAAGTGTCTCAAAAGACCTTGGTAACAATGCTCATTATGGATCTGGTGATTATTTTGTGATCGAAGCCGATGAGTACGATCGCATGTTCCTGGGGTTATCTCCCACCATCGCCGTAATCACCAATCTGGAACATGATCATCCGGATTGTTACCCAACCTTTTCGGATTATCTGCAGGCATTCAAAGCCTTCACAGAAAAAGTTACGCCTGATGGCAAGCTATTTGTATATCGAGATGATTCCGGAATTCAAAAACTACTCCCCATCATCACCCACCCAGCTGTACTGACCTATGGCACATCCTCGGATTGTGATTACCAGGCGAGGGAAATCGCACCGAACCAGATGGGTGGATATCGTTTTAGCGTTTATCAAAATACCGAGCAATCTTCTACCAGATTGATCACAGTGGAATTGAGTGTCCCTGGCATGCATAATGTGATGAATGCACTGGTCACCTTAGGAATTTCACACAGCCTGGGATTGGACATTCAATCCGCTGCCAATGCTCTGACCGAATTTAGTGGCACTTCCCGTCGATTCGATATTCTTGGCGAAGTGAATCAGATCACCATCATTGATGATTATGCGCACCACCCCACTGAAATTCAGGCAACCCTTCAGGCAGCCAGAAGTCGCTACCCGGGTAGAAAAATCTGGGCAATCTGGCAACCACATACCTATTCCCGCACAAAAATTTTGTTTGATGAATTTAAGAATTCTTTCACCCAGGCTGATCACGTCATCGTCAGTCAAATTTATGCTTCGCGCGAAAAAGATGATGGCTTTTCCTCATCCCAGGTTGTCGATGCCATGCGACATCCAGACGCACGCTATATCACTTCTCTGGAAGATATCACTGATTACCTGGTTAAAAATCTTTCATCCAGCGATGTCATGCTGGTATTTTCTGCTGGTGATGCAACTCAGGTCAGTAAAGATGTTTTATCCAGGCTTACCCAAAAGGAGAAACACCATGAATTACGAGAATGATCTTGACACAGAGGTACAGAAAGTTGAATTATTCACCTTTCTACCCACCATCATCCTTCCAGTTGAGAAAGGAAGCGTTGATCGCAAACCTAAGTTGAATGAGAAAAACCGATCAACCGTCCAAAACAAAAAAGAAGTCGTTCTCAAATTAATTAAGTATTTCAAAAACGCATAAAGGTACATACATGACACATCTGCAATCCATTGGTATTCTGGAAAAGAAATTCGGTAACAGGCTGCAACAGCAGGTTGCATTGAAGAATTTTGCAACCGCCCGTGTAGGCGGGGATGCTGCCTGGTTTGTTACTGTGAGGAATGCCAATGAACTCGCCGATGCTGTTCAAACATGTTGGGACGGTAACCTTAAATTTTTCCTATTGGGATCAGGATCGAACGTTTTATTCAGTGATGAGGGTTTCGACGGCCTGGTAATCCTCAATCATGCTAAGAAAATTGAGATAAAAATCTCAGGTGAGCATCCCGCACTGTGGGTCGAATCTGGCGCGAGCCTGGGATTGGTCGCCCGAAAAGCTGCCTTAGCAGGTTTATCCGGCCTGGAATGGGCCACCACCGTCCCTGGGACTGTTGGTGGTGCCATCTATGGCAATGCTGGCGCGCACGGTAGCGATATGCACAGCAATTTACTGTTGGCTGAAATCTTGCAACAAGAAAAGGGGAAATCTGTCTGGAAAAAAGAAGATTTCCAATTCAGCTATCGTAGCAGTATCTTTAAACGCCAGGTTGAAAGTGGCGTCATCTTATCAGCAACGCTCAACTGCGCGTATGATGACCCACAAAAGATCAAAGAAAGGATGAATGCTTTTAGTGAACACCGCCGCCGAACACAACCTCCCGGAGCCAGCATGGGTTCCATGTTTAAAAACCCTCCCGGGGATTACGCCGGCAGATTGATTGAAGCAGCCGGGTTGAAAGGCCACACAATCGGTGGTGTAAAAGTCAGTGAAGTGCATGCGAATTTTTTCGTCAACTCAGATCAGGCAAAAGCCAGCGATATTTACAATCTGGTGCAGCATGTACAAAAAACCGTCAATAAAGAATTCAACGTAGAACTGGAATTAGAGGTAGAAATGATTGGGTTCAATCAAACAGCAAACAACAATAAAGCGAATCATGGGAAGGCTTCGATATGAACCAATTATCCGTAGCTATTTTATTTGGAGGTCGATCGGGAGAGCATGAAATATCGCTTCTCTCCGCTCGATCCATTCTGGAAAAAATTGATCGTGAAAAGTACAGGGTTGTCGAAATTGGCATCACACACGATGGCGTCTGGTTGGTAGGTTCGGATGTTTTATCTGCCTTTGAAAAGAA
>JAHYJK010000281.1 GCA_019429225.1 Anaerolineaceae bacterium
TGATCACTCACAAATTTGATCGGGAAACACAATACAAATTGCAGACCGAATTCCTCCCCCCAGTAGAACCAGACCGCACAAAGCCATTTTCTCATAACTGGACTGGCATGGTGTTGCGTGCTTTTGCTGTGCATCCAATATACCACCAATTGGAGGAAGCAAAACATGCATGTGAGTTGCTGAAATCTCGATTTTTTCAAGCGGATGTTTATTCGTCGCTTCAGGCATCCCATTATTAGATTCGTTTTGAATACCCCTTCTGGTGGAACAATCTGGTATCTGCTATGGATATAATGGTGAAAATGGAAGTTTCTGTAATTGACCCACAAACAGAAAAAGTGATCAACTGGTTGATTGAAAACCAACAGTCTGATGGTCTCTGGAAGTTGAATTATTTTTCAGACACACCGGAGAAGTCCTCACCGGAAATAATGGAGAGAAAAATGTGGGTCAGTTTAGCGATTTGTAGAATTTTTAAAAACCTTCAGGACTGAGTTAAGGGTACCGCAGGGTCTGATTCGATAAAATCATATAATTGAAGGATGCATCCATTTTACAAAGGCTATATAAAATAAATATGAGCATTAATCAACACAACCTTTATGATTTCGACATTCACATCGCTGAAATTTATGATATGCAGGAGAATAACACAAAGGATGTCGAGTTTTTAAGAAATTTACTGCATGGAAAAACCAGGTTAAAAATTCTGGAACCATTTTGCGGAACTGGACGTTTCGTTATTCCCCTCGCCTTCGATGGTCATTCCATTTTAGGAATCGACCAATCACAGGCTATGTTGCAATTAGCACAGAAAAAAATCAAAGATCTGGCTGATGACGTACAAAAAAGAATTCAGCTACAATGTGCTGATGTGACCGTGGAGAATTGGCCAACAGGATATGACCTGGTGATTCTTGGCTTTAATTGTTTTTACGAGTTAGCAACAGCAGAAGAACAGGAATATTGCATCTATCAGGCATCCAGGGCATGTAAACCAGGTGGATTTATTTATGTAGATAATGATCATATGGAAGGCGAATTGGATGCTGCCTGGCAGGATTTGAATCACAAATATGTGTATTTGTCCGGAACATGCAAAGATGGAACCCAGGTTAAAAACACACGCGAAACCATCTGGTTTGATGTTAAGGGACGGCTTGCCCGGTTTGAACGAAGATACCAGATCACTTCTCCGGAAGGAATTGTCACTGAATATCAATTTTTCCAACAGAAACACCCGGTCAGCCAAGTTGAAGTTCAAACCTGGTTGGAAAAACATGGATTTGAAGTTTTAGCTGTGCATGGCGATCATTCAGCAAACCCTTATCACGTGCACTCATTGAAAGCCATTTTCTGGGCTCGTAAACGATAATAACCAAGGAATGAATCATTATACGTAAATTTTCATGCAAATACCTGTGGGCTACAATGAATAAAAAGGTCTGGAGGTCATTGTCTGGAAAGAAAACCTAACCGATTTTTAACTGGTTGTCTTGTCTGGATTGTTAGTTTTCTCATTATCAGCAGTTGTTTAGCGCCAGCAGGCATGTACATCGGCAGCATCAGTTCATTGTTCACCGGTGATCTGATCATTTCCACACTGGGGTCCTTCATGTGTCAGGAAGACAGCACTGCAGAATTCAGATCTTACAAATCAAACAGAGTCGATGAAGATGGTTTCGTGCGTCCAACAACTTATTGTGAAATGCAATGTGTGGATGTGAATGGGAATTCAATCAAAAATCTTGGTGGGGGTTATGCGCTAATCTGGAGTGGTATATTCATATTCATCGGAATTATTGTATCTTCCATTATTGCCTTTCTAATTACTTTTTTGATTCAACGATTTTTCAGAAATAAATCCAATAAGGACCCCGCTGCTCCACTTCCATTGGTAAAGATTCGATAATTTTTTATATATTTTATCTGATTACTCAGGTTTTTTACGCTTTTGTGACGCTCCATTTGTAAGATATGGTTATCAGGAATCACAAAAGAAGGAGTAATCGATGAAACACAAGAATATAATCAATCAATTGGTACGAAAAAAAATGGTCATAATCCTTTTGGTCACTTTTTTATTCAGTCTTACAGGCAGTCAACCCCCGGTGACAGCAGCAGTTACGTATAATTTCCAGGTCAATTCAAATGAATGGTGGCCAGATAGTGATCCAGATGATGGAGTTTGCCAGGAGGTGAACAATAAAAATTGCACATTCCTGGCTGCCATGCAGGAGGCAGCGACAAAAAATGTTGGTGATATTGTCAATATCACCTTTGAAACTGGTCTGGTCTATCCAATCCAGGGATTTCTCCCTCAGATTTTTTCCGCAACCGTAAATATCAATGGAAATAATGGAACGATTGATGTTAGTGGTCACACAGGTTATGTGCTTTCTTTTCGTAACGAAAGTAAGCTAAGTATTGAATCTTTGACGATTAAGAAAGGAGTCCGTAACCCTCTAGCCATTGGAGAAAATGTTCAGGTTACCATCAATCAAACCACTTTCATGGAAAATTCAAACCTGGGCATTGCGGGCAATGGTGGCGCCATCAGAAATAATGGCGAACTTATCATTCTGAATAGCACATTTACCAATAATGAGGCAAATCATGGAGGAGCCATTTACAATTCAGGTTCATTGGAAGTTATCAATACAACATTTACGGATAACTCAGCCGATGGTATTGGAGGTGCTATCACATCAATTGATGGTAGCGCTAAAATCAGCAATTCCAACTTCAAACTCAACCACGCTGGAGAATTAGGTGGCGCAATTAGTCATTCAAGAAATAAAATCGAAATTTCTCAATCCATTTTTGAAAATAACACCGTAAGTGGTGATGGAGGTGCTGTTTCAATTTTGCTTAAGGATCCAGGCCAAACGCATAGCATTGGTAGTTCGACCTTTAAAAATAATCTGGCCAGTAATCGTGGTGGGGCAATCTACACTTTCCAATCCGCTCTCGATTTATCCTACAACACATATCAAGAAAATACAGCATCCAATGGAGGAGCAATTTATTTTAACAACAATGGAGAGTCATCAATCAGTAAGGAGACATTTACCCAAAATTCAAGCGCAACAAAAGGTGGAGCAATATTTCTTTTGAACAATTGGGTCGGGATCAATTTAAGTAAGAGTGATTTTAATGGCAACTATGCTCAATCTGGTGGCGGAATTTCAATCAAGGATAGCAAGGTGGAAATTGATTCCAGTGTGTTCAGGGGAAATGAATCCTTTGGAACAGAGAACTCACATGGAGGAGGAGGAGTATTTATTGAGAATGACTCTTCACTCCGTCAGGCAAATTTTAATAATACGACATTCAGCGCAAATTCTGCTAATTCCCACGGAGGTGGTCTCTACATTATCAACACAGGGGTTGTCAATCTGAATAATGTTACCATCACCCAGAATATCGCAAACCAAAATGAAAATAACACCGGTGTGGGAGGTGGCTTAATGGTGGAAAACACAGGAGGGGTGATCGTGAATGTTCAAAATTCGATCATCGCTCAAAACACAAGCCGTGCACCATCTCCCCCACCGATCATTTTTCTTTATCACCATGATTGGTATGGAACGATGACCTCAAAGGGATACAACATACTCGGATCAAAAGGCTACAATAGTTTGATAACCGGAAGTGATACAGGAAATTTTGTGGGCACAGTCAACCAACCGATTGACCCGCTATTAAGCACATTGCTGGCTCATGAATATTTTGGCGAAATCCTTACATACGCGCATTTCCCACAAAATCAAAGCCTGGCTGTAAATCGTGGCAATCCCGCAGGTTGCAAAGACAGCTACAATATGACTTTGCAATATGATCAACGTGGTCGTGTTGGATGGCCAAGAGTTTTGGAATCACGCTGTGATATTGGAGCAATTGAAACCACCTACCAACCATTCCCTGCGCTCATGCAACTATCTCTCAGCACCAATTCTGTGATTGGCGGAACAAACCTGACCGGTACAGTCTTGCTCGATGTAAATGCTCCTACAGGTGGAATTGAGGTGAATATTTCCAGCAACAAAAGCTTTGCTACTTTACCCTCAGCCACCATTACAGTCCCAGCCGGGCAAAAGAGCCAGACATTCTCCATTCAGACTTCATCCGTCTCGTCAGGGGATTATGCCATCATAACAGCCCATCTCAATGGTGTTACCAGGACAGCAAACCTGTATGTAACAGATCAATTTGAAG
>JAHYJK010000282.1 GCA_019429225.1 Anaerolineaceae bacterium
AGTAGTTTATAACCGACCCAACGAGCTGTCTCTTCAAAAATACCTGCCAGCAGACCCAGAATGATGGCGTTAAAAAATGGTGCAAAACCCGGATCAACATGCGGGAGCAAACCGGACGAAAAAGCCCTGGTCAGACCATTGACCACCGGCAGGTGGAAGATTTGCGAGCCGATGAAGGTCAATACACCCACGCCAAACAATTTCCAGCTGGTGCCTTTCTTTTTGATGATCCACCAACCCAGAATGAGTGGAAATATGACATTAAATGTCCCCGCCAATAAAAACATGACGATTAAAACAATATTTGGGCTATTTTCCATGATATTCCTCTCTGACTTTCATTAATGCGCGCTTTGATAAAGCAAGGTCTTGCGATTGAATTGTTGAATAGCCATAAAGAACAGCACCCCTGCTGCCAGCCAGACGACAAAACCCAACACCAAACCAACCCAAACGCTCAGGTAGATCAATCCCGATGCCTGGCCAACAACCAGCCCCAATACCAGAATCACCAGGGATCCACTGGCCTGATAAGCGCCCATAAAAGTCTGGACTTTCGCCGAGATTAAAACAGTAGCACCAACACCCAGAGCAGAAAAAGCCGGCATGACCCAGAATACCAGTGGATACCAGGTATCCAGCGGGAACCAGACATACCCAAATATAGGATAACCACCCACGTTCAACACCACGGTGTAAATAATAAAGCTGACGAGCGACACCAGGACAGCCGGCACAAAGGCAGCCAGCGCCTTTCCAATGAATAATTCTGTATCCGTTGCAGCCGTATATAACAGCGCTTCGAGGGTCTTGCGCTCGCGTTCACCGGCAAAAGACTCTGCCGCTATGCTGGATGACAGCATCAATGGCATGATCAAGAACATCGGGGCAAATAAGAAGCCCAGGATCATGGCTACGGACAATTGGGCATCATTCAAATCTCCCAGCATCTGGGCGATGGAAGGCGGAATGCGCTCAAACATCATTTGAATATCCGGATCATTCAAGGCGTCCGCTGAGCCGGTGGTATTGACAACCACCAGCATAACCGCCGGTAAAACCACCATAATAATCAATGGGACCATCACCATGGAAATCAGCACAGACTTATTCTGTCGAACTTCCAATATATCTTTCCAGGCAATGATGCGAATTTTGCGCCAGTTCATTTAGCACCTCCGTTGTGACCTTTGTGGTTATTATTTTGTAATTGTAGATAGACCTGCTCCAGTGGGATTTCCTGTGGTTGCAGACGTAAAATCAAAGCGCCTAGCGCGACCAGACCGGATACAATCTGCGGGATCGTTGCTTCTGATTCGACTTCGATCTTTACTGACTGTGACGAATGCACATCCAGGCTCAATACACCGGTGATTGTACGAATCTGATCCATCTTTTCAAACGGACTCAGGAGTTGCACCTCCAACCACATGCCTGGCGAGACCAGCTTGCGTAACTCAGGTAACGTTCCCATCGCCAGTGTGCTTCCCTGGCGCATGATCAACAAACGATCACACAGGCGCTGTGCTTCATCCAGATTGTGGGTGCAGATCAAGACCGTTGTGCCTTCTTTCTGGCGCACATCGGCGATCAACTCACGCACCTGTGCCGCCGCTTCCGGGTCCAATCCAGAGGTGGGTTCATCCAGAAAGAGCAACTTAGGGTTTGTCAGCCAGGCTCTTGAGAGGGCCAGACGTTGTTTCATACCCTTGCTGAACGTCCCGGCGCGATCATCCGCCCGATGACTGAGATCAAACATCTCCAGCAACTCATGGCTGCGGCGTTCAATCTGTTGATCATCCATCCCGGCTAACACGCCAAAGAAGCGTAAATTTTGCCGGGCGGTCAGACGCTCATACAAAGCCGGTGTTTCTGTCAGCACGCCAGACTTCTCACGGATTTTTTCGCCAGATTTCATCGGGTCGAACCCCATCACGGAGATCGATCCCCCACTGGCTTCGAACATCCCGTTCAATAGACGAACCGTGGTTGTTTTTCCAGCGCCATTTGGACCCAACAGACCAAATACTTCTCCCTGTTGAACATCAAAGGAAAGGTCCTGAATCGCCTGGAAATCACCATACTTGTGTTGCAAACGCGCTACTTCAATAATTTTTCCCATGCTTTTATCCTCAATTGTTTCACGTGAAACATTTCTTCACGTTATTTTGCATTTCCATTCATATTCGGATGTTTTCGCCGATAAGCCACATACGAATAAACAACCGTATAAACGGATACTATTAATATCGGCACCATCATAGCCCAGATGGCGATACTCGGAAGAACCACGCCAACCAATGTTAAAACACCACTCACCTTAAAACCTTTTGCGCCAATGCGATGTGTTTCATCCCACACTTCTTCATCAGCCAGTGTCCAGGGGGTACGAACGCCAATAAAATAATTTCGTTTCGCTTTTTCCATCATGACCCCGATGTAGTAGAAGAAACCGCCAAAGGCAGGGATCATCAAGGCTAGCATATTGAAGCGCAAGCCAAAATTAAAGAGCAGACTGATCACATGCAGGTAGAAAAAGAAAATAACAAACAACAGAATAAACGTATTATATTCGTTGCGAAATTTTTCGATATTTTTCTTCAATGGGTCAATTTGTGGAATGCCCAGCAACAGCAATGTCAATCCAATCGTCATCAAGGGTAAAAACCACAATCCCATAAAACGAGATCCATATCCATCTGCTTCACCCTTTTCATTCCAGTGTACAGCCATTGGATCCACAAAACGAGGTTCCAGAATCAGACCTATTGCCAGGGCTGCCAGAACCAGGACAATCGTCCAGATTATTACAGTGCGTGCTTTCATGTTTGCTCCTTTATGTTTCACGTGAAACATTATTTGTTAATTTTTTGTTGTATTCCTTCATCGTCATTCAATGGATTCTTCCAGTTTGCGTCTTTCACGCAGATTGCGCCGAAACACAGCTTGAATTTCTGCGCTGGCAAATCCCTGTCTTTCCATCTGATCCAGGAAATCTCTGGTTAACCGATCCAATTCTTTAGATTTTTCGGTTTCTTGCGGGGGTACCTCTGGCAGAATGTAGGTGCCACGCCCATGCTGGGTGTTAATAACACCGGCCTGATCCAGTATGCGATAAGCGCGCGCAACTGTGTTGAAGTTGACCTTCAATTGCCGCGCCAGATCCCGCACCGTCGGTAACTGTTCTCCCGTATGCAGTTCTCCCAGCACGATGCGATCATAGATCTGTTCTACGATCTGATCGGTAATGGGTATACCTGAGCGAAAATCAATTTCAATATACAGGGGGACAGCTTCTGTCATTTTTTATCCTTTTTTTTAAATCCTTGAGTGGTTTTATTAATATTGTATCATTGTATAATTGTATCTTTGTTTTATTGTATCATTGTTTTTAGGGGAGTCAAGTATTTTTTGATCTAATTTTTCCAAAATCGCTGTGTTTTTGAAAAGACTATTCACCTGGCCAGGTGTGATCTCCTCCAGTCTCAACCACAAAATCCTTTATAATTCAATATGTAAACGAATTTAAAGGAATAGACCCATGACTCAACCCACCAACAAACCCGAGTATCTCTTCAATTTTGGGTATCTCAACCTCGATAAATTGCTGCGCTTGCAAGAGAAACCCGAACCCTTCACGCCTGGCGAGCCGCTCTTCTGGGACGACCCGTATATCTCCTTGCAGATGCTTTCTGTCCATCTCAGCCAGAACACCGATCTCGCCAGCCGCAAGCAGGAAACCATCGACGCCACTGTTAGCTGGCTTGTGAAACACTTGAAGCTCAAGATCGGTCAGACCGTGCTGGATCTGGGCTGCGGTCCCGGCCTGTATGCCACGCGCCTGGCAGAGCAGGGGTTGCAGGTGACCGGGGTGGATTACTCGCAGAACTCGATCGACTATGCCACCCGTGCCGCCGATGAGATGGGTCTGCCGATCATCTACCGCTATCAGGATTACCTGACCATCACCGACACAGCCCAATACGATCTTGCCCTCTTAATCTATGGCGATTATTGCCCGCTCAGCCCCGAGCAACGTAGCCGCCTCCTGCAAAACGTGCTGCGCGCGCTCAAACCCGGTGGCCACTTCGTGCTGGATGTGACCACGCGTGCAAGGCGAGCAAAATGGGGCCAGAAGAACG
>JAHYJK010000017.1 GCA_019429225.1 Anaerolineaceae bacterium
AAAGGCGCACCTGGAATTGATATGGTTGACAAGTCTCTCTTTGATGAGGGCCGCAAGAAATTAATAGATGCCATCCGCAGCCATCCTATCTCCCAACCGAAGGGCGGCTTGAATAGCTATGGAACAGCGGTTTTGGTTAATATTCTAAATGAAGCAGGTGGTTTACCAACCCGTAACTTCTCAGCAGGCCGTTTTGAAGGCGCAGCCAAGACATCTGGTGAAGCCATTTTTGAGACCAACAAAGAACGTATGGGCAAAGAAATTTACAACCATGCCTGTTCACCCGGTTGTATCATTCAATGCTCCAACACCTATTACAATCCGGATAAAACTGAAGCAACCTCCTGTATCGAATATGAATCCACCTGGGCATTAGGTGCGAATCTTGGTGTTGATAACCTGGACGACATTGCGACCATGGTGCAACTCTGTAATGCATATGGACTGGATACAATTGAAACTGGTGGTACGCTGGGTGTTGCCATGGAAGGTGGATTGCTTGAATTTGGCGATAGCAAGGGCGCCATTCAAATGATACATGAAATGGGAAAAGGAACACCTACCGGACGTACATTGGGAGGTGGAACTGGTGTGACTGGCAAAATTTACGGTGTCGAAAGAGTACCTGCAGTGAAAAATCAGGGTATGCCAGCCTATGAACCTCGTGCCGTCAAAGGTATTGGTATCACTTACGCAACCACAACAATGGGCGCAGATCACACAGCTGGTTATACCATCTGCCCAGAAATTTTGGGTGTGAGCGGCAAATTAGATCCATTGAGCCCTGAAGGCAAAGCGGCACTGAGCCGTGCTTTCCAGGCGACCACTGCTTTCATTGATTCCTGCGGACATTGTCTCTTCATCGCTTTCCCGATTCTGGATATCGCCACTGGCTTTGAAGGAATGATTCAGGAATGCAACGGAGTTCTTGGAACCAACTGGAACGCAGATGCCATTGTTGCTTATGGCGCTGAGACGCTTAAAGTGGAGCGCAAGTTCAATGAAGCTGCCGGAATTGGCAAGGAAGCAGATCGTATTCCGGAATTTATGAAAATCGAACCATTGCCACCACACAATCAGATCTTTGATATTTCTGATGAAGCTTTGGATTCAGTTTATAAAGATCTATAACAGTTCAATCTAAATAATACAGAATGGATGATTTTTGTCAGATTAACACTGATAAAAATCATCCCATTTTCAATTAATCTCCTGTTACAATCTTAATACGATTGGGTGGGTTTAAATCGCCCACCCATTATATAAGATTCAACCTAGGGACAAAAAATGGCAAAGATTAAGCCGGATGCTAAAGGACACATTGAAATTCCTCCGTCTTTTTATCAACGGAGACGCTTTGATCCGCAAACCGAGTTTTGGCTCGATGAGCGAGAGGGAGACCTGTTACTCCTCCCAAGATTACCCGATGCAAGGAAATTGTATATCGAGGTAACTACCTCCTGTAATCTCAATTGCCAGACCTGCATCCGCCATTCCTGGTCTGATCCAAATGCACATATGAAGCCATCCACCTTTCAGCATATTCTGGATAGCCTGGATGATTTGCCTTCTCTGGAGCGGGTCATTTTCACCAGTTTTGGGGAACCATTGATGAATCGCAATTTGCTCAAAATGATTGAGGAAATTCGAAAACATGATCTGGCTGTAACGTTGGGAACCAATGGTGTACTGTTGACGGAGGATGTAGTGCGTGAGCTCTTCCGCCTCAGAGTGGATCAGGTGGTGGTTTCCATCGATGGTGGCAAACCGGAGACTTATGAAGATGTGCGCGGCACCCAGCTGTCACTCATCCTGGAGAATGTAAACCGTTTCAATCAGATAAAGAAAGAACTGGGGGTCGTTAAACCAACGCTAGCGATTGAATTTGTCGCCATGCAAAGCAATCAGGGTGAATTGAATGATTTATTGGAACTGGCTTCCGAATTGAATGCATCTAGATTGGTAGTCTCCCATGTTTTGCCTTACACAAAAGAAATGGAAGCTGAAAAATTGTATGGGTACGGTCCCCGTGAACCCCTCAAGACGGGCGGTTGGCCTGTAAAATCGGATGTGTGGGTGCGTTGGGGCTTGATTGAATTGCCGCGTATGTTCTGGGGTGCTGAACGACGTTGTAAATTTGTGCAGGAAAAATCGATTGTTGTGGGTTGGGATGGAAACGTTTCACCCTGTTATGCATTTTCACATAGTTATAAATATTATGCGATTGATGGCGTTGAGAAAAATGTAGAGCGTTATATCCTCGGGAATGTCAATGAACAATCGTTGGCTGAGATCTGGATGAGTGAAGAATTCACACGTTTCCGCAGCAGTGTCAGGTCTTTTCATTTCCCTTCCTGCCCGGATTGCGATTTACGCGAAACTTGCGATCTTCGCAAGAATAATGAAGGCTGTTGGGGGCATAATCCATCCTGTGCAGATTGTCTGTGGGCACAGGATATTGTGCGTTGTCCATAATTATGATCATTGTCAAAGTGAAATTGTTTGCTAATTTACGAAACTACTTTCCTGATCTGGGATTGGGAAAGTCTCTTGATGTGCAGGTGGAGTCAAACACGACCATAGCTCGTTTATATGAGATTTTGGAGATCCCTGCTGAAGAAATTAAATTAGCCTACGTAAATGGTATTTATTGTGAAACAGATTATAAATTGAAGGATGGGGATGAGATTGGAATCTTTCCCCCGATTGGTGGAGGGAGTCAGTAACATGAAAATTGAAGTCTGGTTGTATGGGGTATTATCATTGTATGCGAGCGAAAAAGCGGAAAAAGGGTTTGCCAGCGTTCAATTAGAACTGTCTGAAGGCACTAAAGTGGGGGAGTTATTGAAAATCCTGAATATGCCAACCGAAGAACGTGGAATAACCTTTATCAATGGGAATTTAAGTGCCCTGCCGGGTTTACAACCAGATTTGGATCAGGAACTCATGGATGGAGATCGGATTTCTTTCTTTGACCACCGTAGTATGTGGCCGTTCCAATACCGACATGGTGCTGCCATGGCTTCTGGCTTGAACCAGATTCTAAATACCGATCCTGAAGCGATTATGCACCATAAACCAACCACAGAAGAATAAAGGTTAATTATCGCTATTATTTTTAAACCAGATATACGCATCCTGGATGGCTTGAGGTGCAGAGTAGTGATATTGCAGCTTTAGGTCTTGCATACTTTTACGGTTATTGAAATAAAAACCATACCCCGCGAAGCGAATCAACTCCACCGGAACCGGTAAATTGAATAACGATCGAAGTAACTGTAATGGAACGACGGTTAGTCGGGCAATTTTTCCAGGCAACAACAATCGGGGAACAGGTACACCGGTGATTGTCGATAATTGCGAAAACATCTGCTTGAATGTCAGGTTCTCATTTGCAAGAATGTAGCGTTCACCACGTTTGCCGTATTCCATGGCTGCCAGGTGGCCATCCACCACATCTTTAATGTGAACGATATTGATTCCACCTGTCGGTATAAATGGCATTTTCTTCCGATAAAAACTGACAATCG
The DNA here is from genome assembly GCA_019429225.1 of Anaerolineaceae bacterium. Taxonomy (GTDB): domain Bacteria; phylum Chloroflexota; class Anaerolineae; order Anaerolineales; family Anaerolineaceae; genus UBA6170. Next base: position 3,531 of record JAHYJK010000017.1, read on the forward strand.
GAGAATTCTCTGTACGATACAGATCGCCAGGACCAACCACATAGGAAGGATTCGTGATAACCACATCCAAACCCTGTGCCACAATCTTTTGAATTTCCATTTCTGCCTGGTATTTACTGTAGCCATAAAGCCAATGATTGGGTTGCACATTCCAGGTGGCGTGCTCATTTAATTGAGGTGATCTCTCGGGAGGTGTCAATTCACTGGGTATTGGCGGCACACCCAGGGCTGCTACCGAACTGGTGTGAATCACACGCTGAACGCTTGCTTTTAACGCAGCTTCCATAACCGAACGGGTTCCCAGAATTGTGGTGGCAGTGTGTTGTGCAGCATTAGATTTGATTCCCAGCATGGCAGCGGTGTGAAAAACGACATCGACCCCCTGCAAAGCTTCTTCCAAACTGGCTGGTTGTGTAAGATCTCCAATGGCATGCTCAACAGGTAAATCTTTGATTAATGTAAGATTGCTGGTGGAACGGTGAAATGCACGGACAGTATAACCTTTTTCAACCAATGCCGCGCAAAGGGCACCACCGATAAAACCTGTGGATCCGGTAACCAGCGCTTTCATCATGGAATTGACTCGATTATCGTTGCTTCACCCTGTCCGACACCAACACATAGGGTAGCCAGTCCATGCAAGGATGTCTGTTTAGAAATGGTCATTCTTTTTAATTCATGCAACAGGGTGGTAAAAATTCTGGCTCCGGAACACCCCAACGGATGCCCCAATGCTACCGCACCACCGTTTACGTTTACAATCTCTGGATTCAGTTCCAATTCCTGCATCACAGCCAAAGCCTGGGCGGCGAATGCTTCATTAAGCTCGATCAGGTCGATCTCATTTAACGATAATCCAGTTCTTTTCAATAATTTACGGGTCGCAGGCGCAGGTCCTATTCCCATAATTCGCGGAGGAACACCCGCAGCAGCACTACCCACCCAGCGCGCTACCGGTTTCAGCCCAAATTCAATGGCTCGTTTTTCACTCATCAATAACACAGCGGCAGCGCCATCATTCATTCCGGAGGAATTTCCTGCGGTAACACTACCATCTTTCTTAAAAGCAGGTCGTAGGGTTGCTAACTTTTCCAGGGTTATATCTCGACGTGGTCGTTCATCCTGGGTAACCAGTGTGGGTTCTCCTTTTCGTTGGGGGATCACCACCGGCGCGATTTCGATTGTGAATTTGCCATTGTCCATCGCAGCGATCGCCCGTTGGTTACTTCTCAGGGCGAATTCATCCTGTCTTTCGCGGGAGATGTGATATTGTTCTACTAAATTCTCAGCTGTGACACCCATCGGGTCGATACCAAACTGAGCTTCGAATTTGGGATTGGGATAACGCCATCCGATGGCTGTATCGTATGCTGTCAGGTTACCATACGGGAATGCATTTTCGGCTTTTGGTAAAGAATAGGGAGCTCGGGACATACTCTCGACTCCGCCAGCAATGAACACATCACCCTCACCACAGCGGATTGCCCGGGCTGCCATGTTGATGGCATTTAATCCGGAAGCACACAGCCGATTGATGGTCACAGCAGTGACTTCCACCGGGAAACCTGCCAGCAGGGTTGCCATTCGGGCAACATTACGGTTATCTTCGCCCGCCTGGTTAGCGCAACCCAGATACACTTCCTCAATCATAGCCGGGTCAATTTGCGTTCGTTGGACCAGACTGGTAAGAATATGGGCAGCCAGATCATCCGGCCGAACTTTGGATAGAACACCTCCCAATGCACCGATGGGTGTGCGCACAGCATCAATAATGACAACATCCTGCATGCGATCCTCCGCAAATAAATGTCTTTTCAATGATCAAATTAATTCATTCTACTATGAAAATAAATTGGAGATTCAATACGAAGTGGATTGGTTTGCCTGAATGTTGATGATTGTTTCCTGGTGTTGGTCTACTTGTTTGACTGTGATCTGCGTAGGATTCAATTGGAGATGCCAGGTTTCGGATTGAATGCTGAAATCATCGCCGTTATTAGTCAGTTTGTAACGAGCCGTTCCGAAGAAACTCCAAAATATTGCTTGATTATTTTGTGTGGTCAATTGAACCGATAGGGCGGGTTCCTTGTGTCCATAATAATGTGAAACCCAACCACGCGCACTCGTTTCATCGGCGCTGACAACGTCGATGGGGATATGATTTCCGAACAAACCGAATTGAGCGGTGATTGTTCTGGATTTATTTTTTAGTTGCAATGTGTTCTCCGAGTTTTTCAGGTGCAGGAAGTCATTACACAATAACCAATTCAACCGGAATTGATGATCTACCATTGCCTGCAAGTGGTCTACCACGAACCAAATCTCATTCTCCAGAAGCAATACTGTACGTTTATGAAAAACTGGATCTTTCAACCTCGCATAGCCATTCTGCTGACCTTGCCAGAATATGAGCCCTTTTTTGTATTCGAATGCATGAATATCTCCCTGCGACCAATCCACCCAGATAAAACGGCTGAATTTTTCCATCTGGTCCTGCTCATCGACGGTAACCGTATTATGAACATGGGTGCTGGCGAGTCCATTGCGCCAGTGACCATCACCATTATAAAGATAAGTTCCAGCGTCCATGGCAATGTTTTTACCCTGCCACCAGATATCCATATGATTCTGATCTGCATGGGAAGGGCGATCGCTTATGGGTCCACAACGAATAAATGCCCGGGTTTTTTCTCCGCTGATTTTGGTGATTCCACCCTCCAAAAACAGTTCATCAGCTGGTTGTGATTTGGTTTCTATCGAGGAATCCAGGGCTTCTTTACCATAAAACCAGAAAAGATCCTCATCCCATCCGCCTGGCGGGAATATTCTTTGTTTGTTTAACGCATAATAACCAAGCTGGATCAATGGGCGGTAATCCATGTAATCACAGCTGTTCAGTGGCAATACCAGCGCTCCATCGTTGGAGCCGTATTGAGGCATCTGACCGGTTTGCGGATCAATTAATGTATACAAATATTCAATCGATCGTTCTACTGCCTGATAGACCGATGACGAAAATTTCTGATTGTTCACCTCTGCAATTCGCATCGCAAAAAAATAGATATGTAGGATAAAACGATGATAATTGAGAGAGTGCATGGCGTAACTACCATCGGGATAAATCTGTTTGGAAGCTTCCTTCTCCAGGATTTGTTGACCAAGTTTGCGATATTTTTTTGCATTTTTCAATTCGGGAAAGAGCATCCCTGCCAGCCAGACACCAAAGCTCTCGCTGATGGTATGGTTACTACGCGTGTAAATCGCATATCCCAGATTTAGATAAATGCGTTCTGCCAGTGCAGCAGCCAGAATGGTAAATTGAGAAACCCTTAAAGGTGTTGATTGCGGATGGTCTTTAAAAGCATAGTACCCAAAACAGATAGCCATCAATCGTAGCGTAGCTTCCTGACCACATTTCCAGTTGGGTCCCATCCCGGGTGGATTTTCCTGCATCCAGTCTTCCATCACCTGCCAGAATGCTGCCGGGTATTGCTCATCCTGTGTGCGAGTATATGCGCGTACCAGCGTATAAATTTGGGACAGGCGGCTGGCTTCCCAGATGAACTTGATATCATAAGGACCATCATCAGGAATTTGCGACCAGTGTTTATCGGTTGATAGTCTGATATTTCGTAAAGGATCCAACAACCAATCCGGAGGAAAACCGGTTTGGTAATCCGTTTTGGAAAAATAACGGGTGATCCCAGCCAGGTAATGATCTGCTTCTTTGACCACCTCGACTTGATCCCAGGAATTCTTTTGTGGAAAGTTGATGGAATTGAAGATGAAACCAGGCTGGTTTTCTTTTCGGTAGTCGTGATAGGCTTCGGGTTCGGACGGAATTTGACTTTTTACCCAATATCGCAAAGGGCGATCTTTCCATTGATAAGCAGGTATTTGCCAGCGCATGATGCCTGTTTGCATCCGCACAGCATAACCCATACGAAATAATACCCAGCGAGCACCAAAATGGCGATACAAAGATTTTAAAGTGTTGATTTTACGATTTATTTTCACGATATTTCGTAAAGCCTATCAGAATAATCCAGATAAAGGGTAACCCGATGATAATGGCAGCCGGAGCAAAATCATATCCTTGAATCCAGGCATACCCCAGAACGACACCAAGGGAAGTCAGCAATAAATACAGGCTGGTGATCGCGGATACCTGACATCCACTGATGACCAATCGTTGATAAATATGGGTACGATGCGCTGAAAAAACATGCTCACGCTTGATGAGGCGGCGCATAAAGGTGATTAACGTATCCAGAATGTATGCCCACATGACGATGACACCCAGCAGGAATGCATCCTGCACTTTGTTGACGGATAAAAGCGGTAAAACGGCAAAACAAAAACCCAGAAACGTGCTGGCAACATCACCCATAAAGATACGGGCGGGTGACCAGTTATGTCCCAAAAAGCCCAGGTTCGAAGCAGCAATTGCCAGGGTAATCCAGAAGATTGGGCTGGAAAATTGACCATTTACCCCAAGAAAGAGCATCCAGCCCATGGCTGCTGTCAGTGCAACACTGCCGGAAATACCATCGATGCCGTCCATGAAATTATAGGCATTGATCAATCCCATAATCCAGAGCAGCGTAATGGGTATACCCATGAGCCCCAGATGAAGTTCACCTATAAGTGGGATCGTAACTGAGTCGAAATATCCTAAGCCCAGAATGGTAATAAGTGCCGCCAATCCCTGCAACAGAAAACGAAATTTGGGAGAGAGCGATTTTAAATCATCCTGCCAGCCGATCCAGGCAACTCCGCAACCAACGATCACAAAAACCAGGACTTCCTTCCAATTCTGAGCCAGAAACATACTGACCAGCGCAACTGACAGCGTGATTATCACAATCACAAGACCCCCACCACGCGGCGTGGGAACAGAATGGGAACTGCGTTCGTTCGGCAGATCAATCACCCGGCGTTTCATCAACCAATTGCGAACGATTTCAACACCCAGGTAGGCAAGTGCGGTCAGAATGAAGAAGGCGATCAATTCTTTCATGAGTTTTTGCTTAAAATTGGTTCGATTTCTATCCGGATCCCTTCGTCAAACGAACGCGGTTGATAATTAAAATCAATACTGGCTTCTTCATAGGAAAAATCCTTGTTTTCATTTAATCGTTTCACCTGTTCAGCTTTGATCGGAAAGGGTATTTTCATTTTTTCTAACAATCTCAAAAATTTAACAACAATTTTATCCGGTAGATAGAGTTTATAAATTTTACGATCCATGATTGTTGCGATGCTGTCAATGACTTCATTATATGTAAGAGCCTTTTTCCCGGCAATATTGTAACTTTTACCAATCGTTTTGGGTTGATCCAGACATTGAAGGATAGCATTCGCCACATCATCTACGAAGACTGGTTGCTGCAGATAATTTCCTTTGCCAAAGATAGGTATCAGAGGAATTCGCCGTAACAGACGTATCAATCTGAACATATTTCGATCCCGCTGGCTACCGTAGATCATGGTGGGACGCAGAATTGTGTAATTAAGATCACTATTCTGAATGGCTCTTTCTGCTGCCAGCCGAGTACGCTTACTTTGACTGTTCAATTTCGTAAAAATGGCGGTTGTGCTGATAAAAATGGCTCGTTGGATTCCGGCTACCTGGGCAGATTTGATTATATTCTCAGCATGACCAAATCCTAAGGAAGCGATATTGACGAGCGAATCGCAGCCTTGCATGGCTTCGGTTAGTTTCTCCTGATTTTCCAGGTTTCCCAGGTGCCAGCGGATTTCCGTATGTGGCAATACACTGCGATCACTGCTTTCGCGATACAAACAATGTACTTCCCATCCTCTTTCTAACAAAAGGGGAACAGTTCGGCTGCCTGTAAATCCGGTGGCACCTGTTACAAATACTTTCATGCTTTCCTCAATTGCAGGAAGAGATCACGCGTTTTCTCCAGCATCACCTGCCGATCCAGATGTTTTTCAAGGTACGCACGGGCATTGCTGCCCATCTTTTTGACTCGATCAGGTTGAGTGGATATAGTGAGAATAGCTTCTGCTAATTGTTGATCGTCACCTGGAGCAACGTACACCCCTCCCTGACTTTCTTCGATGACCTGGCGAATGACCCCATCAATCACCAGAATGGTGGGTTTACCAGCCGCCATGTAATCAAAAACCTTATTGGGGTAGGTAGTGCGGAACATAGGGATATCCTGCAAAATGGCGAGACAGACATCCGCTGCTGCGATGATAGCAGGAATTTGATACTTGGGTCTGACACCGGCAAAGAGCAAATTATTTAGACCTAACTTTTGAGCTTCTGTCTGTAGTTTTGGGCGTTCTTTCCCATCTCCAAATAATACGAATTGGATATCCTTCTCTTCCTTTAATTGGCTGGCAGCACGCAAGATGGTGTATATATCATTTGCCTGGCCAAGTGCTCCCGTATATAGCACCAGAAATTTATCCTGCAGGTTGAGTTCCTGTCGCAAATGGCTGCCATCCAATTCTGGATGAAACATCTGGACATCAGCGCCATAAGGGATAAAAGTAATTTTTTTCGCGGGAATACCTTTATCTTCAATATAGGTTTTATACGCCGGCGAATTGACGAGGATGTGGGTGGCACGCCGGTATAAAAATATTTCCAGCATCCGCGCCAGTTTGATCAGAATAGGATTGTTGAAAACACCCATACTGACGATGAACTCCGGCCACAGATCGCGCACTTCCAATAATAATGGTTTGCGACGTAAAAATGCTACCAGCCAGGCAGAAAACGCTTGAAAAATAGGTGGGGTGGTGCCCATGATGATGTCAACGTCCTTCACCCGCATCGCAGCGATGAATGAACTGAACATGAAACTGAAGAAGGATACGATGCGCCAGAAATAACTGCGGTGAATGGCGGGGTAGATGTATGTGCGTAAAATGCGCACCCCTTCAATCACCTGTTCTGTAACCAAACCCTGATGATCAACCGTGCGTTGACCGGTTTGGTAATTTAAATCCGAGGCGACGATGACCAATTCGTCTCCGTACTTTTGTAAGTATTTTGCCATTTCATAATGCCGGGTGTGTCCCGGTTCATCTGGGGAGACAAATACCTGGTTAATTAACAGGATTTTCATATCGATTATTTTACCATCCAGAAAGAAATCTCAGCCTGCTTTTGCGTGGTTCATGTAAAATTACTTCTATGATAAAAGATGAAATTCTCCTGGAGCGTTTTTATAACCGCTATGTAGTCGATGTAGCCCGGGATCTTCTGGGTAAACGCCTGGTGCGGATGTTGGATGGGCAACGAATATCCGGCATCATCATCGAGACGGAAGCATATGATGGTATTCAGGATCTGGCATGTCATGCCAGGGTTGGCAAGACCAACAGAAATGCAGTTATGTTTGGACCAGCGGGGCGGGCTTATGTGTACTTTACCTACGGTATGCACTGGTGTTTGAATGTGGTCACTGGTGAGCAGGATTATCCAGCGGCTGTTTTGCTTCGCGCGTTAGAACCACTGGAAGGATTAGCGATCATTGCTGAATCCCGCAAACGGGTCGATCAAAAGAACTGGACCAATGGGCCAGCCAAGTTAACCCAGGCGATGCAAATTAATGGTGACCAGAATGGAATCCATCTCACCCGGAAAGATGCGCATTTGTGGATTGAAACAGGATGCCAGGTTGAAGAATCGTTGATCCAATCAGGTCCGAGGATCGGAATCGCGAATACACCGGAACCCTGGCGAAGTATGCCATGGCGGTTCTGGTTGGATGCCACACAAAACAAAGAAAAGGGTATTCATTCATGAAGTGGTGGGGGCGTTTTTTATTAATAACGATTTTATTTTCCGGTTGCAGTAATTTAAACTTATCGCCAACACCAATTGATGATGGATTTGAACATTTTCTCTGGGTGGGGGATGATCAACTGCAGACTGGTCCATTGGACATGCAGACTTTGTTATTGTTGGAATTGGCTGGTGATTCCCAATTTCTTCGCATGCATCGTGCGATATCTCCGCGCTTTACATTTGTCTCAGCATTTGATCAGGAAGAATTTTTGCAATCAACCAATTTGCAGCTCATGGATGTGGTCATTATTCAGGCATTTGGGGTGCAACGGGATTTTTCTGATGAAGAATTCAAGAAGAATGCAAAAACCTGGGTTGATTTCTTCAAAAATCAAGGTATACAGGTAGCAGTTTTTTATCCCTGGAGCTCAGCTGTGGATTCTGTGTCTGAAAGAGAAAGGCTGGATCGTATGATCCACCAATTGGGATGGCAGGAAGACCTGGCAATTGTTCCAGTTGGTCCTGCCTGGCAGTCTGCGCTTAAAATAAGACCTGATCTACAACTATATGCCAGTGACGGGATTCACCCCTCTGCGTTGGGGGTATATTTATCAGCCTGCGTGTTATATGCCAGTATTACGGGTGAATCGCCATTGGATAATCCTGTTTACACATCGATTGGATTTGATGATCCTGATGAGATTGTCAAACTGGATGGGGATACCATTCAATTTCTGCAGTCAATTGCCTGGGAAACAGTGAACGATTATCTCCAAAAAGATGAATTTCGCGTTATCATTAAACGGTAGTTGACTTTAAGAATAGATTTTTGTACCCAAGGAGTAAGACCATGTTTCGAAAAACACCAACTTCACCTTTGACCCCACAGGCTCCTATTGAACGTGTTACCTCTGTACTGGGACCTGGTATTAATTGGAAAGGTGATCTGCGGGGCAGCGGTGGTGTTCGTATTGAAGGGTCCTTTGAAGGAGAAATCAATATTCGCGGTTTGGTGGTGATCGGTGAGACAGGTCGCGTCAGCTGTGAACAAATGCAGGCGAATTCTGTCATTGTAGCTGGGGCTGTCAAAGGAAACATTACTGCAGAAAAATTAGAAATCCGTAGCACCGGCCGTGTTTGGGGAGATGTCACCACTGTGGGCTTTTCCACCGAGGAAGGTGCATTCTTACGTGGTCAAGTCCGGATGGAAGAACGTGTAGAGTTATCTCTGGTTGAAGAAGTAAAGCCAGCAACAGATTCTGACAGGGAAAACGAATGAAAAAAATAAAAGTAATTTCTATTTTCATGGTTTTAGTATTATCAAGCCTGGCTTGTTCATCGGAGTTTCGAAATTCGATCATTGATCGTTTACCTGAAGAAGTGGGTGAAGTGATTTCTAATCCAGGTCAAATTGCCACCCTGGTGGTTGACGAAGTGGCTGAACTTAATAATGAAAGTCAGGGATCTGGAAATTTTGTACAACCACATTTTGATGATTTTGCCTTTGGAATGGATTCCCTGGAAAGTTTCCGTTTCCGATTTGTGCAATCTTTACAGGGTACGGATGATGCAGGGAACACAACCAATATTACCGTCGTTAATGATCAGGAGGTGATTAAATCACTTCAGATTGCTCATATTCACATGGAAACGGCAACAGAAATAAAACCTTTACAAATTTTGGATGTGTATCGCTTTGGTAACGAAGTCTATTTGTTGGACGAAGGTGGTGAATGCACGGCTTTTACCGAAAATCTGGACGTACTGGATGCTGATGGTACCGATCTGGGTTTATCATCGATTTTTAGTAACCTGGATATTGGGAATTTAAAGCAAGAGGGTGTAATGATAAACGGGGTGCTTACGAACCGATATCAGGTTAAGAATGTTACGATGGTTAACTCAACACTATCTAAGGTGGATGCTGAGATCTGGTATGCCCAGGATGGTGGATTTATTGTCAGATTCGCTGGAAAAGCGCAGGGAGAAGCGTATTCTGAAGCCGAAGATTTAGAAGTATCTGGCACCATTCGATGGGAGTACGATTTGACTGATATGAATAGCATCGTTGATATTCCACTGCCTGAAAATTGTCAATTAGCAGCGGAAGGCGGGGTGAATGATCTCCCGGTGCCAGATAACGCGCAGGAGCTCTCCATCATCGGATCGATGTTAAGTTTTAACTCTCCAGAAGATGCATCCATATTGGCTGATTTCTATCGATCGGAAATGCCTGTAGCTGGTTACATACTGAGTGATGAAACCGTGTATGATGACTTTTACGTAATCACCTATATAAAAGCAGAAGAGACCATCACGATTATGATTTCTGGTATGAATGATGGTGGAAGTGATGCGATCATAACGGTTGAAGTTAAATGAGTTTCACGGATCAAAAATCTCAGATTTTCTTTCCTGATCGAAAACAGGGGATTATTCTGCATGGAATTCTATTGGTTATTCTGTTTCTTATGATGGGGATGGCTTTATGGGCTACGACCGGATGGGCTGAAGGAAGTATTTTTGTTGTCTTCATGATCCTGATCGTCATCCTGACAGCTCTGATTCCCTTCGTTTTGTATCGTGGATATGCATTAATCAATGCTCGTTATATTCTGGAGCGGGATGGTTTGCGTATCCGCTGGGGCTTACGTACAGAGGATATCCCACTGACAGATATTGAGTGGCTTCGTCGCGGGAATGAATCAGGTTACTCCATTCAGACGCCTGTGCTCGCCTGGTCGGGCGCAATCTTAGGCGAGAAACATTCTGAGAGTTTAGGAACAGTTGAATTCATCGCCTCGGATATTGCAAAAATCATTCTCGTAGCAACACCGGGTAAGGTGTATGCTATTTCACCACAGAATCCACGAGATTTTGAATTGGCATTCCAAAGAACATTTGAAATGGGCAGTCTCTTTCCAATCGAGTCACTGTCCACCAGACCGGCAGCGTTTGTTCAGCAGGTGTTTAAGGATAAATATGCAAAATATCTTGTGCCTTTAAATATCGGCTTGACATTGCTTCTATGGTTGGTGAGCGGTTTCATCATTGCCAATCAACAGCAATTACCATTAGGATTCTCCCCGCAAGGCCAACCGTTAGAGTTGGTTACCTCCCAACAATTACTATTGATACCGATTCTGGGATTATTTGTTCTGGTTATCAATATAATTCTGGGATTATTTTTTTTCCGTAGAATTGAATATTTTCAGATTTCATATCTCCTTTGGTCAGGTGGTGTCATTACCCCCATTCTTCTTATTGTGTCAATGATCATTTTATCCATTTATGTATAAGTGATTTATCATGTCAATTTTTGATTCCCAATTATTAATTGGTTTTATACTGGCTGTTTTTATAGCCTTTTCTTCATTTAAGATTGGATTTTTATCCAGAAGTGGCGCATTGGCAGCCTGTTTATTAGGGACCATCGTATTTGGTCTGGGTGGGTTTGCCTGGGCAGTGGTTCTGATGGGCTTTTTTATTTCTTCCAGCGTGCTTTCAAAACTCTTTACACGTCGCAAAGCCAGCCTGGAAGAAAAATTCTCCAAAGGATCAAAACGCGATGCCTGGCAGGTTTGGGCGAATGGTGGCGTGGCAGGTATTTTTGTCGTCCTGCATGCACTCTTTCCGGATAGCAGCTGGCCATGGCTGGCTTTTTGCGGCACAATGGCTGCTGTCAATGCAGATACCTGGGCAACGGAGTTAGGTGTACTAAGCAAGAAAAATCCTATAAACCTGGTTACAGGTCAATCATTGGAGCCTGGAGAATCGGGTGGGGTAACCTCGTTAGGTATATTGGCAGCTTTTCTCGCTTCTCTTTTCATTGCAATTCTTGCAATTTTATTCTGGCCAGCGTTTCTTCAAAAACCTACCGGTGCTGAAACCTGGATCCTTCTTACAGGCATTTCAGTTGCCGGTGTTTTTGGCAGTCTGGTGGACTCTTTTCTGGGGGCAACCGTGCAGGCAATTTATTTTTGTCCTGCCTGTGTAAAAGAAACGGAAAAACATCCCCAACATACTTGTGGTAGAACTACTGAACTCGTTCGGGGGTGGAAGTGGTTTACCAATGATGTGGTGAACACCTTTTGTGCATTCATGGGGGGATTTGTCATGATTCTTTCAACCATGCTTAAATGATCAAATTGAAAAATAGACAAAGTCCCTACGCTATTTTTTTACAGTAAAGTGTTTTTACCAGTGCATTTATGACCATGGTTTTCACCGTCAATTTGATTTATTTTGTGACGATGCTGGAACTTGATCCATTAGAGATGGTATTGGTGGGTACAGCTCTGGAGTTATCAATCTTTATGTTCGAGATTCCGACTGGCGTGGTTGCGGATACAATCTCGCGCAGAATCTCCATCATTATTGGTGTATTTTTAATAGGTTCAGGATTTGTGATGCAAGCCACTTTTCAGTCCTTTGTGTTTATTTTGATAGCGCAGGTCATATGGGGATTGGGTTACACTTTTACCAGCGGAGCCACCCAAGCCTGGATCACCGATGAAATTGGTGAAGACCAGGCAGGTTCAGCCTTTTTGCATGCAGCCCAATTAGAACAGGTGGGTGCTTTGGTCGCCATTGGTTTGAGTGTGCTATTTTCAACCATCTGGGGGATGCGGATTCCTATGCTGCTTGGTGGCCTTTTCTTCTGGATATTGGGATTCTACTTACTGATCTGGATGCCAGAAAATGCTTTTTCTCGTAAATCAACATCCGTAAAGTCTTCTTTGGAAGGATTTATGCAAACGATTAAAGCTGGTTGGAAAACTGTTAAGCTTCATCCGGTTTTATGGCGGATATTATTGATTGGATTCTTTTTTGGTTTTTATTCAGAAGGTTTGGATCGGTTATCCGTGCCACATCTGATTGAAAAGTTCAACCTGCCTGATCTGGGAGAGGGGACCATGGTGGGCTGGTTTGGAGGATTGAGTGCCATAGGCATGGTATTGACGTTTTTTTCGGCTGGGCTTTTACGGAAATATCTGGGAAAACAAATTCCTGTAATTCAATTAACCCGCTTTCTGGCTTTATTCAGTGCAGGTTTGGTGATCAGCCTGGTTGTTTTTCCCATTGCAAACCAGATGCTCTTTTCCTTTTCCGTTTTATTGTTGATTGGAGTTTTCCGCTCTCTCATTTATCCTTTGTATAATGCCTGGATCAATCAAAATATCCCATCAGAGACCAGGGCTACAATTGTATCTTTGAGCAGCCTGGTGGATGCAACGGGTCAGATTGGGGGAGGTCCACTGGTGGGAGTGATTGCTCGGCAATATTCCATACAGGCGGGATTGTTAACATCTGCTTTCTTGTTGTCCCCGGTGCTGATCTTATTTGCTATGCTTTACAGGACAAAGATAGATGGCGGTTCGTCTTCGCTGATTTTACCTAACCAGAGCGGTTGATTGGGATCTCCATTACGGAAACTAATCCACACCAAATCGCCAACTGCAGGTCGAATGCGATCATTTTCTTTTAAGGGCACCACCGATGCTGCCCAAAGCAAACCCATTTCAGGAATGGCATCAATTTTCACCTGTACTTTCATTCTGTTATCGGGATCTTCATTGGAAATTACCACTGCCCGATAGATGCCTGTGAGAAGATTTTTCGGTTTATTGCCATTCGGAAAAACAACTGGCTGCTGAATTTCATCCTGCCTAACAGTCTGTAACTTATATGGGCTGACAAATTTCCCATAGCGTTCGGATGGTCGGCATCCCTTTTCCCCATTTCCAAAGATAAAAACATCATGCCCATTTTGTAAGCGTTTAATCACAAAATGACGGTCATAAGGTGTCGATTCGTTGAAATCAGACACCTGAAGCCATATCTCTCCATCAATGATCAACTGGACAGGATTATTACTCATGCAGCTTTCCAAGAATCAGGTATCTATATTATAGTATGTTAATCAAGTGGGGTGTAATCATCTTTCAAATATTTTTGTATACCGGGGGGATGAATGCTTTAAATTTTCACCAATCGAAAATTCTTCTCAGACATCGCCGCGATGGTCTCACCGATGGAGAGAGAGGCTGTAGCAGCCGGCGAGGGAGCATTCAATACATGCACCTGGTGTGGTCTTTCTACAATACTGAAATCATCCAGGAGCTTTCCATCGAAGGATAATGCCTGGGCTCGCACACCTGAGCCTGCAGGATGCACATCCTCCATCTGTAAATCAGGAATCAGACGTTGTAATGCTTTTACGAAAGCATATTTGCTGAAAGAACGATATGTTTCGGAAATACTCATTTTCCAATACTTGAAAGCCATCCTCCAGAAGCCAACATAAGTGCCATAATAAGCAATATCAGGTATGGAAATATCTGTTTTTTTATATCCTTCCCGTTTAAGTGCTAAAACTGCATTTGGGCCAGCTTCCACGCCACCATGTACCATGCGGGTGAAGTGCACACCCAGGAAAGGGAAACGTACATCCGGCACAGGATAAATCAGATTTTTTACCAGATATTCCTTTTCAGGAACTATTTCGTAGTATTCTCCCCGGAAAGGGATGATTTGTAATCCTGGTTCAACACCACATAATCGGGCAATCTTATCCGATCGCAGCCCGGCACAGTTGATCAGATTTTTCGTTTCAATTTCTCCGCTGGTTGTTTGTAATTTGATAATATCGTGATTGTTATTAAATCCAATCACGCGGCTATTGGTTTTGATTTCTCCGCCGGATTCCAGAATCAAACGGGCATATGTTTTGGAAACATCCTTATAATCCACGATACCTGTTTGAGGAACCCAAAGGCCATCAATTCCATTCACATATGGTTCAATTTTGCTTATTTCCTGCGGGGAAAGACGACGGATTCCATCCAATCCATTGGCGCGTCCGCGTTCCTCCAGCATATTTAAAGAAGGAATCTCCGCTGGATGGGTGGCAACCACTACCTTTCCACAGCGATCATGCGCAATTTCATTTTCTTCACAAAAGCGATACATGGCTTCTCGGCCAGAAACACAATTTATCGCTTTCATTGAACCCGGTTTGTAATACAGGCCGGAGTGAATCACACCACTATTATGCCCGGTCTGGTGAGCAGCTACTTCATTTTCAGCTTCGAGGACAATTAAGGATAATCGATAGTTTTGCACCAACTTTAATGCTGTGGCCAGTCCCACAATGCCAGCCCCGATAATTGCCACATCATAAGTTGATGATTTCATCAATCGTTCTCCCGCACCATCCGTAAATTATCTCTTTAGTTTAGCAAATAAAGCAGGAGATACGAAATATTTGTGTAGCCTCTACCACAGAAAAAGACCAGGAAGATTTCTGGACAATAAGGTGAAAATAAAGATTGCCAACATGTTCATAAAAAGGATGATAAGCAATCGCAAACCCAATGGATAAGCACTGCGAAATAATCGAATATTGATTAAAAAGCTGATCATGCCCAGTAAGCCGCCGTAGCCTCCTCCGAACAGAACCAGAATCAAACTTAATCCGGCAAAAACATATTGATACCAGGTTAATGGCGGCAGAATTTCATATGCTTCCCCATGTACAATAATTTTAGGAATCACATCAAAAAAGGTGTTTTGTAATTGAGCACTCACCCGAACGCCATCTGGTTGATATAGGATAAATTCATCTTTTCGATGGCCTTTTTCTGCTGGATTTCCATTTAACAGTATCCGAGTTTTTCCCAGGAATCCTGAAATCTCAAACTCGATTTTTTGTTTACCAAATCCAGGGATCTTGATAGGGTATCTGGATATCATAATACTTACGAAAAAAATAGCTAATTTTTCTTGCGTGGTTTCGAAGAACTTTCAGCAGAACGGATGTATGCAGGCGCCAGAATGAGATGCATGGAGCATAATCTGGTATCCAACATCCGGCTGCGAATGCGGGGATCCACTTCTCCCAGGTCATTGGAAGTCGTGATTACTGTTGGTAATTTGGCGTTATAACGATAATTGAAAATCTGGTAGAGTTTTTCCCGTGCCCAGGGGGTAGCTGATTGAGTGCCGAGATCATCCAGAATGAGCAGGGAAGCAGAACGCACTTGTTCAAAGAGATGGTCGTAGGAGGTATTGCTGGTGGGGTTAAATGTCGCTCTCAGGTGATCCAGAAAATCAGGAACAACCACAAAAATGGGTTCTTCTCCAAAAGCGAGGCGATAATTGCCAATGGCCGCAGCCAGATGGGTTTTTCCACAACCATATGTGCCCACAAATACCAGCCAGCCATGTGGGTCGTTGGCAAAGGAATTGGCGGCATCGAAGGCTCCCTCAAGACTTCGTTTTTGTTCAGGTGTCAGTTTTTCACGATCGCGTAAGTTAAACGTACCAAAGGTGCAATCCGAAAGTAATTCCAGGGTGGAAATGGTTCTTTTTTCTTCTCGAACAGGAGATCGAAAATCGGGTGCCAGAATTCGCACAATTGTTACCAGATCAGGGTCCTGCAGACGCGAACGGATACGCCCTTCAATCTCAATCAGTTCTTGATTCGTGGTAATAACAGTTGGGAGATGGTGAGTATAACGATGATTCAAAATCTGATAGAGCTTCTCTTCCGCCCAGGGGGTGGTGTTCTGTGTTCCGAGATCATCAAGCACTAATAATCGAATATTGCGGATCTCCTCAAATCGTTCCTCAAAGCTACTTTCAAGAGACCCATAAGAGTATCGCAACCAATCCAATAAATCCGGTACTGTCAGGAACAACGTGGGGAATCCTAATTCGATCACTTTGTTCGCGATGGCAGCAGCCAGATGGGTTTTTCCACTGCCATAGGTCCCCATGAACAACAACCAACCAGTAGGGTTTTGAGCAAAATGAGAAGCCTGATTATGAGCTACCTGCAGAGAGGAGACTTGTTGGTCACCCAATCCCATCCTGCCCTCAGTTTTGAAAGTATCCAAAGTCATTTGGGAAAAGGCTTGCAAATTACTGAGACGAAAGAGACGTGCCTGTGCCTGTTGAGCAACTTTCGATTGACGACATTCACAGACCTGCATACGGCCAAAATCGGGATGTGTGATGGGCAAATCCTGGCGGACCCAACCGATGCCACCACAAATTTCGCAATCAGGATCTCCCAGCGCAGATTCTCTATCCGGTTTTGAAAAATTGTCCAAATTCTCCATCGAGGAATCTTTTTGAATCTTCTTGAGTGTTTCGTCTATCTTTTTCATCACGTCCTCTTTCTTTCCAGGATGCCAGAATCGCTTCAACGTATCGCCAACGACGCACGTTATTTTCGACTGCTATTCTGATGGCCTGTTCAATCCAGATCATTGGATATGTTTCTTCTGCTTCTTGCAGGGTTTCTGCAATCATCGGGGTTAATGGTCCTATATTGGCTTCGTATAATTTAAAAATGTTGGGTCGCACCAACTGACGAGCAGGAACAGGTTGATCCTCCACATTCCAGGAGCCAGCCATAAGTCCTTTTTGGGCAGCTCTACCTCGTGGGGTATTAATGAAATAGATGGCATCCTCCATTGGATGATTTTCATCAGATCCTAATAACAAGGAATTACGATCGACAGCCAGCTGTAATCCCAGATGGAGATTTTTTAGAACCTCATCCCGAGTTTTGCCCATGCCAGCTAATAAGGCATCATCGGAAACAAAATTCTGATAGCGGATGAACTTAATCTTGCCTTCCAGTTGTTCCAGGAACCAGATCGCGTACAATGTCACCTTCAATTCGTATAAATTATCAATAAGGGGTAACAGATTGACAAAGAATTCCGCTGGAATGGACGTCATCTGAGAACCATCTTCCCTGGAAAAGCCAGAAAATAACTTCATCCTACCCCTTCTTGAATGCTGGTTTTTCAGATTTGGCTGCGTTTTCAAAGCGTGCCAGGTTGTTCAGGAACACAAGCTCAATGCCAGGATGGGTAGGACCATTACGATGTTTGGAAATGATGATCTCGGCAATATTCTGACGTGGATTGTCGGTGTCTTTTTCATCAGGCCTGTGAATAAACATGACGATATCGGAGTCCTGCTCTAAGCTACCAGATTCGCGCAGGTCAGAGAGAACCGGGCGTTTATCTGCTCGTTGTTCAACCGCACGCGAAAGCTGAGCGCCAACCAGAACGGGAACATTTAATTCTCTTGCCAAAACTTTCAAATTACGGGATATATACGATACTTCCTGTACGCGGTTTTCGGTGCGGGTATCTCCTGCCATCAGCTGCAGATAGTCGACAATGATCAAGTCAAGTTGATGTTCCATATGCAGCCGGCGGCATTTGGTCCGCAATGAAAGCGGGGTAATCGCCGGGGTATCATCCAGCCAGATGTGGGTATCACTCAAGACTTCGATGGCATGGTTAAATTTTGACCATTCATCATCACGCAATTGACCTGATCTTAATCGTTGGGTGTCGATACCAGTTTCCTGAGCAATCAAACGTTGGATCAATTGTTCATTCGACATTTCCAGCGAGAAGACAGCCACATGTTTGCGGTGCTTCTGGGCTGCATTTTTGGCTACTGACAGCATAAAACCAGTTTTACCCATACCGGGGCGACCGGCAATAATTAATAAATCGGATTTTTGCAAACCGCCCAGAATTTTGTCCAGATCGATCAAGCCGGTTGGAACGCCAAAGATTTCATCCGGGCGTTGAGAAAGCTGATCAATACGGTCGTAGTAGCTACCCAAAACTTGCTGGATTGGTTGGAGATCATACGTAATCCGTCTTTCACTTAACCCAAATACCGCTTTTTCTGCTTCATCCAACAGGGTATTGACTGATTTTCCGCGATCATAAGCCTGTTTCGCCAGGTGATTGGCAGCCTCCAACATTCTGCGGCGCATGGCATTTTCTTCTACAATTTCAGCATACGCTTCAGCGTGCAGTGAAGTTGGTGTTTGATTGATGAGTGTTGCCAGATAAGCTGATCCACCGATTTCCTCGAGATGGTTCTTCTCGTTCAGGGCTGCACTCACCGTTAGCAGGTCAATCTTCTGACGCCGTTCTATCAATGTTGAGTATGCTTCCCATACCCAACGGTTACGAATGATGTAAAAATCATCCCCTTTGAGTTTTTGTGAGAGATCAAAATATGATTCCGGGAATATTAAAACAGCGCCTAATACAGCTTCTTCTGCTTCGCGATTATGTGGTTGTTGTGAAGAGATTGAGTTTGTTTCTTCCGGTGGTATATAATCCATCATGATTTTCCAGCTTTCGGGACTTGGATGTCAATTCTACCAAACAACTGTCCCAATTGAAATTGCAACGAGTTGTGGATTCTACACAAGTTCAATTAAATAGAAGTAGGTAGCAAACACTTCCTGTTTCAATTTATCTACCTAAATTATATAAGTGATCAGGAGGTAAAACAAATAAGTTGCAAGTTGAAATTTATTTTATTCTTGATCCAATGGGTGTTATTGATTTATCCAAAAATTACTTATCCGGTTCCTCATCGGAAGGATTATCCTCTTCATTATCTTCATCCAATCCACCTATGTCGAGAGATCCTAGAAAATCTTCAAAAACGGATAATCTTTCTTCGTTAATTTCATCTACTGGCTGTTGGGTGTTCGCTAAAGGCGCCTGAGATTGTTGAATATCACTTTCCTGTATATCCACCTCTGGAATAATACCAGCGGAGCTCATGACCTCTTCGGACACCAGAATCTTGGCATGTATACGTGCAGCTAACGCCAACGCATCGGAGGGTCTTGAATCAATTTCGATTACGTCTCCGTTGATTTCAACAATTAAATTTCCATAAAATACATCATCTTTTAAGGATAGCACTTCAACCCTGAGCAAACGGGCATTCATTTGGTTGAAAATGTTCTTAATTAAATCATGCGTCTGAGGTCTGGAAACTTCAATCTCCTGTAAAGCAATGGTGATTGATTCAGCTTCATAAGGGCCGATCCAGATGGGCAGGTAACGTTCTGCATTAATATCACGTAGAACAACGATTCTTTGTTGATTTGTCAGACTGACGCGTACGCTATCGATGATCACTTCGACCATTTTTGTGTTTGACATTTTTCCTCCCGCAGGGAAATAAGCGGATCCTAATTCTTATTTTAACATGGTGATACCCTGCGCGCAAATGATCGTACAGTTTGTTATTCGATTATCGGTTTTTCTTAAGATTAGCTAATCTTAAGAAAAACTGTTAAGTTGAATTTTTTAAGGTTAAGGTATAATGAATTCACTTATTATTCAAACAGCATCATTTTTACGATAGGTATAAAAAAATTCATTCACTTTTTTGTTTTGCATATTGAATAAGAGTATATAATCGATAAACACCGTTTTAACAATAACACTTTCTTTATAAGTTTTATCAATCATAAGAATAGGTGGTAGTGTAATTGTCAGGCAAAATCTTGGTAATCGAGGGAAAAAGAGCAGAACGAACTTCGTTTGTGGGGGGATTAACGAAGAAGGGTTTTCGCGTGATCAGTGTGCCCAGTGGAAATGCTGCTTTAAATAAATTAGATAAAGAACAGCCAGACGTCATTGTTATCGATGCTGATTCAATGCGAACCAGTGGAAAGCGAATTTGCCAATCCTTAAGATCAGCTACCAGCCAGACCCCGATCATTTTAATTCTTGGAAATGGTGTAAATGAGAAAGATGAATTTGAAGCCGATGTCATCATGCACTTACCGTTCACCCTGCAAAAATTACTCAACCGGATTAAGGTGCTGTTACCATTAAAATCCAGCAATGATGTCATGAAATCAGGACCGATTGAATTGGATCTAACCCATCGATTTGTTAAGGTCAATGAAAAACAAATCAGTCTGACCCCGCGTTTAACGCGACTTCTGCAAGCACTCATGCAGCAACCAGGTCAGGTGTTTGGACGTGACGATTTGTTTAAATTTGTGTGGGAAACTGATTATATAGGGGATACCCGTACATTAGATGTACATGTCAGCTGGTTAAGAAACTTGATTGAAGATGACCCACGCCATCCTGATTTCATTAAGACGGTTAGAGGGGTTGGATACCGCCTTGATTTTGATTAGTTATTCTTAGAGCAAATTTTCTTTTCAAATTTCTATTTTCAAAGTAAAAGAACCTGATTAATAAAGCGAAATAGGATCAAAAAATTTTATCGTGACATTCAACCAGGTATCTTGCTACTTGTATCACTTGATTTGTCAGACATCTCAATTTAACCTTAAAAGGTATCAATATAAATCCCAAACAAATTTTAATGGAGGTAACAATGGTTGATAAAAAGCCCGAAGCTGAGGTAACAAACGAAGCGTATGCGAATAAATTAAAAGAGCTTCGTGCTCAGTTGAAATTAGGTGGTGGTCAAAAAAGGATAGATACCCAACACGAAAAAGGCAAACAGACTGCGCGTGAACGTATTGAGATGCTTTTGGACGAGGGTTCTTTCCAAGAAATTAATGGTATGATGTTGCACCGCCATACTGATTTCGATTTAGACAAAAACAAGGTGATGAGCGATGGAATGGTAACAGGTTTTGGTACCATCAATGGACGCAAAGTGTGTGTTTATGCCCAGGATTTCACTGTAATGGGTGGTTCTTTTGGTGAAGTTGCCGGTCAGAAAGTAGCCCGCATTCAAGATTTGGCAATGGATGCTGGTGTTCCGGTCATCGGGATCAACGATGGCGCTGGTGCTCGTATTCAGGAAGGTGTTTTTAGTTTGTATGCATATGGTGAAGTTTTTTACCGGAATGTGCAATCATCGGGTGTAATTCCCCAAATTAGTGTCATTATGGGACCTTGTGCCGGTGGTGCAGTTTATTCACCAGCTATAACAGATTTCATTGTCATGACAGAAGGCACTGGTAATATGTATATCACCGGTCCTGCTGTAATTAAAGCGGTAACCCATGAAGACGTGGATACAGAAACACTGGGTGGTGCAAGTACACACACATCCATTTCAGGTGTAGCACATTTCTCTGCACCAACAGAAGAAGGTACCTTCGCAATTGTAAAGAAAATTTTGGAATATATACCCGACAATAATGCCAGCACTCCAAAGGTTCTTCCAACTGATGATAGCCCATTCAGAGCAGATAAATCATTACAAACCACTGTTCCTGCAGATCCAAACACAACTTATAATGTTTTGGATGTGATCAATTCTGT
This sequence comes from Anaerolineaceae bacterium, assembly GCA_019429225.1. GTDB lineage: Bacteria > Chloroflexota > Anaerolineae > Anaerolineales > Anaerolineaceae > UBA6170. Next base: position 25,416 of record JAHYJK010000017.1, read on the forward strand.
TGTTGATCGTGGTTCATTCTTTGAAGTACATGCCAACTTTGCACAAAATGCAGTTGTTGGATTTGCTCGCATGAATGGCGAAAGTATTGGTGTGGTTGCCAATCAACCTGCAGTTATGGCCGGAGTATTGGACATTAATTCGTCCGATAAAATAGCCCGATTTGTTCGTTTCTGTGATTCCTTTAATATTCCTGTCTTAACATTCACAGACTGCCCAGGTTTCATGCCTGGAACAATGACTGAACATAATGGCATTATTCGCCATGGAGCAAAGATCCTGTTTGCTTATTCAGAAGCTACAGTTCCAGTAATAACAGTCATCACCAGGAAAGCGTATGGTGGTGCGTACATCGCTATGGGAAGCAAGCATTTGAAAGCTGACATGGTATTTGCCTGGCCAGGTGCTGAAATCACAGTGATGGGAGCTGATGGCGCTATTAATATTCTTTATGGCCGCGAACTGAAAACTTTGAAAGAAAGCAATCCTGAAGAAGCATCCGCAAAACGAGCTGAAATATTGAATGATTACAAAGAAAACTTCTCTAATCCATACAAAGCTGCAGCCTCTGGTTATGTGGATGAAGTAATTCTTCCTGAGGAAACAAGACAACGTGTTATTGCATCTTTGGATATGTTAAGAAACAAGGTCAGCGCTGCACCAGCCAAAAAACATGGCAATATTCCGCTTTAGTCAAAGGATAATAAGATGGAAAATCTCGGACTTGCATTACAAATATCTGGGATCGGTATTGTTGCGCTTTTCTTTATTCTGGTTGTTCTGGCTGGAATTATCAGCTTAATGACCAAGTACCTGGTTGATAAACCGGAAAAACAAGAAGAAGAGGCAGAATCTGAAGCCCAAATAGAAAAAATTGAAGAAGTTGCACCAGAATCAAATCAAGATCTCAAGTTAGCAGCAGCAATTGCTCTGGCAATCTATCGCTCACAGGTTGAAATGTCTGCTGTTAGTCAAGTCGAAACTGGTGTTGAAGTAAACTCCTGGCGGCAAATAAAATTAATTAACCGCCTTAATCAATCATCCAATATTAGGAGAGCAAAATGAAGCAATTTCAAATAACAATAAATGATACTTCCTATGAAGTTGAAATCTTGGATGATCCTCGCAACGAGGAAGTTCAAGTGCGTGTTAATGGTGAAGAATTTACCGTCAAGACAGATTTAGTAGCCGGTCAAGCTCCAGCATCAGTTACACCGGTTCAATCAACAAGAGTTGCTGCACCAGTAGCTGCTCCTACACCAGCTGCACAACCAGTTGCAGCGGCAGGACCTGGAACTGTAAAATCCCCATTACCTGGCATTATCAACGCTGTAAAAGTTACCACAGGGCAAACAGTAAAAGCCAATCAGGAATTATGCGTGATTGAAGCGATGAAAGCCATGAATGTCATCCGGGCTTCCCGAGCCGGAAAAGTCGGTCGAATTTATGTCAATGAGGGATCACAAGTTGCGTATGGCGCACCCTTAATGGATATTGAGTAAATAGGAAGGATTTATCATGTCAGGCTTTGATTTATCAGGTTTACTTGTAGTGGATATAACCTGGCAACAGCTGATCATGGTCGCAGTAGGTTTGGGATTGATGTTTCTGGGCATCTTCAAGGATTATGAACCCACCTTACTGATTCCGATTGGTTTTGGATGTATATTAGGAAATCTTCCTGTTGCCGAAAATATGACTGGTCCTGAAGGTTTGTTCGGGATTTTATACGAAGCTGGGATCAGCAATGAATTGTTTCCCTTATTAATTTTCCTGGGTGTTGGAGCAATGTTGGACTTACGTCCTTTGTTGAGCCAACCCATCATGATTATTATGGGAGCTGCAGCTCATTTAGGAATTTTTGCCACCCTGATTGTCGCTTTATTATTAGGGTTCAATCTGGCAGAGTCAACGGCCATCGGTATGATTGGTGCAATTGATGGTCCAACAGTCATCTATGTGAATGGGAAGTTGGAAGCACTCTTTGAGACGCCAGGTTTAGCAGCGGCGATTGCAGTTACAGCATATTCGTATATGAGTCTGGTTCCGATTATCCAACCTCCATTGATGAGATGGTTTACCACCAAAAAAGAACGTTCTGTTCGAATGGAGTACACACCGCGCCCAGTTTCAAAGACAACTGCGATTGTATTTCCAGTTCTTCTCACGATCATTGCAGCCGTTTTCTTGCCAGAAGCAGCTCCTTTGTTAGCAACCTTATTCCTGGGTAATCTCCTCAAAGAATCTGGTGTTGTTGCGGGTTTAGCAGAAACAGCAAGAACAGCGATTACAAATACTGCTACGATTTTTCTGGGAATTACCATTGGTTCAACCATGCAAGCTGCTACATTCTTAAATGTTGGGACGTTAAAAGTCCTGATCTTGGGGTTGTTAGCATTTGCATTAAATACAGTTGGTGGTCTGTTGTTCGGGAAATTGGTTTGTGCTCTCTCTGGCCAAAAAATTAACCCATTGGTTGGAGCTGCCGCTATCAGTGCTTTCCCAATGAGTGGACGTTTAGCACAAAAAGTAGCATTGGAAGATGATAATCAAAACTTCATTCTGATGCATGCTTTAGGCGCAAACGCTGCCGGTCAGGTTGCCTCCGTATTAGCAGCAGGAATTCTGCTTCAATTAATTTTCCCGATTTTATTACCATAATCATGAATTAATCGGGTATTGGAAAACTAAAAAGAAGAGACTGACAGGTAATCCGTCAGTCTCTTTTATGTTCTTGGATAATTTCCTAATCTTCGGATTGATCTGGTATTTCGGTACCGGGACCATATTCGTATACTGCCTGCCAGGGGCGATAGCGGGTGAAGATGGTGTCCGTTATGATTACCTCACCATTTCTGGTAACTGTTCTGGAGACGGTAACATCCGCGCCATCAGCCGCCCAATCAATCTGTTTTATTTGGCCTTCATTCAAGTCTGGATTTTCCACGTATTTAGGTTCAGGTGCATCAATTTTATTGGTTACTCCAGTCGTTGACCAGTTAACTTCTCTGCCATCCGAAGTTGAGTAGAACTTCCAGACAATACTTGAATAGGTCGGGTTTACGTAGGTTTCCATCAGTAACCAGTTGCTGGTATCGTTGGTGAACTTGAAATCAACGATGGGTACGAATACGGTAGCATCCAGACCAGCTAAATTGGGATTTATCCGATTGCCTGCTACCTTTTCATAATACGAAACACGATAAGCATGTGGGTAGCGTTCCACGATTGGGAATCCAGCAAAAAATGCTGCGCGAAAGAGTGTGGTGCTCACCTGACAGACACCCCCGCCCACACCCTGTATGGTTTGCCCACCAGCAATGATTAATGCCTCTGCATAGCCATTTTCCAGTGTAATGTCTCCTAAAGCTTCTGCCATGGAGAAGGTAGCTCCTGGAGGAACCATAACACCATGAAATTTACTGGAGGCAACGACAATATTATGTACCCTGTCGCTGCTCGAGCCATAAAAATAAGATACCTCTTCATGTACCAATTCCGTAATTCCTAAATCGGCCCCTTTTACATCATTGGTCAGGAAGGGTTTATTGATATCAAAAACCAGTGGAATCTCGTGGCTATCGTCTGTCACGATTTTCTCCTGTATCGCTTTAATGGATGTGTCAATATTCAATTCCCTGCCGATAATGGCCGATTCGATAACTTCTAATTCGCGCGTTTCATCATTGAAAATATAATGGGCGTCTTTGGGGTCAAGTTTTAAAGATGGGGAAATTTGATTCAGAAAATCATTCAGAAAAGCGCTGTTAATGCCCACCTGGTAACGGTTTCCATCACCATCAATGATGCGCTCAATACGCAGATTTGCTGCAAGCGTATTGACATCAAATTCCCACGGGCTTCCTTCGGCATTTTCAGCAGTTAAAACGAGAGGTTGACTCAATACTTTCTTTGCCAGGGCAGCCTGTTCTTCTACATCCAGAATATAAGGAGGGGTTTCTTCAATCACAAGTTCTACCATGCCATCCTGCATTTGTTGCAATAAAAGCGCAATTTTCTCGATAGTAGCATCAATATTGACTGTTCTACCTATTTGTCCGCTACGAACCACTACTTCTGCCCCATTCAGACTTAATTCGGCTTCTATAACTGGTTTGTCAATCAGGCTTGCCACCTGTTTGATTTGCATATAGGCTACCCGCTGGTCAAACACAAAACTGGGTGAAATATTTTGCCCATAGCGCCATGCCATCCATTGTTCATTTAATCGAGCAATTAAATTTCCCTCGCGACCAATCTCAAAGGCATGCGCTGCTGAAGATTCAGGATCCATGAACATCCCAAGTTGAGCCGGGGAGAGAAGCCAGGTTTGTTCACCGTCCCGCAATAATATTCGGCCGTCTTCCAGGTATGAAACCTGTTCATTCAGGATTAATGCCGCTTCCTGAGGGCTCATACCGCCCACATCAATACCGGAGATAGAAACGCCAGGGGTGATACGACCTGCCAGCCAGATCTGCACGCCCAAACCAAAAGCAATTAATAGTCCGGTACCGATAATACAACCGGCAAATATAGCAATCAGAATTTGCTCTAAAACCGGTAAAGTCTTCTTTTGTTGGTATGTAATACTTGTCATCATCAATCCATTAAATTGTTGTAAAAATCACTGTTGCAGAAAAGACGCCAAAGTGAGGCGAAAAGTTCCTTATAAGCTGGAATATCTTTTCATTATACCGGATTTAGATTTCCCCTCCATGCAGAGATATAAGGAATGAATGAGAATCTGAAATTGAATCGAATATTGGTCTTTGAATCACTTGACTCTTGTGGTGGTTGCGGTATAATTCTGCTCGCTGCAAGAAACAAAGCAGCCCGGTCTAATCAGAGATGAGAGATCGTTTAAAATCGAATACTTGAAGAAGGCTATTACAAAGTCAACGCAGGAAACCATGAAGCACCGGTGTCCGCCCGAAAATGGAGAACATCGGTTGTTTTTTGCCTCTTGACAGAATTACAACTGCTGAGTAGAATCGGCAAGCCTTAAAAAAGTACAGCACCTTAACAACTGAAGAGTGATAGGAAAGACGAAGAACCTGTTAATTTTTTAATCCGCGAAGAAAAAAAATAAACCGAAGCATCTCGTAAGAGATGATAAAAGATATTTTTGCGGAGAGTTTGATCCTGGCTCAGGATGAACGCTGGCGGCGTGCCTAATACATGCAAGTCGAACGGGGTGTTTGAGCAATCGAACACTTAGTGGCGAACGGGTGAGTAACGCGTTGGTGACCTGCCCCAAAGCGGGGGATAACAGCCTGAAAAGGTTGCTAATACCGCATATGGTCTAAAGGGCTTAGAAGCTTTAGATTAAAGGAGAAATCCACTTTGGGAGGGGCCTGCGTCCCATCAGCTAGTTGGTAGGGTAAAAGCCTACCAAGGCGATGACGGG
>JAHYJK010000283.1 GCA_019429225.1 Anaerolineaceae bacterium
TTGAAGTATCTGTGGACACGATTACTTTATGCACCCATCATGCTACGTTTTTTGTTCCTGTATCGCTCCTGGGTGACGAAAACGGCTGCTCAAGGTAAATAGATAATCTGGTTTATATATCAGTGATTTCTTGAATGCCCTGGGAACCCATTTCGGTAAAGGAAACTCCATCCTCCACTGAGATGATTATGTCTCCTGGTGAATCAACTGCGCTTTCTACAAAAAAACCAAAATCAACTGGTTGGTTGCAAGCGTCTGCAATCTCGTTTATGTTTTCAGGAATGTCATTAGATGAAGGGCTTGCGGATTTACTTTGACAGCTAACCAAAAGGAATAAAACAAACAACGGAATTATTCGCTTTTTCATATTATCCATCCTTTTATTCAAATCCAATCCCTATGAATATTAAACATCAAATCTATTAAAAAATAAAGACCTCAAAATTGCATATTTAAATTTGATGTTCCTGAAATTTATCACTTTCAAACGTTTTCTGTATAATGAATTAATCCAAATTTGGTTATGCCATCCTTTTCACCGTCTAGTATGGAGGGGAAAATGAATATCAACCTTAAACTCATCAAGCTTTTGATCCTTGGTATCCTTTTACTGAGTATCACCTTTGGGTGCAACTTACCAACCAGGACAGAATCGTCTGAAAATGCAGCATCCCCTTCACCAATGAATTTGGGAGAAGTGAAAGAGGTTTTGGGCGGTGTCCTCGCTGCCGGTGAAGCGATAACCGTGGATATTCCAGGAGATCCTCTGGATGGTATGCGAATACATGCGCCAGAGAATGCGCTCACTGAACCTGTGGAGATTTGTATCAGTTATCAGGATGTGAAAAGCCACTCATATGGTGAACATTTCGAACCCATCACCCCGTTGATTGATATTGATCTACAGGATATCACACCAGACGATTTCCTGGAAATCACAGTGCCACTGAAAGTGCCAGACGGTTATTTTGCCTTACCATTTCATCTTGACCCTGAAACCAATGAACTGGAAGGGCTCCCTGTTGTTGGGGAAACTGCTGATTCCCTCACCTTTCTCTCAAAAAGATTCTCCAAATTTATCTTCGCTATGGTCAGGGAAATAGCGTTGTATGAGGATATTGATACATCCTTTGTGTTTGGGAAGAGTAATTTTAAATTTCCGAACCAGGGTTCATGGTTTACCCCGAATGGTCATTGCGCTGGACAATCCCTGGCAAATCTTTATTACCATGAAAAATACAAAGATAAACCGTTGTTTGTTGCCTATGATGGATACGATACTGCTTTTTTTGAAACACCTGATTTATGGCAGGATGATGTGATGGTGTATAAACTAAGCAGTATTGTGCAAAGTAATGTCTGGTTCGAAGGTAACCCGGATGTGACATATTGGGCAAATTTTGAAAAAAGAAATCCACTACGGACGTATTTCACGGTTGCCTACCTGATGTTAATAACAGGAAAACCTCAATTAATCATTTTATCGGCTGGCGAGGGTGGTGAAGGGCATGCGATCATTGCCTATCAAAAAACAGGCAGCACTTTTTATATTTATGATCCAAATATTCCTAAAGATGGCACCAGGACAGTGGCATTTGATTTGAGTTCATCCTCATTTCAGGTCTATCATTCAAGTTTGAAATCGGATGGTGCCCCTTTGGCATTCAGTCACTATTACTATATTCCACCCAAAGACCTGGTGCATTGGGAGCTGATCGGTGATCTGTGGTCTCAGGTGGAAAGTGGTTCCCTTACGTCAGACCCATTCCCGCGTTTTCGCATTAATATCGTCGATCGTGACAGCTCATTTCAGAAGATGCCTGCGATCACTGTTGAAAGGGAATATGAGACGAATAATGCAGTCGTAGATGTGTTTGTTGATCAGATCAACAGTCCAGGGGAAGTGACGATTTGGCAGACAGCCTCGGATTATCAAACTCCCACCCAGATTGCCACAAAAAACATTGGGGAAACAACGTATCTTAATTTGAACCAGGGAGAGAATTTTTTCGGATTTAATATAAGAACAAAATCCGATGATGGAACTCTTAATTGGGCTGGATTTAAGTGGATAAAAATAACACTCTCTGAATCTGATGAGCAAGTAGAAGAAGAGAAACCTGACACACAAGCAAATCTCAGCCTGGAAGAATGTGATATGACCCGTTATCTGACAATTGAGATGGATGAAGCAAAGAATTTAAAATTCCAAGAAAATTCACCCTGCAGTCATGATTGCTCTGCAAAGATTAAAATCACCAATGATTCCAGTGAATTGGTGAATATTTTTTATTTCCAATATGCGTTTGCCAGGGACACGGGGTTGAGTTGGACGGGCGAACGCTGGGATGGCTTTGGAGCTGCTGCGCCGGGCGATGTGAAAGAGTATAGCGTTATGAGACGTTACGAAGCCAGTGGTGAATGCCAATGGGTTAATCATGGGATTTCAAAAATTGGTGCAATCCGCAGTGATCAACGATGTACCTGGCTGGCGGATCAATATAAGAATAACTTTGAAAGCTCTGGTATCGAGTGGCTTGAAATAGCAAGTCCCTGTCCGTGACCTATTGGAAAAAATTCTGATCACTTAGTAGTTAGATCAGAATCTTTAGAGTAAAAACTGGAAGAATGAGCTAATGGCTTGCTATCATTCTATTTCTGAAGTATGGCTGGGCGCTGATAATTGATACCATCTGAGGAAACATCAATTGTCGGCCAACCTTCTATTTTTGTAATCACTTCGTTTTCCGTTTCACCTACAAAAATGGTATCTTCTGATTTTACCCCGCTGATGGATGGGTTCCAGGCGTAGAATTGCCCTGCCCGAATGATTTGTTTTGATTGAGGACCAGCGACGGATTCACGTGGTTCATAGCCGGTAATTCCGCCCTGGTGGTGAAGTTTCCACTCATCTGGGTAGCCTTCTTTTTGATACGCTTCTCTAGCCATTGAGAAGACTTCGCCGGTTGTTTTTCCGGGTCTGGTGTTCCTGATAAATTCTGTATCTATTTTTGCCACAGACGTTAATTTGTTTTGAATTTCAACGGGAATTTTTCCAAAATGCACCAGTCTGGTGAGGGAGCACACCAAACCCCATTTTCTTCCACACAAGACAACCATAGCGTATCTTTCCAATTGTTTTTCAGTTGGCAGCGGGTGACGATACTTAAAGATTCTTTCATCCGTCGCGACCAGATTGACAATGGCTTTTATTCCCTGTTTTTCTGTTTCAAAGGATAAAAAGGAGGCGATCTCAAATTCGGTCATGCCCGGTTTAATGGCATGCATGGTCTTTGACATGGCTGCTGCGCACATGTCACCCAGTTCTTTAAAACGGGCTTGTTCAGCGGGTAATAAATTTGACCGCAGTTGGGAAATTTTGGCAGTTAAGTCGATGGCACCAGGATAGCAATGATCTGCACCAAAAAGACCATCACCGACAATCTCTCTGGGATCAAAATCCGGTTCATGCCAGGGGGTGACAATAAATTCCCAACCTTGCGTTTTGAGCTGACCTTCCTGTTCCAGACGCGGGGCTTCGATATTTTTTGTAATCAGGTAATTCTTATCTTTGGTGATTAATAATTTAACAGGCCCATTTGTGGTTGCCGTGTTGACGGCACTATTCACCCCACAGGTTGCCCAGGAAATACTTGACACCCGGTTGAGTAGCAAGCCATTGAGTTTGTGTTGCTCAAGAAGCGATTTTAGCTGATTTTGTTTATAGGTATATTCCTGCATATTGTCTCGATTCGAATTGATTGGGATTTCTCAATTATAAACGGACATTCCGTTTCATCCGCAAATTCAATGAAATGCGAGTGAGTTATTCGTGTGGTTCGTTTTGACTACCAGGGATCTTGCGAAATTACTCAGCAGCAACATCAGTGCGTGATTAAAAAAAAGATCCTTTCTTGCTCAAGAGGTAACCCGAGCAGAAGAAAGGATCAAAGGATTTTATTCGTAATAGCCGGGTGTGCTTAATGACTAATGCAAGAGCATAAAGATCAAGCCCTGGCCATTCCCAAAAGCCACCACCAGACCGGCGAAGACAACTGAGACCATGGTCATCAGTTTGATCAGGATGTTCAGCGAAGG
>JAHYJK010000284.1 GCA_019429225.1 Anaerolineaceae bacterium
CGATCTCAGGTTTTCGTACGAAATGTTATAACCGCATAGATAAACTATTAAAAAATTCTGCTGTTGTTTTCGTTACACACTCAATGCCCCACGTCGCCAGGATGTGTAAACTTTCACTGTGCTTGGAAAAAGGAGTTTCTTCTGGGTTGTTGTGTGTGCAGGAAGGCATCTTTAATTATAATAATTCAGTTCAAAATAAACGCGTCGATACAAAAAGGTTAGGGAGTAAAGAAGCTACTTTCGTATCTATTATTGTCAACAAAGAGAAAATTGAAATAACCCAAAAAAGTACTGTTCATATTGATTATGGAGATAATCTTGATTTTGAAATATCTGTAATATCAAATAAGAGTTGTTACATCACTTTAGATCTTACATTTCACACAAGAGATGGGGAAGCCGTTGCTGAATGTAACAATTATATCAGCGAAGAAAAAATTTATATATTGGATAATCATCGAAATTTCATAAAGGTGAGCATCAAAAAATTCTCTTTAAATCCAGGTTTTTATAATCTTTCTATTTTGCTGATGTCAGAAAATATGACAGCCCATTATGATTGGCTTCAAAATTTTTGCGAGCTTTTTGTTAAAGGGAAACCCGCTTTTGCAGGGCAGCAATTTCTAGCGGATTGGGAATTGACCCACGATGAAGCATAAAGGATTCAATAAAAGTATCTGCCGATATGTTTTCTCAAGGTTTCAAGAAGGCGCTACTTATCTCATGATGCAACCTAAACGCGTGGTAAAATCTTCACCATCAAGGCTTGAATTTGGCTGTGGCCCGAGCTTGAGTGTCGGATTTGACGGTGTTGATATACGTTGGTTCCGAGGTGTTAAATATATTTGCAACTCGTGGGAAATAGATAAGTATGTCAAGGGTGAATCTGTATCAGAAATATATTCAAGACACTTTTTAGAACATCTTACTTTTGTACAGGTCGAGTTGACAATACAGGTTTGGAGACGGCTTCAAATTAAAGGAGGACGGCTGGTTATAGTTATTCCTGATATTGACTATCATATTTCTCAATGGCTTGCCCATGATGGCACGAAGATATCTGCAACTAATTCCAATTGGACGCTTCGTCAACATGCCATTGCCGGTTTTTGGGGTTGGCAAAGTGAGGGGAGTACGAAATCATGGGATGTTCACAAGAGTGGTTTTAATTACCAGTCAATCCGCGATTTGCTTGTAAAAAATGGTTACTGTGATGTTCTTCGCATTGAAGATAAGCCGTGGAATCTTAATGTTCAAGCAACTAAATGTTGAGTGCCACGACATCGTAGACACTTTTTAGTGCCAGGACATCGTAGACTCAACGAATGAATTATCGGATTTTGTAGTCAAATTCCTCGACCTGGGTTTTGTCCAGATAGAGTTTTAACCTTTGTTCTTTGACATCGATAGTAGCCACCACGTATTCGAGCTTGAGTTCCGGCGGAACGGAAAAGAGTTCACCGAGAATGCTGAGTTTGAGATCGCTGCGAATCAGACGAACCAAATGGTAACGGCCTGTCTCCGGTTTCTCCAACCGTTGTTGGGGACTGTCGTCTGGATTCGGGAACCTCAGTGTTGCCTTGCTTGCAGATAGCGCCTTGATGGGCGTCTTCCCGCCAAGCTTGCTGTAGCGATAGGAACTGTTGTGCCGCTGTTCAAAGGTCATTGTCCCGGCAGCCAGTTCATCGGTCGAGGTCATGATCACCTTGCGGAGAAATTTCTGTTGGTAATGATCATTGAACTGTTCGATGCTCCCATTGCGCCAAGGTTCGGCCATGGGTACAAACCACGGCTCGACATCATGCTGCAGGCAAAGCCGGACGAACTGGCTCAATGCTCGCGGATACCTCGGACTGCCAAGGAAAGACATGGCGTTATCAACCTGGAGGTTGTCCGGTATTCCAAGCCGCGACCAGATGTCCCAGGTTCCCTCCAGAACGTCTTCTCCTGACTTAGACGATGAGGAGTGTAGTCCACAACGCGCGGTTGCCGTATCGATCGCGTTGAGCCCATAGAAACGGATCGGACCGCTCAAGTAACAGGGGCCGACCAGATCCATCTGATGGGTCTGGTTCGGCAGCAACGCCGGGAGTTTGGGATAAGGTGTCCCCTTCGGCTCATACTTGCCGGTTCTGCGATGAGTCAGATCATTGCGTTTGAGAATTCGATTGATCGTACGCAGCGAAGGCAACGGCAATACGCCAAGGTCTTCAAGCTCCCATTGAATGGCCTGCGCACCACAGAACAGATCCTGGTTGTAGAGATTCAAACGCACAAGCTTGACGATTTCCTCAATTTCTGTTGGCGTTCGATTTGCGGTATTAGCAGGTCTCTTCGATGAACTCCTGAACCATACATCATCATGGTCAGAATGCCGTCGAACCCACTTGTAAAGCCATGGTCGAGAACGCCCCAGTGAGAAGCATATGCTCTCAGGCTTTTCACCTGCGAGAAATCTTATTACTGCCAAGATACGTTGCTTTTCTTCATCCTTCATGATCACCTCCGTCGCGGAAATGTTCATAAGGATGACAGGTGGCTATTCGATTGTCAGAGAATTATTCTGTAAACGATGTGCTGGCACATTTTTTTGTCTACGATGTGCTGGCACTTAACAATTACAAACATATATTTATGGCAAAAAAAAGCAACAATGTTCATCCATAGTAATATATTACAAGACGCAATGATCAGAAATGCGCTAATTCATTATTAATAAACAACAACAGCTCTTGGTTAATTGTTTTTTTTGAACAGGTTTGTCTTTGCACCCGGGCAGCCGCCGCTTGAGACATCGCCAGGAACATGCTGGGATTTTCATACAATGTGGCGATCCCAGCAGCCAATGCCTCAGCATCCTCACCCTCAGCCAAAATCCCGCATGTATCATCAACAAACTCTGGAATCGCGGCCACATTGTTTGTGATGGGAACCAGCCCAGAGGCCATCGATTCATCCCGCGACACGCCCTGAGAATCCATTCGTGTAGGGCAAAGAAAAATACCGTACTGACGATGAAGTGTAGCAATTTCTTCCTGATTCAGAAAACGTTGTTCAATTATGACATTGCTGAACTCACGCAGTGGCTCTATGGTTTCTATAAAAAACTTGCCATCTCCGATCATGCGGAATTCGAGGTTCTTGAACCAAGGTTTGTGGCTCAATGCTTGAATTGCCTTAACACTCAGATCATTTGCATAAACCGGTGAAGCATAAGGCCTTATTGATAATACTTTCTTCCTCTGCTCTGAGGATTTCTCAACAAATATAAAGGTGTCCGTGTTAATAGCATTATGAATCACCGAATACTTTGCCTCAGGCAAAACGAAGCCCAAATCCTCCATAACAGCGTCAGCCAGATATTTAGAAACAAAAACAAGCTTAAGGTTGGATGGTATTTCTTTGAGTAACCCTTTCCAGAAAGCCATCCGTTTTTCACTCTTCATCTTGGCGACTGATCGCTCGTCCTCAGTTTGGTAGTTAAAATCCCGTCGATGCCACGGTTGTATCTCGGCACCATGTACCCACACAAAAACCTTGATTCGATCAATATGATGTTTAAGAACTTCCCACATTTCAGGATCCAGAAAATGAACCAGCACACTTTTATATTGGCCAGTTGAAAGCATCTGGTACAAAACTTTCTGGTCCCCTGTGGTCACATCAATATCTTCGAATTCGTGAAATGAAACAGCCTCATCGGTTCGCAAACGAAAGACATCCACCTTGCAACCTCGCTCACGGTACGCGCGCACCCGGCTATGAACAAAACCGTTACGGTACAAGTCTTCGTATGACGGGTAATGATTTGTCAGGAGAAGATGCTCTGCACGACCAATCAGCTCAACCGGTTGCAGGTTGCGGTGCCCAAGGACCAAGCCCTTGATATCTGCGCTCCCTCCGGCGTAGAATCGCAAGCCAAATCGAAGCCATTCCGTTCCCAGGGGGATATCCGCCTCCTGGTTTCGATTCGGGTACTTGATGACATGGCTGATTTTTTGTTTTTTCGAATCCAAAAACACGACAACAAGTTGGATATTTAGTCCAGGGGTCACATCAAGATATAGCTTCAACTCATCCTTGAACCCCAACGATTCTGGAGCGTGATCTTCGGTCGCATACAAATATTCGTGCTTGCCATCCTCG
>JAHYJK010000285.1 GCA_019429225.1 Anaerolineaceae bacterium
ATCCTGAAATGGAAATTATATTTGCCGGTAAATGCTTCCAACTTGATTGGATCCAAACAAATTCCTGCGACAGGTGCAAGTATGGGGGCCAGTGGAACCACTTCAACCGTAGCGATGGTAGCGTGTTGCGTGCACCATGTAACCGATGTGCTTCCGATTTTAGGGTTAACGGTCGCCGCTACTTTTCTGGCGAAATACCGGCTACTTTTTATGGGTATTGGCCTGGGAATGACTTTTATAGGAATAAGCTACATGCTCTTTCTGTTAATTCGCGAAAGTCAAAGAGCAAGAACATTAATATTAAATTCACACATTATTAGGGATGTCATATGAAAAATCATCGACTCTTTGTTTACTTCATCGTTATTGTAACGATTTTTGGAGCGGCTGCCTGCAGCATACAAGATTCAGGAATTGATCCCACGATAGAACCATCAATTCAAGTCCAGTCAACGCAAGTTCAATCAACTCAGGTTCAACCAACTGACATTGCGATGCAGGAAGTTGAACCTGCTATTCAAGGTACGAAATCAGATGCACAGGGATTTATAACAGTGGATATTACGCCAGAAAAAAATGACAATTCTGAAGAACCTCTAACCTTTGTTGTCGCTTTAAATACCCATTCGATCGACCTGAGCATGGATCTTGCTGAACTTACAGTCCTCACAACGGATACAGGAAAAACTGTTCAGGCAACTCTTTGGGATGCTCCACGCGAAGGGCACCATGTTGAAGGGAAGCTATATTTTCCATCTTCATTTGATGAAACAAGATTGTTAACCGGAGCCAAGAGCATCACAATTACCATTACAGGTTTGGATGTTCCATCACGATCATTTACATGGCATTTCGTTAATGATTAAGAAAATTCTGCTAATCCCGCTTAAAAAAATATTGAATCACCTTTTTGGATTTTTGCGATTGACAGAAAATAAGGCATGGGACTATTTAATTCTCTGTTTAGTGATTTTTTTGGTTATTGCTTTCATTTTTTTTGGGGCTAACACGTTGACTACAATGAATACAAAGATTCATTTTTCACCTGCAGACGTGGTTTACGGAGACCAAATATATGCGATTCATGATTTAAATCTCATGAGTACTCCTCAAAACCTTAGTCTGATCTCTAATGATCCAACGGAAAAGCCGCAGATTCTGATATCAGAAAAATTTTACGATTTTGGGGAGGTCAATTCCCAACAGATTTTGAAGCGCACATTCATATTCTCTAATTCTGGCGAATCTCCTTTGATTATTCTGCGGGCTTTTACAACATGTGGATGTACAACAGCAATTTTCACAGCGAATGAAATTCCGCCAGGAAAAGTTGTACTAATGACTTTGCAATTTGACACAGGTTATCACGATATGCGAGGAAAGACTGTCCGCCGTGGGGTGATGATCGAAACCAATGACCCGGATCACCCAGTTCAGGAAATATGGATACAGGCAAAAATAAAATGATCATTGGGAGGCACCCTTGGGTAAGCGACCAATATGGCTTAAATTATTTTCAATGCAAATGTCTGGAAGCACGTCAGGCGGTGGGTACGATTTTACAGAAATGAGTTTGGTCAACCTTTTCGAAGGTATGGGATTGCTATCCGCTCTACTTTTTGGCATAATAATTTTAGAGTAGATGTGTCAATTCTGCTTCAGAGGATGAAAAATGAATTTTCTGTTAAAAATATTTGTAAGTTAAGAAAAAAGGAAAATGAGAATGAGAAACAATATTCTAAAAGCTTTATTTGTTTTAGCGATGTTGGGATTAAGTGCATGCCAAGCTTCCAATTCTTCAACAGATATTTCAAGCACTACCGATATAGGTAAAGAAATTAAAGTTAATGGAGGTTCATATAAAGATATATCAGTGAGTGAACTGCTGGTTATGATGGAGAATAAAGACTTTACTTTAGTAAATGTACATATTCCATTTGAAGGCGACCTTCCTGAAACCGACTTGTCAATCGCTTATGACACGATTGGTCAAAATTTGGACAAATTGGGTGGAAACAAAACGGGAAAAATAGTTTTATATTGTCGAAGTGATCGCATGAGCACGATTGCTGCGGAGGAGTTGGTAAAACTTGGGTATTCTAATATCTGGAATTTGGATGGTGGAATGGTTGCCTGGGAGCAGGCAGGGCAATCGATCGAAAAGTAGGGATGCTCATCAAAAAACTCTACCGATTGGTATTTTTGGAAAATTAAAATCGACGAAAATAAGGATGATCTCTCTAGATTCTTGACAAAACTTATATAAAAAGTTGACTTACCCCTTTCCATTGGCTATAGTCTTACTACCAGGTCAGTTATTCCAATCCTGCATCATCCACACTGCCCGGGAATTCTTTACATCTCAGAGGGAAAATTGCCAGATTTATCATCCAGGGGAGCTGTTTTCTGTCAATCACTTGCACTTGAAAAACCATTACAGGTAGTGGGTGTTCTGAATGCTTATGCTGCATTGTTAGCAAAAAATGCGGGTTTCAAAGCAATCTACCTTTCCGGTGGGGGAGTCGCTGCCGGGTCACTCGGTGTTCCTGATCTGGGGATTACGACCCTCGAGGACGTGCTGATCGATGTACGCCGCATCACAGATGCCTGTGATCTGCCATTATTGGTGGATGTGGATACCGGCTTTGGTTCGGCCTTTAACATTGCCAGAACGGTGAAATCGCTCATCAAATCCGAAGCAGCCGGAATGCATCTGGAAGACCAGGTGCAGGCCAAGCGCTGTGGACATCGACCGGGGAAAGCACTGGTTTCGAAAGACGAAATGTGTGATCGTATCAAAGCAGCCGTGGATGCCCGCACCGATCCAGGATTTGTGATCATGGCGCGCACCGATGCTTTGGCGTCCGAAGGCCTTGCAGCCACGATTGACCGTGCAAAGGCATATATCCTCGCTGGCGCGGATATGATCTTTGCGGAGGCTGTAACCGAATTGAATCAATACCAGGCTTTTGTGGGTGCCTTACACGTTCCAGTATTGGCAAACATGACTGAATTCGGCAAGACACCCCTATTCACCCGCGAGCAATTGGCGTCTGTAGGTGTCAGCCTGGCGCTCTATCCATTGAGCGCTTTTCGGGCGATGAGTGCTGCTGCTTTGCAGGTTTACCAGACCATCCGTGATCAGGGTACCCAGGAAAGTA
Source organism: Anaerolineaceae bacterium (assembly GCA_019429225.1). GTDB lineage: Bacteria > Chloroflexota > Anaerolineae > Anaerolineales > Anaerolineaceae > UBA6170. The sequence goes on from JAHYJK010000285.1 coordinate 3,162, forward strand.
TGCTTCCCAAAATGCAAACACGGGATGAGCTCTACCAAATATTGAATTATTACGCGTATGAAGAAAAACTGGACGAACTATTTCAATCATCCTATTCAGAAAATAATATGGGTGATTTCAACGAATTGGGATCAGATCAATTATCAGGGAGAAGGACATGAGTACACAAACGATTGAAGGAAAAAAGTCCGCTAAAAAAATGGTTCAACTCTCCGGTGTACCGGTGGGTGAAACTGAAATTTGCACAGTCGGCACCGAAGGTCATAATCTTCGCTATCGCGGGTACGACATTTTCGATCTGGCTGAGCATGCCAGTTTTGAAGAGGTGGCACATTTACTGGTGCATGGGGATTTGCCTATCAAGAATGAGTTGGAACGCTACAAGCTCAAATTAAAAAATCTGCGTGGCATTCCCGCGCCTGTCAAAGCAGCCCTGGAACAGATACCTGCTGCTGCGCATCCCATGGATGTCATGCGCTCTGGCTGCAGTATCCTGGGTGCAGTGTTACCCGAACGAGGTGACCATTCTCCGGAAGGCGCACGTCACATTGCTGATCGATTGTTGGCAGTCTTCCCTTCCTTGCTGTTGTATTGGTATCATTACGCCCATCATGGTAAACGCATTGAGGTCGAAACCGATGATGATTCAATCGCAGCTCATTTTCTGCATCTCCTGCATGGGAAAAAACCAAGTGAAATCCATGCCCGTGCGCTGGATGTCACTTTTGTTTTATATGCCGAGCATGAATACAATGCCTCCACCTTCAGTTCACGAGTAATTGCGGGTACCGGCACCGATTTTTACTCTGCCATTACAGGTGCCATTGGCGCATTAAAAGGATTCCGCCATGGCGGTGCCAATGAAGGTGCCATGGAAGTGATTGAACGCTACAAATCTCCCCAACAAGCGGCTGAGGATGTCCGGCGGATTTTAAAAAACAAAGGCATCATCCTGGGGTTTGGCCATCCAGTC
>JAHYJK010000018.1 GCA_019429225.1 Anaerolineaceae bacterium
AATGGATTTAAAATCCGGGACGAATATCAGCATCACATTGAGTGGCGACAATGAAGAAGAATTATCCCGTTATTACAATATGCTTTCAGCTGGTGGAACAGTCATTGAACCTCTGGCAAAAGCACCCTGGGGTGATTCTTTTGGGATGTTTGTGGATAAATTTGGAATTAACTGGATGGTGAATATCGCGGGCACACCAGCATAAATGAAAAATAATTCGAGAATAGGGTGGGGCTGGGATTTCAAGTCACATCCTGTTATTTCATTAAAGGTAAGAAACAGGTTGGAAGCAGCCTTGCTGGCGCAAAAAAGGGAGCTGGACGAGTAGTAAGGCTTCGACTGGTTCTATGAATTAAATCTGCAAAAATTGGTTATTGTAAATTTTAAATCATTCGCTATAATGATAAATATGATAAAATTTATCTACAATATCCAATTTATTCATCAATGCATTTATCTCAATAATTATTTCTTTGGTATTTTTGTGAAGATCATTTCACAAAAATTTATTATTTAATCCATTGGAGGATAAATGAAAATCAAAATTGTATCGATCATTATTGCACTATCATTGTTGCTTGTTGTATCCGGTCAGGCTTTAGCTGCATCCATGCAGGTCAATGATCCGGCAGTATTAAAAGATTTGGCCGCTGTGAGAAATGCGACTGCCAAGTATCATGATGTGAATAATGCATTAGCTGATGGGTTTGTTCCTGATCATGAATGTGTTTTTGCACCAGGCTTAGGAGGAATGGGTATCCACTATATAAATATTGACAGAATAATGGATCCCACAACCAACCTATTGGAACCAGAAATCCTGTTATATGCTCCGAGTGGAAATGGTTTAAAACTGGTAGGCGTGGAATACATGCTTACCATTGGAGCACCGGATTCATCAATACCTGATCCAGTACCCATCCCTGCCCCGGTTTTATTTGGTATTCCTTTTAATGGTCCTATGGATGCTCATGGTCCTGGTCAACCACCACATTATGATTTGCACGTCTGGGTTTGGTCACCGAATCCCAGTGGCATGTTTGCAATGTTCAACCCCAATGTGAGTTGTGGTGAATGAAATTTTTATGAAATAATTATTACTCCCGTTTCCAACAGAATGGTAAACGGGAGTTTTATTTTGTACAAATATTATAGAATTCTTTGATACTCTTTTGAACCTGAGGTCATACTTAACTCAAACAATCCCATAAGCCTGCATACCTTTGGCAACTTTCAGAAAACCGGCTATGTTGGCGCCGATGACATAATTTCCTTTACGACCATAAGTTTCGGATGCTTCCAGGGCGTTACTGTGGATATTCTTCATGATCACCTGCAGTTTCTGGTCAACTTCTTCCCGACTCCAGGTCATGCGGATGCTGTTTTGTGCCATTTCGAGCCCAGAGACAGCGACTCCACCTGCATTGGCTGCTTTTCCCGGTCCAAATAATACGTTGTGGTTCAGAAAGACATTTACCGCATCCAGATTGGAGGGCATATTAGCTCCTTCTGAAACACAATAACAACCATTGTTCACCAGTGCTTGAGCGTTGTTCTGGTCAATTTCATTCTCATGCGCTGAAGGAAAGGCAACCTCCACTTTAATATTCTGCTCACGCAGCACATCCCAGACACCTTTATTTTTGTAATAGGGAACATTATATCTCTGGGCGTACTCACTCATGCGTCCCCGCCGGTAATTTTTCAATTCCAGAATAAATTGCAGTTTTTCCTGGTCGATTCCGGCTTCATCCACGATGGTCCCATTTGAATCGGAAATGGTGATGGCTTTTGCACCCAACTGGATCAATTTCTCAATCGTGTATTGGGCTACATTTCCAGAACCACTAACTGCAGTAACTTTTCCTTGAATATCAATCCCCCGTGTCGCAAGCATTTCCTGGGCGAAATAAACCGAACCATACCCGGTTGCTTCGGGACGGATTAAACTACCACCGTACTCCAACCCTTTGCCGGTCAACACGCTGGTATTGGCATTCACGATCTTGAGATAGTAACCATACAGGAAGCCGATCTCTCTGGCACCCACACCGATATCGCCGGCAGGCACATCCGTATCCGCGCCAATATGGCGGAATAACTCGCGCATAAACGCCTGGCAGAAGTGCATGACTTCGTTGTCTGATTTCCCTTTGGGGTCAAAATCGGAACCACCTTTGGCGCCACCCATAGGCAGGGTGGTCAATGAATTCTTGAAGATTTGTTCAAAACCGAGGAATTTAATGATACCCAGATTGACAGAAGGGTGGAATCGCAAACCACCTTTGTATGGACCAATCGCATTATTGAACTGTACCCGAAATCCCCGATTGATCTGCACCTCGCCATTGTCATCCACCCAGGGCACACGAAACATGATCACCCGGTCCGGGATGACGATGCGGTCATAGATTTTAGCTTTGATGAAATCTGGATGTTTTGGCACCATTGGCTCAAGCGAATGCAACACTTCGATAGCAGCCTGAATAAATTCTGGCTGTCCGATTTCTTTTTCAACTAAATTGGCAATTACATCCTGGATCACTGACATCATATTCTCCTTTAGAAAATTGGAATAATTTCGTTTGATTAACAATAAAAAGTAGAGAAAATAGATAAAAATTATAAATATGATAGTGATTATTATCCAACAAACTTGAGTCAAAATCAAGCAGGAGTTTTTAATTCGTTCCTGTAAATGATCCCCCAACCCTTTTTTCCATCAACCTTGACCGTTAATGACTGATCGAGTTTCACATGCCGGGTAGACATACCTTCATGCTCAACCGGTTGGCTCGCCAACCAATCCCATTGGATACGATAAGGTTGAGAATACGGCATACTGAAATATTTGACATCCAGGTTGATAATATTGTGAAAGTAGTGCGAACCCTGACTGAGTTCAACTTTCACATTTTCCTGGGTAGCTTCCACAATTACCCTGGCTCCGCAAATTTGACCCCAGGTGATGGGTATACCCAACCAGGGATCGAGTGTCCCTAATCTACCAAAAACGATCAATACATACGGCCGGTTTTTTTCCAATAAACGTTTGTTGTGGTTCTCTAATTCCAAGGTAATCTGTTTGGTCAATTTGAGATCAAAACAATCTGGTTTCACATAAACGATGTCCTGTATACCTTCCAGAATACCATTTCCCAGCACATGTTTGGATGCAATCAAAGTGTCTGCGCCGGTCAATTCTTCCTCGGTCATCACCAGATTATCTTTGGGTATTTTCATGGGTCGTACCTGCAATAGGCTGAAGTGATGCGGGTTGAAAGTCATCGCAAATTCGATTTCAACCGGATAAGACAATCTTGCTTCAAACGTTTGCAGGATTTGATTAACCAGGTTGTTGAAAGGAATTGTTTTCAGATGGAGCAGGGGAGCAAAGGTCAAAACTCTGGGTCCTCTTCCCCCCAAACCCATCGATGAACGATCCATTTCGAGATCATATGTGGAAACGAGATGCTCCAGAACCTGGTCTTTCTCTGCCGTTCGGATATTTTCCTGCAGCATGTGTTCAGTTTCTTTGATGGGATCGTATTCGTAATCCTCGCTCATATTGACGAGCCAGAACTCATTTTGGGTTTCATGCAGTGTGTCCTGAATGGTTTTAAAAGGCGGTGGGATGGTGGGATACTTTGGAGAATATGTCCAGGTTTTGCCTCCATCCACCACTGTCTTTCCCAGACCCAAAGCCAGGCTGACAACCCCATCCTCAGGTCTGGCTGGTTTAACCGGGTAAAAGTTGTAAGACCGGGCAACTCCAGATAGTTCGGGATAGTAGCGGTTTTGATGGCGTTTTCCGACCATTTTCTGAATGATCACCGCCATTTTTTCGGTGTGAATGTCCAGATTGGTTGCCTGGCAATAATCTTTGGCCACCCGAAAATAAGTGGATGCCCACACAAATTTGATGGCTTCGACAAGCTTTTGGAAACGAGCTTCCAAACTGACGGCATTGTTCGGTATCATCTTGGTTAAGTAGACACCAGCGAAGGGGTGTTGCATGCTGTCTTCCAATAAACCGGATGAACGGATCGCCAGTGGCATGTTCCATTTTTCAAGTAAATTACGCAAATCTCCCAGAACTTCGAAGGGTATGGTTGCCTGTTGGAAGGCATGCGCAATGCGATTGTCTTTAACGATCGAAAATGCGATTTCCGCTAATGGGTTGCGCTCTATAAAAGCATCAAATACACTGGTTCCAATGACCACCATGTCCGGAATATCAAGATCAATGCCAGGGATTTCATCTGGATCGATATCATGCAGCATTTCCCTGGCATTTAATAAGCCGAGTGCTTTTCCGCCAATTTCAAATCGGTCATCCAGAGAAATATCAGATGGCCCCGGTTTCCTGATCATGGAGATAAGTTTAAATGGATATAAATCCTCAGGCATATAGGCTGCTTTGATGATCAGATCCAGCTGCGTTCATGGCAGGCTCGCGCAACCCGGTCGATCGCCAGCATATAACTGGCATCCCGCATGGAAACATTGTAGGAATGGGCGAAATTGCTGACATCGAAAAAGGCAGAGGTGATTTGTGTATCAATTTTGCTGAGCACCTCTTCCTTGGTCCAGAAATAATTCATGTTGCCCTGGACCTGCTCAAAATAACTGCAGATCACACCACCAGAATTGGCAAGGATATCAGGAATGACCGTGATCCCACGTTCATTCAATTTTGGATCGACATCTGGATCGGTGGGGCCATTGGCTGCCTCTATGATGACCTTCACCTGCTGATGGATTCTGTCGACATTGTCTTTGCGAATCTGATTCTCCAGAGCAGCCGGTACCAGAATATCGACATCCTGCGCGAGCCAATCATCGCCAGGCAGGCATTCATACCCCAGGGAAATGGCTTTGTCTTTGTCTATTTCACCAAAATGATTGGTGATGGTAGTTAATTGATCAAAATCGATACCATCCTTCTTTACAAAGGTATAGGCAGTACGATCGACATGATTCCAGCAGGCAACACTGGCGATGGTTCCTCCCATTTGAGCGTACAGCTGGGCGGCATGCAGCCCTACCATCCCAAATCCCTGAAAACTGGCGCGGGTTTTAGTGATATCGATTCCCAAATCTTTCAGCACTTCGCGCAGAATGACCATAGCGCCATATCCCGGCGCTTCTTTACGTCCCTTTGAACCAGCTTGATGGATTGGTTTACCGGTGATAAAACCGGGGCTTTTCCTGTTGTGAATGGTTTCATATTCATCCAGCATCCAGAGCATATGTTGTGGTCCGGTCATCATATCCGGTCCGAGAACATCCCACTCCGGACCTGAAAGATGGGCAATTCTACGCACAAAACCGCGACAAATCCTTTCCTGTTCGGCAGAGGTGAACATCTGGGGGTCACATACCACGCCACTGCTGCTTCCACCCAACGGCAGGTTGTTGATGGCGCATTTCCAGGTCATCCACATGGCTAATGCGCGGATTGTATCAATGGTTTCAGAGGGATGAAAGCGCACACCGCCTTTGGTAGGACCTCGTCCGTCGTTGTATTGCACCATGAAACTCCGCAGGATGATCGGATCGCCATTATCCATGAATACCGGCAGGGAGAAGTGGTATTCCCGCATGGGAACCCGCAAGAAATCGCGGGTTGGTTGATCCAATTCTAATAGATTGGCACACCGGTCGAATTGTTTGAGTGCCATATCGAATATGTTGTAAGTAGGGAAATAATTCATGGACCACAGCCCCTTTCAGGATAGGGAGTATATAGTTGTGAGGAAGGGATGATGATTGGGATTAAGATGATTGTACTATAGGTTGTTGTGGGGTATACAAGGTGCAATGCACTTTTGGTTGATTGGCAGAACACGTGATGTTTGGGTTCGGTGTTAGTTGGTTTTTCCCTAAGTGCAATGCACCAGGTTCGGTAGAGAGGGTGCAATGCACTTTTGGTTGATTGGCGGAACACATGATGTTTGGGTTCGGTGTTAGTTTGTTTTTCCCTAAGTGCAATGCACCAGTTGAATCCTCAATCAAATCTATTAAATCAACTTTGCATTCAATGTCATGGGCACGTTGGATAGTGCTACTGAGACCGGGCAACCAGATTTGGCTGCTTCTGCCATTTCCTGAAAGGCTTCCTCGCTGACTCCTGCTACTTTAGCTTCACACTCCAGATGAATGCCGCTGATGAGGGCTTTACCATCCACCACACCCAGAGAGACTGTTGCGACCGTGTGAATTTGTTCCGGGGTAAATCCAGCTTTGGTGAGGTTGCCACTGAAGGCCATTGAAAAACAGCCCGCATGCGCAGCTGCAATCAATTCCTCCGGATTTGTGCCAACGCCTTCTTCAAAGCGGGATGAAAAACTATAAGCCCCCTGATAAGCGCCACTGCCCAGCCGCATGGTACCGTTGCCTTCCTTTAAAGTTCCTTGCCATACAGCTTCTGATTTTCGTACTGCCATTTTTTCCTCCTGAGAATATTCTGTTTTGTTCCATTGTAACAATTCTCAAAGGTTAAACCCAGTTTGTGTAATTGGTTTTATTCCATTATGAAAGATGCTTTATAAAACAGCGCCGGCGTTTGTGTTGGCGATGTTCGAAATACTTCCATTGCGCTTGCACATTAATATTATCTTCCAGATTGGCATTGGTTTCTACCTGGGTAATCCTATGTTTGTTCAAAGCCACGTTGACACTATGCATGATGGCTGCATTAATTCCTTTACCACGATAATCTGATCTGACAGCGATCAGGTACAGGTCGCCATGGGTATTGGTTTTGAGCGCCGTCAAGAAGTGAATCCAACCAATCGGAAAGAGTTGACCCTGAGATTTCTGTAAAGCTTTGGATAAAGAAGGCATCACAATGGCGAAGGCAACCATTTTATTATTCTCATCCAAAATGATCGGCACTAAATCCGGCGAAACAAAGCCGAAGTATTGATCAATATAAGCTTGCTTTTGTTTGTCACTCAACGGCACGGTGCCATACAGGTGACTGTATTCCGAATCGATGAGATCAAATAATTCCCTGGTGTAGTTGAGCAGATCTTTCTTTTTCTTTATTTCCAGCTTGTGCAAGTTGAATCGTTTCAAGATCATTTCAGCAGCTTTGGCGATTTTTTCTTGCGGTGGATTGGGTACCTGAATCTCATACTCCAACCAATCGGTGTCTTTAACATAACCCATTTCAGCCAGATGCTCGGGGTAATAGGGATGGTTATAAATTAAAGCCAATGTGCTTAATTCATCGAATCCTTCAATCAACATACCTTCCGGGTCCAGGTCGGTGAAACCCAGCGGACCATGCACGGCCGACATCCCCAATTCGTGTGCCCAATTCTCCACCGTTTCAAAGAGCGCTTTGGAGACTTCACGATCGTCGATGAAATCCACCCAGCCGAAACGCACATTGCTTTGTCCCCATTTTTCGTTGGATCTGGAATTGTAAATACCTGCAATTCTGCCAGCCACTTTTTCATCTTTATAAGCCAGCCAATAGCGTGCCTGGGCGACTTCAAAGGCGGGGTTCTTCTTCCAATCGAGGGTGTTTTTCTCATCCATCAACAAGGGGGGCGTCCAATAAGGATTACCTTTATAAATGCTGAATGGGAATTTAATAAAGGTGTTTAATTGCTTATGAGTAGTTACTTCTTCAATTTTTATGGTCATGGGGATGTCCTTTTTTGAAAACAAATTGGATAAACTTTATTATAAATTATCTATTCGATTTAACACTGTAAATATTGATCTTATTTTTACTAATTTCGAGGAAATGAAGACTTTTTTATAAAATCCAATGTCAATCGCTGCATTGATTGATATAATAGGTTTTCAAATACGCTTTGAGAATCTGATAAAAAATCCATCATATAACGAAATTATTAATAAACGTTGAATACTTGAACAATATCGAAAGGAAAATCATCATGGCAAAAAAGGTTCTGGTTACGTACGCCAGCTGTACTGGTTTTACCCAGGGAGTGGCTGAAATGATAGGTAAAACAATAGAGGATAATCATCTTGTGGTGGACGTGATCCCTATGAAAGATGTAAAAAATTTGGAAAATTACGACGCAGTAGTTGCTGGAAGTGGCATTCAGGCTGGTACCTGGCTGCCAGAAGCCACGAAATTTGTGCGCGAGAACCGGAGCGAATTATCAAAGAAACCATTTGCTGCCTTTCTGGTCTGCATGACCCTGGCAATGAAAAATGGAGAAAATTGTCGCAGTCATGTACAAACCTGGTTGCAACCCGTTAAATCATTGGTACCCACCGTCAGCGCTGAAGTTTTCGCAGGTGGTCTGGATCTCAAGAAGATTCCATCTGCAAGCGATCGTTTGAAGTTCCGTTTGAGCACACTGTTTGGTATCTGGAAAGCAGGTGATCATCGGGATTGGGGGGTAATCCGGTTATGGGCAGGTGAGCTAAAAAGCAAATTAGCTTAAACCTGGAGAAGCTGGCATGGAAGTCGTCATTGTAACCCTCGTAATCCTTGTTTTAATTCTGTTCCAAATCAGGAAAGAAAATCCGGAAGGCACCAGATTGCCCACCGCGAATTTTTTGCATCAAATCAAAAAAGCGCTTGAAAAGACCATATTTCTTCGTGACTAATTGATCAATTCTTTTATTTTCAGCGTCGTCCTTGATTATATCTGCCCGAGCTTCGACCCATTCTCCCAGGACACCACCTCTTGAATCACAAGGCGCAATACGCACTTTTGTATTATTGCGGATGCGTTTCATCTTGCCTGAAGTAGATTCCGAGCGCACAACCAGCGTATCTCCATCCTGGGCGAACCAGACGGGCGTTTTGACCCCGACTCCATTTTTTCGGAAAGTTTCCACATTGATATATTGGTGTTTTTTGAATCTTTCGATATTATTAGCAGTCATCATTTCCTCTTTTTTGATAATTATATGGAAAAGGAATATTTTTTGTTGTAAATATATAATGTTTGTATAATGATGATTCTGAGAAATCATTTGTTGGCAGAGAATTGGTTAATAATTTATGAAATTACCCCTAGAATAAATCTTATTAATCTGTAAAATAATTTATATATTATTATTCCTTTTCCTAAAAATAAGCTCAAATGCCCTGGATTGTCCATACCGCGCATGCATCCAACTACCCCAACCCGATCAGCTTTCAGGTTGGCGAACGGGTAGAGGTTGGGATTCAAGATGATGAATTCCCCGGCTGGATTCGGGTCACGACACACGATGGCAATCAAGGTTGGGCTCCGATTCAATACTTGAGAATGGATTATGCGGGTAAAACTGGGATTGCATTGCAAGATTATTCTGCCCGGGAGTTGAACACCAGAATTGGAGAACAGCTAATTTTGCTTTATGAATTAAATGATTGGGGATGGGCAGAAAATGAACACAAAGAAACTGGTTGGGTGCCGTTAAACACGATCCAATCGATAGACGATATTGATCAATTAAACAAAATTGGAAATGAGCGAGGAGAATGAATGACTATTATTAATCGTCCTTATATTCATGAAACAGATTATAAAAAAGTGAGTGAATTTCTCATTAAACATTATTTACCCGGATATGCAGATGGCAACTGGCTGGAGCCTGCCTGGGAATATGCCATTTTTCACCCAGCGCTGAATTCTGATCAAATGGGGAAATGGCGACTTTGGGAAGTGAATACAGAAATTGTGGCATTTGCACATTATGAATGGCGGTTGGGAAAAGGATTCTTTGAGTTCGATCCTGATTTTCGTTATTTGCGAGAAGAAATGCTGGATTACGCTGAAAAACATCTAATAGGTCTGTCCGATAAGGAAAATAAAAAATTTCTTTTTGCCTATGTGAATGATTATGATGAACCGTTGCTTGATTTGCTCTCCAAAAGAGGGTATCAAAGAAAACCAGATGAAACCCGTCCGCTATACCGTTTTGAAATTCCAGATCTATTTCCGGAAATCAACCTCCCCGAAGGTTTTCACTTAACCAGCCTGGCAGAAGAGTGTGATTGGGCAAAAGTTCACAGGGTCATGTGGCGCGGATTCAACCATCCAGGCGACCCTCCTGGCGGGGAGAAGGAATTAATCAGCCGACAAAAGATGTTCGACACTCCCAAAGCCCGTCGTGATCTGAAGATTACCGTCAAAGCGCCGAATGCTGATTTTGTAGCTTTTTGTGGCATGTTCTATGATGAAAACAATCAGTTTGCCTATGTTGAACCAGTCGCTACCGATCCGGATTATCGTCGGTTGGGATTGGGAAAAGCAGCTGTGCTGGAAGGAATTCGGAGGTGTGCTGACTTAGGCGCGAAAGAGGCATTTGTCGGGTCTGACCAACTGTTCTATCAGGCAATTGGTTTCAGGAAGGTTTTTAACACCGCATGTTGGGTTAAATATTTTAATTAGATCAAGAAATAATTGGAATTAAAAGAAGAAAAATCCCGGTCACGCTTAAACCGGGATTTTATTTTCTATTCTGGAAAAATAATGCGAAGCCTATAAATCTCCTTACTTACTTAAATGCAAATAAACCGGTTCTCAATCCGGTTGAAATTCTCCCTCATCCCTGACGGATACCTTGTCAAGGTCATGATGTCAACATCATTTCCAATTTTTGATTTCTATTTTTTCTGATCAAGTGACTTGACAGGTGAATTCGGGATAATTGGTTTCTTTTTGCTGTCCTGTTTCTTTTTACGTTTTTCTTTGTTTTTTGGACTTTTATCTCCCATAGCTACCTTCTCTCTTCAAATTTTTGTGTTTGTTGAAATGGTTCTGATCTCAAGCGTTTTATCTACCTAAGCACATAACCGTTATTAACATTAACACAATTTTGGATTGAATTCAATCACTTTTTATAATCTATATTGATTTTGGTCTTCAATTTGACTATTTCAAAGAAAAACCCCCCATGTGACCAGGGGGGTATTGATTTTTTTTCTAACAACTCAACAGCTTTTGAGCTTTTCAGCTATTATTTCACTTTTGCCAGACAGGATTCCAACCCTGCGCTACTTCGGTAACGGTACCGTTCAACACATCTATGACGACAATGTCTGCGGATCCATAAAAACCCAAGGAGGCTGCCAGAAAACTTCCATCACCTGACCAGGCATATGTTTCAATCTGCTCGCCTTCCAGGAGCATCTGAGCATCGCTACTGTCGATCGCCTGTAACATCAATTGGTAACCAAACACTTCATCGATTGGGCCATTTCCTACCACATAGGCGAGTTGAGCACCGGAGGGTGAGAAGCGCGGAGCAAAGGCGAAACTACCTTCTTGCACTGCTGATGAGAATAACTCTTCTGCGGTGTTCATGCGATCGTTCAACATGATCCTTTCCTCACCACTCGGTATGTAGGTAAGATAGTCATATGCCAGATTTCCAGCTGGTGACCAATCGTATCCACCGACTGCCTTTTCCCAGCTATGGTAGGTATTGTTGGTGAAATCGTACCAGGCAAAGTTACCACGGCCTTCCATGAGATGTACTTTATCAAAGCCCACGATACTACCATCTGGTGACCATTTGGGTTGAACCAATGAGAAATCCTGCGGGGCTACCAGTTCGGAAATTTCACCAGAGGCAATATCTACCAGCATGATGCCATGCGCTAAACTGGCATCCACCACACCACGCGCGGTGAAGTAACCAGGTTCCACATGCACGGTATAGCTGATGGTATGAGAGCCGGGTCTCCAGGAGAAACCGCTGAGCATCACATCCTCCAATATCATCCAGGATGTTTGTGTGGTTGGATCATACACCCAAATATTCATAACCGTATCCAATCGTTCGGGTTCCATCGTCAATAATTCCTGTTTGAAAGCCAATAATTCTCCATCACTGGACCAGGCAGGTCGACTGAACTGGATGGTTTGGGCACCTACCACGGTGTCGATGACTGAACTACCATTGGTGGTTACCTGTTTGATTTCACCAGTGACTGGATTCACCATGGCAATATTCATATTTTCATCTTCGAAGGCAATCCAGTTCTGATAAAAACCACCGGTTTGATAATCACCACTCTCAATCGGTATGGGTTGATCATCCAGCACCGGTTCCTGTAAAGTTTCATCTTTAACCACCGGGTCTGATACTTCTACCGGGGAGGGCAGAACATCAACCGGTTGACCGTCGACATACGCCTGACTGCTGGTAATGACGTTGCAGCCGCTCAACAACACAACTAACAAAAAATTTAACAACAATAAACGTTTCATTTCAGACTTCTTTTATCCAATTTACTTTGAAAAGACGACAGGAAAAAGGAAAAAGTTCCAAAATAAAAAAAATCCCCCGGATGCAAGTGTTACTAAATGCAATCCGGGGGAAGATAGAGGAGAGAGGTGATTATTTGGTGAGGAGAGGAAGGAAGACAAAGCTTGCCACTGGATCAGAATTTGTAAAAGCAGATTTAGCTGCTCCCATATCACAACAGCCCATTTGAATTCGAGTTTGTCCAAGTTGATCAGTTGTAAGTATAGAACCGTTCCCATCTTTACAGCCAAGAGAATCTCCAGCATTGATTGCAAGACTTCCACTTTTAATTGGGTGGTAATAGGTGAAAAATGGTGTGTTTTGAATAGTTAATACATCTAATTGAGGGTTAATTGGAGTTGCTGGGATTCCGACTAAATTGCCGATTGTGTTACCAGCCACTGTGCAATAAATTCCATTATTACACTCCCCAATTACGTTATACCCTTCAGACCTGATAGTTCCAATAACATCATGAGCTCGATTTGTTCCTGATAGGTCAATATTTTCTGCTAAAATACTGTTTTTTATGTAAACCTGGGATGTTCCACCGATATAGATTCCACCACCAAAAGCATCCGTTGCATCAATCATCAAATCACAGATATTATTGGTAATAGTTACATTTGATAATTTGCTATAGCCTTTGTTAAAATACATCCCTGCTCCATGTACATATGATGAATTTCCACTGAAGGTTGTGTTCGTTATATGCAGGTCATACATTCGAAGTTTATGGGTTATGGCTGTATCAAAGTCAGATATGGTTACATTATTCATGATCACGTTCGAGCCTGCAACTGTGTTATTCAGATTAATTGTCCCGGTTTTACTCATCCCCCTAATCATCGCTAATAATCCGGTATTGTTATTAATAGTGACTGATCGATTAATATTTAGATCAGTTGAAATTGAAAGTTGATGTCCACCAGCGGAAAGGTTGATAATGAATATGTCAGCGGACGTTAAATTTTCATTCACCTCTTGTAATGCGGCTCGTAATGAACATTTCCCATTCGTATCCAAACATTGTTTGTCTCCAGGATTTACATCATTAGCATCTACTGGTGGTGGGATGAAATATTAAAAGTATATGTAGCGGCTTGAACTGGTTTGGGTGTCCATGCCAACCCTATCAATAAAGCAATCAGGATGAATATACGTACACAGGCAAAACTTTTCGATTTCATATTAAACGCTCCTATAAAAAATATGATTAAAAATTGGGTTTATGAAAAACATCGATGATGGGATTAGTGGGTGTCTACTTTTGCTGTGTTGGACCTGATTTTCCGTAAATAATCAAACATCTCGTCCAAATTCTTGAAATAGATCACTTCGCGGCTTTTGGGATCTTCTAAAGAGGCAAGCCACTCATCACCCACCTGGTTTTCTGGCTGCCAGATACGGAGTAGATAAGAATAGTAATGTGAGGTTATGATCAATGTTGATTCTCCAGGTGATTTAATCTCAAAAACAGTTGTTTGATCATTCTTTTCTTTATATAATTTACATAGCAGGCGTCATAGAAACGTCACAAAAATAGGGACAAAGCAAGACACTTAAGATTCTTCACTCATGCAACAATTGAAAATACACTGTTTCGGCTATCTGAAAATTGAAAAGGATGGAGAGGTAATCACGCAATTTGACACGGACAAAGCGCGTGCATTGCTGGTTTATCTGGCTGTCGAAAGTCAAAGATCGGTGCCACGCTCCTATCTGGCGGGGTTGTTCTGGTCTGATCTCTCTGAAAAACAGGCTTTACAGAGTTTACGGCAAACGCTCTCCATTTTGCGTAAAGTGTTAGGTGATAATGGGTCTGAGAATCCCATTATTCAGAGTGAACGTGATCATTTGCGACTGAATCCTGCAATACCGGTGTGGGTTGATGTTCTGGAATTCAAGCGGTTACTGAATCAGGCCTATCGTCACTTTCAAAGACAGGATCAATTTCATCAGATAAATTTTCGTAGTCTGGCAAGTACCCTGCAATTAAGAGAAGGTGATTTCCTGGAAAAATTCTCAATTTCAGGCGCACCACTTTTCGATGAATGGGTGAGTATCATCCGTGAAGACCTGGATCATCTGGCGGTGGAAGCATTGATTTTGCTGGTACAGTATTACCAGAATCGCGGCGAATTTGGTCTTGCAAAACAGTCAATTCAAAGAATTCTGAGTATTGCGCCCTGGAGTGAATCTGCGCATCTCATGATGATGCAATTGTATGCCAGGGATGGACAATGGAATGCTTTCGAAAATCAATTTCGATCATTGCGAAAATTCCTCAAGGAACAAATTGGGGTTGAACCTGCTCACGAAACAATGGTTTTTTATGAAGAAACTCGAAAAAATAAGTCAAAGAATCCTTTATTTACACAAGAAACGCCTCAGTTAACCAATATCCCGCATGGTGAAGCAATTATTATTGGAAGAGAGCTGGAGCTGGATGAAATAACCAATTTACTGGTCGATCCTGTATGTCGGCTCATCACGCTGCATGGTCCAGGTGGGATAGGTAAAACCAGTCTGGCGATGGAAATTGCCCGTCAACAAGTGGGCATTTTTCAGGATGGTGTGTTTTTTATATCCCTGATAGGCGCCCATTCCAATGAGGAGTTTATTGCCGGTTTGATTGAAGCGATCACTGTTCCAATGATGGATTCAGGTAACCTCATTTCAAGACTTAAGGATTTTTTACATAATAAATGTTTGTTATTGGTATTGGATAATTTTGAACACCTGTTGATTGAACAGGAAGTCACTCAGTCATTGAGCGACATCATGCAACATGCCAGCAGGGTAAAGCTCCTGGTTACTTCCAGAGAACGGTTGAACCTGAAGGACGAATGGGTTTATCCACTCAAAGGTATGGCTTATCCGGGTATCCATAACCATTTTGACCCAACGTCCATTGATAAATTTGGAGCGTTGATGCTCTTTCAACAGCGTGCCAGACAGGTAAAACCGGATTTTCAGTGGGATGCGCAATCTATCGCTGCGGTGGTTGAAATTTGCCAGTTGTTTGAAGGTTTACCTTTGGGAATAGAATTAGCTGCGGCTGATGTTTGGAGTCAGTCCTGTCAGGTGATCGCCAAAAAAATCAACAATCATTGGAATTCACTGAATGCGAATGCCAGTGATGTCTCACCACGTTATCGTAGCTTATGGGCGAACCTTGAAGACTCCTGGACATTACTGGATGATAATCTGCAAAGAATCTTCTGGCGAATCGGTATTTTTGAAGACAGTTTTTCCATACAAGCAGCAGAAACCATCAGTCATGCGAAATTGCAAGATCTCGACAGGTTGGTTAATCAATCCATCTTGCAGCATGATTTGCAGGGACGATACAAGATGCACAGCGTGATACGCCAATTTGCCAGAGAAAAAATGTATGAGTCTGGAGATTATACTGAAATACAAACCGCCTTCGTAAATTATTTTGCTGACTTTCTCTGTGAGCGCCAGCTAGATTTAGAAACAAATCAGCAAAAACAAGCACTGAAAACCATTCAAGTTGAATTGATTAATTTAAAAAACGCCTGGGATTGGATATTGAAAACCAGACAAATAGAAAAAGTAGAAACATTTCTCGATCCGATGTACCAGTTTTTCAATATTCGCAGTCGCTATCAGGAAGGTATTGACTTCCTGCAACCCGCGCTGAATTTAGTGGATCAGTTACAGACAGAAACACCTTTGGATCAAAATGAAATAACCAAAGGAAAACTGCTGGTCAGGATCGGTACATTGGCTCATCGTGTTCGAAAAAATGAAACCGCCAGGGATTTCATAGAAAAGGCTGCACAAATTTTCAAGAAGTATGGACTTGATCACGAATTGGCGAATTGTCGCACGGCCCTGGCAGGCGTGCATTTACGGGCGAATGACTTTGTAAAAGCAGAAGAGAATGCCCGCGCTAATCTGGATTTTTATCAACAGTTCCCGAATGTGGTTGGTCAGATCAAAGCATTGAATACTATCGGGTTGGTGAATCTTCGCCGAGGAAATATTGAAGAAGCCAGAAAATTTCTTAATCAGTCGGTTGACCTGGGGCGTAAGAATGAAAATAGCCGACCATTAATGGTCCCTTTAAATTATCTGGGTGATATTGCCTGTAATGAAGGTAAATATTCAGAGGCTAAAGCACTCTTTGAGGAAAGTCTGCAGATTGCATCTGAGTTGGAGGATTTGTATCAGATGGCAATCGTGCTCAATAACCTGGCGAGCGTTTTTCATGTTGAGCTGGATTATCCCAAAGCCAGCGAGATGTATGCGAAAAGTCTGGCAATTTGTCGCCAGATTGGTGATATGCAAGGAGAATCCATCGCTCTGGCTAATTTGGGGGAAGTTGCGTTGGCGTTGAGAGATTATACCGGTGCGGTTTCGCTGTCAGAACAGGCATTAAAGATTTCTCGTGAGATTGGCGAAGAGTGGTCAATCTCGATTTGCCTGAACAATCTGGCAGATGCGTATTGCAAGAATGGTCAGGTCGAAAAAGCATTGGAACAGATTACCGAAGCCATTCAGATCGCCTGGAAAAATGAAGCCTCACGCTTTCTGGCCCGCTTTGTCGTTACCGCAGGTCGATGTTATCAATTGCTTGGATCTCCATTAATGGCACAGGAGCTTTTCACGGCGGCTTTAGCTCATACCTCCACTGAGCATGATATTAGAGAAAAGGCGATGGATTATCAGAAAGAGATAGGGGTGGATGAATTACCCGCGCCTGATGATGGAAAATTGGGGGATGTGGTCAGACGATTATTCCATTTTGACAATGCGTAGGAGCGTTCGTTGTAGGGGCGTTCGTCGTAGGGGCGTTCGGCCGAACGCCCCTACGGGGTGAATAATTGATCCTGATGCCAATTCATTGGATTGTTGATGATGTAATTTTCAATCTTGTCGAATGATTCATCATTTCTGATGATGTGATCCCAATAATTACGTTGCCAGACGGGTTCACCGGGTGTATTTCGGATGATGTTGAGTTGTTTGGTGACGGATGATTTGAAACCAGACATCAATGATCCGATGGATTTTGATTGGAGACCAGGTGGTTTGTTTTCAGAATTGGTTTTGTCGTATGTTGTATTTACATTCATCATATTGGCATTTGTCGCATGGGCATTTGTCGCGTGGACGCCCCCCGTAGGGGCGTTCGTTGTATTGGTGTTCGTTGTATTGGTCTTCGTTGTAGGGGCGTTCGTTGTAGGGGCGTTTGTCGCATGTGCGTTCGTCGTAGGGGCGTTCGGCCGAACGCCCCTACGGGGGGCGTCAACAATGAAAACGATGGCATGCATATGATTGGGCATGATTACATATTCACCCAATTCGATTTCTGCCCGGATGATGGCGGATTTTTCCCATTCATCACGGACGATTTGACCATATTGGTTTAAAAACATGATTCCATTTTCAATTTTGCCAAACAATTGTTGATGCTGGTATGTGCAGATGGTCAGGAAATATACTCCTTCGGATGAATAATCATAACCCTGCAGACGGATGGAGTGTCGGTTGTGGAGGAGTGGGTTGTATGGCATCGATGGACTCCAGAATATGGAATGGAATTGTTTGTCATTCATTTTACATTGAAATTGAAGGGGAAATGGTTTATTTCATCATAAATGGTGTTTTTTGACATGCGTCGTTGGGGTGTTCGTCGTAGGGGCGTTCGTCGTAGGGGCGTTCGGCCGAACGCCCCTACGGGGGATCAAACATTATTTTTTGATTATTTGTTGTTTATTTTATTCCGTTAACAGATAAAATAATATTGTTATCATTTCATTATTCATCTTGGAAAGGACCATAACATGTCATACTTTATCGGATTAGATATTGGCACCAGCGCTGCCAAGGCGTTGCTATGTGATCAGGACGGAAAAATTGTAGCAATTGCCCAACAGGAATATCCGTTGTATTCCCCACAACCATTGTGGAGCGAGCAGAATCCATCGGATTGGTGGCAGGGTTCTATCAAGGCGATTCAGCAATTGCTGAGCGAATCGGGTGTTTCTACCAATCAGATCGCCGGGATTGGTTTGACCGGTCAGATGCACGGATCCGTGTTTTTGGATCGTGAGAATCAGGTTATCCGCCCGGCATTACTCTGGAATGATCAACGCACTGCTGCTGAATGTGACCAGATCACAACAGCGGTTGGTTATGAACGTCTGATCGAAATAGCGGGCAATCCGGCGTTAACCGGTTTTCAAGCGCCCAAGATCCTGTGGCTGCGCAACCATGAACCACAACATTATGAACGTGTACAGAAAGTCCTGTTACCCAAAGACTATATCCGCTTTATGTTAACCGGGGAGTATGCCAGTGATTGCTCGGATGCAGCTGGTACCCTTTTGCTTGATCTTCGACAACGTGATTGGAGTACCGAACTGCTGCAAATTTTAGACCTGCCCCGCGAATGGTTCCCAACGGTCTATGAAGGTTCTCAAATCACAGGGAAATTGCTGTCATCTGTTGCCAAAACGCTGGGTTTGCCAGCGGGTATTCCGGTGGTGGCAGGTGGTGGGGACAACGCTGCGGCTGCGGTGGGGACAGGGATTGTGCGCTCGGGACTGGTGAGCAGTAGCATTGGCACCAGTGGGGTGGTTTTTGCTCATAGCGATGAGATTCGTCTGGATCCCAAAGGCCGATTACATACATTCTGCCATGCAGTGCCGGGGAAAAATCATCTGATGGCAGTTACGCTTTCAGCCGGGAATTCATTGCGCTGGCTGCGAGACCTGTTCCGAACTTCCGCCAGTAACCTGAATGGTGCGGAGGAGTTATCGCTCAGTTATGAATCGATGACAGCCCAGGCTGCCCAGGTTCCCCCTGGTGCTGAGGGATTAATCTTTTTACCTTATTTGAGCGGTGAGCGCACCCCACATCTGGATCCGTTGGCTTCTGGTGCTTTTGTGGGTCTGACCTCCCGTCACACGGCTGCCCATCTGGTGCGGGCTGTCATGGAAGGGGTGACCTTTTCTTTACGGGATGGCTTTGAAATCATGCATGATTTGCAGGTGCCAATTGAGCAGGTGCGGGCAATCGGTGGCGGAGGAAAGTCGCCATTCTGGTGCCAACTGCAGGCAGATATCTTCGGTAGCGAGGTGGTTAATCTGGCTGTGGAGGAAGGTCCTGCGTATGGGGCAGCATTATTAGCCATGGCTGCCGACCAGGACGCAGCTGGTGTGACCCAGGTTTCTGAAGCTTGTGTAAAAACCACGGACAGACACTATCCTCAGTCAACTCATGTAGAGCGCTACAATCACCTGTATGCCATCTATCGCGAACTCTACCCGGTGTTGCGCGAGAATATGCATAATCTCTCCCATTTTGCTGTGGGATGATGGAAAATGAGCAAACAAGAGCAACGGTCATCGCGAGAATGTCAGTCCGTTGCTCTTTTGTTTTAATTATTTTGTTTGAATCTGGATTAGTTTGTCATTCTCTGGCTGAGAATGTAATTTTCCAATCCCAAAATGGTGGATTGCTGTCCACTGATCACAGCCCGGACCACATCACCGATTGAAATCAACCCCACCAACCTGCTATCATCCACGACTGGTAAGTGGCGGATATGTTCACGTGACATTAATTGCATACATTCGTTAATGGTTGTGTTGGAATTAACCACAATTACTTCCGCGGTCATCCAGGTGGATACTGCTTCTTCCAGCGGGCAAGCACTTTTTTCAGCAATTCTATACGCAAAGTCTCTCTCTGATATGATCCCTTTGACTTCCCCATCTTCTACGACCAACAAAGCACCCACATTGTGAGAACGCATCTTCTTCAAAGCTGAGATCAAAGAGGATTTTGGTTCAACCGACCAGACTTGTTTGCCTTTTTCTGCCAGAATATCCTTAACTGTGTTCATACAATCTCCTTATTTTTCTGGTACTGAATGAGAAATTAAAATAATGATGTGAACGAGGATGTTTTAGATTATTGAGTTGTTAATGATCATGTGTGTAATCATTGTATGTTTTTATTATAGCGAAAAAGATTAATTGCAAGTGAAATTTAATTTTTGTGAATTCATTCACGATCTTTTTTGGAGATCAGGTTGTCCATTGAAGAATCCAAATAATTTCTTAATACTTCCTGAATAAAAAATTTACAGGTTCTGGATAAGATAGTGACATGAAATAAATTTTAAACAATAAATAAAAGGATGAAAAAAATGAAAAAGACAATTTTATCTATAACGATATTAATCGCCATGCTCGGGATTTTGGGCTTCAATACATTGGAATCTGTGTATGCCTTCGATGAGCAGACATCTGTCTCCCTTGAAGACCAAGAAACAGGCAGTACTGAACTTACTCAAGATGAAATCGATGCCCTGTTATTCATGCGCGAGGAAGAAAAATTAGCCCGTGATGTTTATCTGACCCTCTATGAAAAATGGGATCTGGTTCTATTCAATAATATTGCCAGAAGCGAACAACGACATATGGATGCTGTCAAAACCTTGATTGACCGCTACGGGTTGGAAGATCCCATGCTCGGTGAGGTGGGTGAATTCACCAATCAGGATCTGCAATCCTTATATGATGACCTGGTTATCAAAGGTAGTCAATCCATTTCTGATGCATTATCGGTAGGTGGGGCAATCGAAGAAATTGATATTCTTGACCTTCAGGAAGGTTTGAAAGAAACAACGAATCCGGATGTTACCCGCGTTTTTGAAAGTCTTTTGCGAGGCTCGTACAGCCACTTGAAAGCTTTTGTCAATACCTTCAATCGTCAAACGGGTGAAACTTACAAACCACAGTACATGACCCAGAATGCATTTGATGAAATTGTTGATCAGTCGAATGCCAATGGAAATGGAAGGTTTCAGAGCACCACAACCATGGGGCGACGAGGTGGACGCAGATAATTCATAACACTTCTCCTCTTAGAATCTCCAAAAGAACTTCACACGGAATTCCGTGTGAAGTTCTCATTTAATACCATCAACGTTATAATCTCTGCATGCATCGACGCTGGGTTCAAATTGGCTTGCTTTTCGTGGCTGTTTTGTGTAGTTCTACGGCTGTTATCATGATCAAGGGTAGTGATGAAAACCCTTTTCTAATTGCAGCTTATCGCCTATTGATAGCCTGTGTTATCATATATCCACTTTTTTCCCGGGAAAAGAGGAATTACAGCCAGCCATATGGTATCAAACAGATCAAACTGTCTCTCCTGCCCGGGCTATTGCTGGGTTTGCATTTCATCACCTGGAATATGGGGGTTGCCCTCACACCTGTTGCCAATGCCAGTCTGATTGTTAATACCACACCGGCGGTAATGCCTTTCTTTCTGTGGATCTTCTTCCGTGAACGTGTCAACCGCATTGAGGTCTTTGGTACTTTCCTGGCGCTCACAGGGTTGATGATCCTGGGTTTAGGACGCGTAGATTTGAATTCACCTGATATGCGCGGGCATTTGCTGTGTTTCATTTCGATGTTATTTCTGGCTGCCTACCTGGCATTGGGACGGAAAAACAGTGGTCGCTTACCACTCTGGCTGTACATGTGGCCGCTCTACTTAACAGCCGGGCTATTCAGCCTGATCTGTGCTTTATTCTTTGTGAATCCAATCAAAACCTATAGCCTGACCAATATCCTGCTTTTTCTGGGACTGGCGATCATTCCGACGTTTGGTGGCCATACCTTGCTGAATTACTCAATGAAAAACTTCCGCGGGCAGGTTGTCAGTGTTGCCAATCTGGGGCAAATTATTTTTTCTGCACTGCTGGGGTATCTCATATTTGCAGAGATCCCGAGCCCGCAATTCTACCTGACAGCGGTATTTATTTTATCCGGTGTGATTATCATCCTGATTCATGGGTATCGTCAGAAATAATTTAGTTTCAGGTTCCCGAAATCGTCCGGGTGTAGATACCACTTTCCTGAACGACGACAAAACCCAATTTTTCGTACAATTTAAGGGCGTCGCGATTATCGGTGCGAACCTGTAACTGAGCATGGCGCATGCCATTTTGGCGTAAGAAATCCAATGCTTGGGAAATCATTGCGCTGGCTAATCCTTTGCGACGCCATTTTGGGCAAACAAAGATATATTCGGTATATCCGATCTTTTCGACAAGATTACGGTTCTTTTCTGCATCCCAATAGGCTGTCAGGCAACCCGCTAATTGATCCGTTTCGAAAACTGCAAAATTGGTGGCGGTTGACCAGGATGGCGAACTCATAAAATAAACCCATTCTTCCAGCGAGATCGGCGCATTTGGGAAACACAAATTACGCGCCTGCACATATTGCTCCCGTTCCAGCTGGGATTCTAATCGCCAGGGTTTCAACAAAAACCCTGGCGGTGCCTGGATGGAGGGCAGGTGATTATTAAGATCTCTTTGCATAACATAGATACTACCGTTATAGGGAAAACCTTTACTGGTAACAAAGGCAATACTTTCCACTTCATAGGGGAAGTATTGAAAATTTATTTCAATTTGTGCATTATGTTGGTCAATGGTTAATTCTCGGATCCGGCGCAATACCTGGTCCAATAAAGTTTCCCGTAATCCGATCATGTGACCCATGGCCGGCAATATTTTGACTTCAGTCCAGACTGTGTGCGTGGGAACGTCAGGATTTTGTGATAACTGCGCATACACAACTGCATACCCCAACATTTGCCCATTCGGGTGATAAGCGCAAAATATATCATCACCCTGGTGAAATGCAGGTGAGAGGTAAATTCCACCCGGCATAACCTGTACACCCGGGAAATGACGGGCATATTCTTGTTGCACTTGCATCAAAGCCGGGATGTCGTCGGGATGGAGATTTTTAATCTGAAAATTTGACATTCTTTTCCTTTGATAAATTTTCTAATTCCAGTATATCGATTTCAGTTAAAATTCCTTCACACAAGGGAACAGTGTTTTCCTGGCCACTTGTGTAGAAAAAATTCAATCCCGAAAGATAGTTAATGGGTGGGATTGTAGACATAAAAAGGTGAATAATTGATAATGTCTAAAGGTTTAGAAAATTATCCCTTTCATTTTTGAAGGTTTATGGTAAAATCTTTCTTACTCGGGGGCGTGGTGTAGTGGCTAACATGCGGCCCTGTCAAGGCCGAGACCGCGGGTTCGAACCCCGTCGCTCCCGCCAGAGTAAAGAGACCTGTCAAGAAGACGGGTCTTTTTTGTTGCGAGATTGGGGTATCCCCGGTGGGGGGTATTCCAGACCTTTTATTCTATTTTTTAGTTCAATCAGGATTCTGGTTGAAATATTACAACCCGGTTACGGCCGCTGGATTTGGCTTTGTACAACGCCATATCCGCATTATGAATCAATGTGTTCAGACCATTCACCTGGTCGTTAAATTCAGCTACACCAATTGATATGGTGATTGATATCGGGCCGTCATCCGTCTGGAAAGGGTAATCTTTGATCACTGATTGGACTCGGTTGGCAATTTTTTGAGCAGCTCTTAAATTGCTTTCCAACAATAAGACCAAAAATTCTTCACCGCCATGCCGGCTGATCACATCCACATTTCTCAATGTATTCCGGCAACGATCAGCAATCCCAATTAAGATTTGATCTCCAGCTGCATGGCCATGGGTATCATTTACTTCTTTAAAGTGATCTATATCCAGAAATAATAATGCCAGAGAATGATTAAATCTTTGAGCGCGTTCAATCTCACGTATAGCGAATTCAGCAAAACCACGGCGGTTATATACCTGAGTTAGCGGATCCAGAACAGCCAGTTCCTGTACCTCCTGATAGAGGCGTGAATTTTCCAAAGTAACCGCCACCTGGCTGGAGAATAAAGATAACAATTCGACATCACTTTTTTCGAAGGTGGGTTTTCCAGGTTCACGGGCTATCTGGATCACACCTTTCACCTCAGATTGCCAATTGACAGGCACGGATAAAAGTGGGAAGTCATCTGTAACCTTGTGAAACGTGGCTGGTTTTTTCTCCCAGGAGCCATAGTTTGGAATAATGAGAGGTTGATTTGTTTTTGCAACAATACCAGCTGCTCCTTCTCCCAGGTGGAGTTTCGTACCTACCGGGTCGTACTGGTTATTGTAACTGACTTTACATTCAAAGATATCAAGGGCATCCGTTCTTAAGTACAACATTCCTGCTGATGCACCTAATAACCAGACTGCTTTTTCAATTATCTGACGATGGAGGATTGATAAATCATATGGCTGCGTGATTGCCAGAGAGGTTTCGTGAAGCATGGCTAATTCGGCAGTTCTCTTCTTTTCCACTTTTAATAAACGGGCTTGTTCAATCCTTCCGGCAACCAGGTTGGCTAGAATCTCAGCCAGGCTGATTTCTTCGGGGGTCAATTTGCGGTTTTGCGTTGTAATGTCACATCCGATGGTGCCAATCACTTCTCCGGCCACAATCAATGGAACAATCAGGATGGATAGAATTTTTTGTCTGACCATTAAATGCTTCACTGCTTTGAGTATTGGATCTTCCTGGGCACTCTCAGAATAAAACGAGCTTTTCTTTTCAAATACATAATCCGTTGAAGGGTTATCTTCCAAAGGGATTAGCATGCCTATTGAGGATGAATTTCCAGTACCCGGGTGATCCGCTACGATGGTCATACTTTTACGGTCTGGATTCTATAATGCCAGACCAACCTGGTCAACTCCTAAGGCTTCGACCATACTATCAACGGATAATTGTTGTATCACATCCAGGTCTGCAGGTTGCGTCATTTTAAAAGCGACTTGATTGATAATCGCCAGGCGTTGTGAGCGTTTCTGGGTTTCCTCAAAGGCACGGGAATTCTCAATCGCAATAGCTGCCTGTTCGCTAAAGAGCAGCAATTGTTCGAAGGGGAAATCTTTATAAAATTCCTGGTGAGAACTCAAAAAGTTCAAAAAACCGACCAGTTTGCCACGGGCAATGATGGGTAAGCCCATGTAAGATTTGATCCATTCTACTTCAGGAAACACAGTCCAGATTTGGGAAGCAGAGGTGTCCGCGATGATCAAGGGGGCTTTATTTTTCACCATCCATTTGCTGGTGGACATTTCATCCAGGGCAATATTAAAACTTTCAGCAAATTCATCCAAGCCAAATTTGGAATAACCAATATATCTTGCCATTTTGAGGCGATCATTATGAATGAGGGTGATATCGGCAGCATCAAATGTGACAAATACCCCCATATTTTCAAGGATAATATCGAGCACTTCGTCCAGTTTCATGGTTTCATTCAAGGCGAATGTTATTTTCCCCAGTGTATCAACAAATTGACGTTGTTTCTTTTCTGCCAGTAGAGCCTGTTGCTGTTCGGTCATGTCATTGAAAATGACAGCCAACTGGTTTTCTCCTAACGCGAAGGCAGATAAAATTAAATTTCGGTTCATCAACAAATAAAGTCGCTGTTTTTTGATTGGTTTTCCAGTTTTTAGCACTCGATCATAATCCAGCAAAAAAGGTTCAATGGCAGCAAATGACCCATAGATCTCTGTTGCCCGTTTCCCAATCACCTCATCACGAGATAAATTCATGATATTCTCGTAGGCAGGATTTACATCGGTTACGATCCAATCCACTGGCTTCCCATCTTCATACAGGACTTCATCAATGGCCATTCCATCGATCATGTTTTCAAATTGAGATCGAAAGCGTTGTTCACTTTTTTGAAGTGCTATTTCATAAATATCGCGTCGTGTCAATTCATGTTTGATTTTTTGGTTAAGTTTGTGTAAAACACCGGAACCAATGCCTACCATAATAACTGAGGCAAACCCTGTGACTCCTGCTTTAAAAGAGATCTCAGCAGCATGAACGCCACTCAGATAATAAAATAATTGATAATTAAGAAAAAGTAAGATAAAACTTGAAAAAATTCCCCACTTGACGCCATAATACCAGCCTGATAAAGCAACAGGAAAAATGGAAAGCGCGGCAATTCCGTTCCCAAGTTTTGCATGTAAGACAAGAAATATAAGTGTATACAAAACAGTAGCACTCACAGGGAAAACAAATTTTGGTATTTTATTTAAAATATTGTTCTTCATTTTAATTTTTCTTACAAAACCTGATTTCTAAATGTCACCTCTTATCCGTCTACTAAATAGTATAAACGTTTCGGTCGTTCAACAAAAGATGGATCTTATTATGAATCATTTTATCTTAGCAAACAAAAAATAAACAACAAACATACTAAAAACAAACGAATTAGTAACAAAAAATAAATAAAATGGTAACAAAAATGGACTAAAACTATCAGATTTTGATATATTTGTATTAAATAATAAAATTTGTTGTCAAGTGGGATGGAATCGTTTGGTAACATATATTGATTGAATCACAATGCTTTTTAACTTACGGACGGTATAATAATTGTGGAGAGGATAGTTGAATAAAAGACGAAAATCACCCATTCAAATGATTAGCACTGAGGAACATCATTGTTCGATTGATCTCCGCTTAAAAATTTTGGGTAGATTACCATTTTTCACCGATTTGAACCAAACACAATTAAAGGCGATCAATCAACGCTTCAATTCACTGGGATTCACCAAAGATGAATACATCTATTTCTCCGGGGATACCTCCGAACGTATGTTTGTTGTTGCCGAAGGGAAGATAAAGTTATTTCAACCTGGTTTCGAAAAGCGCAATGTCTTGCTGAATATTCTTCTGGAAGGTGATTTGTTTGGTAATTTGACCGTTTTTGGTTCTTCCACCTATACAGACACTGCCCAGTCATTGACCTCATCCTGTATTCTCAGTATCAGCAGTCAATCATTTGGGGAAATCCTGGAAGAATATCCATCTCTTGCGATTAAATCCCTACAGGTGATGGAAAAACGACTCATTGCCGCCAACAAACGAGTCTTTGAGATCAGTACTTTGCCAGTCGAACAACGGATTGTCGTAACATTATTGACCCTGGGGGAGAAGTTGGGAAAGAAAACAGACCAGGGTGTTTTGATTGACGCACCGATTTCGCGTGAGGACCTGGCTGAAATGACCGCTGCGACGCCTGAGTCAGTCAGCCGGGTAATGAAACAATTCCAGAACAATGGCATCATCGATAGTGGACGACTCTGGGTATCCATATTAGATTTGGCGGTATTACGCAAGTTGGTGGAAATTGAATGAGCTTAGTTTGTAAACACTCGTTAATCGAGTAAGGAAAAACGATCTAACCACCTTCATCTCCTGGTTCAATTAAAAGTGGTATTTAGTCACTGTTTGTCTCAAATTGTTGACTTAATATTTGATTCTACTTCTGAATAACGAAATTGGTTGCAGTTAACTGATCTATATCATGGAAGCTGCGAACAATGCGGTTTATATTGTTACTGTAACATGATTATTTAATTAAAGGAGATTAGAAATGAAAACTATTTTAAGAAGTAAAGAATTGACCTGCCCTTCCTGTATTGCAAAAATTGAAAAGGCCTTGACGAAGATTGATGGTGTGGAAACGGCAAAAGTATTCTTTTCCACCGGTCGGATTGAGGTCGAACACAATGCTGATCTGGTGCAAGGTAAAGATCTTGAAAAAGCAATCCAGGCAGTAGGCTACGAAGCCCGTGTTTCGGCTTTTTAGAACGGAGAAATATGTTAACCCAAATGAAAGTATTAACAAATTGGTATATTGATCCCAAACAACGTAGAAAAGTTTTGACCATTCTCAGTGGCACGTTGATTTTGGTTGGATTGGCAGCCCGGTTAAATTCCGGGTTGCTCGATTTGGGCAATGCCCTGTTGGTGATTTCCGCAGTAGCAGCAGGTTCAGATATTGTTGGGCGAGCCTGGGTAAATCTGCGGAATAAAGCATTCAGTATTGAATTGCTGGTAAGTATTGCCTTTATTGGCGCACTCGTGATCGGTGAATACTGGGAGGCTGCTGCTGTAACTTTCTTATTTATTTTTGGAGCTTACCTGGAAGCACGCACCTTAAGCCGTACCAGAGAAGTATTAGGTGATCTGTTGGATCTGGTGCCTGCAATGGCTTTGATATTGAGAGATGGGCGTCAGATTGAGGTGCCTGCACACGAGGTCTCCCTCGATGATATTCTCCTGATTAAACCGGGCACAAAAGTACCTGTGGACGGAACAGTGATTGAGGGTATTTCAGCTGTTGATGAGAGTGCTATTACCGGCGAACCCATACCGGAAGAAAAATCGGAGGGTGATCTGGTATTTGCTGGCAGTGTTAACCAAAACGGCATACTGAAAGTAAGAGCTACCGGGATTGGATCAGATACTACCCTGGCGCGAATTATTCAGCGTGTGGAGCAGGCGCAGGAGGAAAAAGCACCAACCCAGCGGTTTATTGAACGCTTTGCACAGTGGTATACACCTGCAATTATTGTCTTGAGCATTGTAGCCTTTGTCATCAGCAGGGATATCGAACTTTCACTGACATTGCTGGTGATCGGCTGCCCCGGCGCATTGGTGATTTCTACACCAGTCTCGATTGTTGCAGGGATCGGAAGAGCTGCTAAAAAGGGAATATTAATCAAAGGTGGAGAATATCTGGAAAACGCCGGTAAAATTAATGTGGTGGCTTTGGATAAAACAGGTACTTTGACCCAGGGGAAACCACAACTGGTGGAAATTCAGGTGGTTGATGTCCAGGGCGAACCTCTTCTTTCCAATGGAATTAAGCATAATGCAGAATATAAATGGAGCGAGGATCAAAAAAATGTATTGCATTGGGCAGGGATTGCAGAAGTGAATTCAGAGCATCCATTGGCTCGACCGATTCTCGCTGAAGCTAATCTATATGAACTGGTACCGGAACCTGATGAATATGAATTACTTATTGGGAAAGGTGTGGTTGCTCAGTATCAAGGTAAACAAATTGGTGTGGGGACTTCTGATCTGATGCAAAGCCTGAATATCCAATTTAATTCGAAGGTACGCCAGGCATTAGAATCGATGAAATCAGATGGTAAAACGGCTGTTTTGGTTTCCATTGATGAGAAAATCATCGGGATTTTGGGAATTGCTGATCCGATTCGTGAGAATGCCAGAGAATTGGTTGCTAATCTCAAACAAATCGGAATGCAAAATGTGGTGATGCTTACAGGCGATGATCGCATTACGGCAGAAGCGATTGCCAAAGAAGCAGGCATTGTGGATGTATATGCAAATCTGTTACCAGATGATAAGCTGGCTATCATTCAGCAATTCAAGCAGGCAGGAAAAGTGGTGGCAATGATTGGAGATGGCATCAATGACGCTCCAGCACTGGCTACTGCAGATATTGGCATTGCGATGGGTGTCGCTGGTACGGGGATTGCTATTGAGACTGCTGACATTGCATTGATGGCTGATGATTTGTCAAAAATACCCCAGGCGATCGCTCTATCGAAAGCAGTTCTGCGAAATATCCGTCAAAATGTTATTGTAGCACTTGTCACTGTTTCTGCACTGCTGGCTGGCGTGTTATTGAAGGAAGTACACATGGCTGGTGGTATGCTCATTCACCAGGCATCCGTCTTATTGGTGATCATCAATGGCATGCGATTGATGAGAGCTTGAAATCGGCTATTATTTACCACTGACTGAGCGTGATTGTAGCAGGGTAATAACTAAACATTTCAATGCTATACTATAAAAAATATCGAGATAAAAAAAAAGGAAAACATCATGACAACAAACAAACCACCAACAGGTTTCCGGGACATTGAAGTGCGTGCAGAAGCTTCTTCCATCGAAAAGTGGCGCAAACAGGTATTGGCTGGTCAGCCCGAAACTGGACGCATGTATGCCTTTATCAGCGATGAAGGTTCTTATATGCCGGGTGGGGAAGGGACAGCGCCCACTCCACTCTCTTACTTCGTTGCCGGAATGGCACTTTGACTCATCTCGCATGTGTCGCAGGTTGCGACCAAACGAAAAATCTCCATCCGCAATGAACGCGTCAATGTCACCGCTCACTTCCATGAACAGGGTTCAGTATTAAGAGGGGACGCAGAGGGTTTCTGTGATGGCTTTGAAATTGAAATTCTGATCGACTCGGATGAAGATCCTCAGAAGATCGCTGATTTAGTACGCATTTCACGGGAAATGTGTTTTACGGAGAAAGCGCTGACGGGATCTGTTCCTGTCAAAGTCAGTCAGCAACTGAATCAACAGCCACTGGAGAGGTAGCTTAGTTTGAGTCGTTTCAATAATGAGTGGTCAGGGAGTTT
>JAHYJK010000286.1 GCA_019429225.1 Anaerolineaceae bacterium
CTTTGATATCGATATCACCTTCTTCACCAGTCTCTTGTTCTGATTCAGCGATCATCTCCTGCAACCACTCAGGTAAATCCCCTTCCCTTAGGGACTCATCATCAATATATTCAACTGCGTCACCAGTTTGTTGATCAAGGCCGAGTTGAGAAATGTCGACAAACCCCTCATCAGTGGCCAACTCCTCCATATCCGAATCGATATCGTCGTAGGGGGGCTGATCAATCAAGCTATCAACAACAAATTCTTCGGTGATCTCACTATCTTCCTGATCACCAGCAATTTCATCAGCCTTTGTTTCCCCTTTTCCAGACACATCTTCAATGTGTTCAAGCTGTGATAATTCCTCGAATGCGTTAACATTTACCTCAGTTTCAAATTCAGCTTTGTCCAAATCTGAATCTTCAGGAAGATCAGGTGCATCCTCATCGAGTGACTCTGAATTAATGTCCTCTATTTCGCGTATCCAATTACCGGTTTGATCTTTGGTGGCGTTAATTGGCTTGGTTTCATCATCCAGGGGCTCTTCTATGCCTTGCAACCACAAGGGAACATCTTCTCTTGGCGATTCAGCGTTGGCATCCTCTTGATTTTTCAAGGCATCATCATTATTTTCGTGATTGTCCATGGCACATCCTCACCTACATAGTCGCTATTTGTATAATTATAGTATACAAAATATCATCTGCCTTATTCTACTACGGATCAAGAAAAAGCCGCTCCTTATAGGGGGCGGCTGATGTACTATATAAAAATTTTGTGATTATTCGCCTAAATAATCTCTCAATCGGCGTTTGACAGAGGGATGGCGCAGCCGACTGAGTGCCTGTGCCTCAATTTGACGCACACGTTCACGGGTTACGCCCATTTTCCGGCCCACTTCTTCTAAAGTGTACGACTGTCCATCCAAAAGGCCGTATCGCAGTTGGAGGATGCGCACTTCTCTGGGGGGTAACGAATCAAGTACAGAGACTAAATGCTCCTTGAGCAGGTTATAGGTGGCTGTGTCGTCGGGGGGTGGTGCTTCATCGTCCTCGATGAAATCACCCAGCATTGAGTCCTCTTCGTCATCTGTAGGCGTTTCTAATGAAAGCGGACGCCTGGCGACCTGAATCATATTCTCAACTTTTTTCGGTGGGACTTCGAGTGTTTCGGCCAATTCTTCTACGGTGGGTTCGCGTCCTAAACGTTGGGTCAATTGATGCTGGGTGCGCAACAGCTTATTGATTTGGTCGCCCATGTGGACGGGTACTCGGATTGTGCGTCCCTGATCAGCAATTGCACGGGTCACCGCCTGGCGGATCCACCAGGTGGCATAGGTGCTGAATTTGTGACCGCGTCGGTATTCAAACTTTTTTGTAGCTCGGATCAGGCCGATATTGCCTTCTTGGATCAGGTCGAGGAAAGGTACACCCCGGCCCATGTATTTTTTTGCCACGCTGATTACCAGACGGGAGTTGGCGGTGATCAAATGCTCTCGCGCTGCCCATCCGTCTTCGATCAGGTTGCGCAGCTCAATCCGCCGGCGGGCATTGACGTTGCCGCGCGCCAGCTCTTCACGTGCCATCCGTCCACTCTCAATTCTTTGGGCCAGCTCGACTTCTTCTTGGGCTGTTAACAGGGGAACACGGCTGACTTCCTTCAAATACAAACCGATCGTGTCGTTTGTGTCAATATTTGCCAGGTCATCAGTTGTTTTATCTTCTTCCTCTTCTTCCCGTTCATGGTCTTCTTTGGCCTTTCGAATTTCTTCATCCGTAGGGTCGACCAATAATTCTGCATCTTCGATGTAGGGAATTCCAGCGCTGATTAATGCGGCAAAGGCTTCTTCAAGTTGTTCAACATCATGTTCTGCATCGGGGAAGAATTCTAAGATATCATTGATCGTGACAAAGGATTTTTTTCGTCCGATCTGAATTAAGTGGGAAATAGGGGAGATCTGGTTGATTACATCGTGTTTTTTATCTGTTAATGTATCTGAAGCCATAAATTCCTTCTATTTGGAGTACGATTAAATTACAAAGAATACAGAAAGGCAGAAACTTGTATGGGGTTATGACAAATGGGGAGTTTAGTTTTGTTCATCGATGACATTGAGAATACTATTTTTTTCTTAAAAAATCAACAACCCCCGAGCATTTGTGTGAAACTCTAATTTTTCTCTGGAGAGTAGAGGTCTTAGTGTTTACTGATCATTAAAAAGGCTTGGCATTATTATTGGTTGGCAACAAAGCCTGGTTTATTAGATGATCGGATAAAACGGGTTAATTGACCAGAGGAGTTGGGACGGGTAAAATCTGTTCGGGTTCCAAGTATGAATAAAAGATACCGATCGACAGCTCTGTCTCAATATCTGATGATTGTCCTCATCCTGGTTGGCGCCGTGGCTTTAGGTTCCGCTGGGTTCTGGATGATGTCTCGCTTGCCATTTACAGACCATTTTGCATTACCCTGGGCAGCAGGACGTGCCTGGTTACTGGGTGGTGAAAGCCCATACGGGGCCACCGTGGCCACTATTGCATCGAATGCGATCGATGGCTCACCATTCTTGGCCGTTTTGCCTGAATCACAGGTATACGCGAATCCGCTGCCATCGTTGGTATTTTATCTTCCCTTCAGTTTGATGCCCTACACGGTCGCCCGGACAATTTGGGTCTTATGGTTGGTGATCAGTGTGGGTTTTATTGTCTTTATGAGCATCAACCTCTCAGGGTGGAAAATCTCCCTGCCAGGTAAATTATTTGTCAGTCTGGTAGTCCTTTTGTGGTTGCCAGGTGTGGATGTGATTATGGGGGGTCATTTATCCCCGGTGATAATCGCACTGCTTTTGTTCAGTATTTATATGGTTTTGACTGGGCAGGATACAACAGCTGGCTTCATTTTAGCCCTGACATTCAACTCCTTCCTGACAACTGGCCTGGTATTACTGCTTATTCTGGTTTGGGCCATCTCCCGCAAACGCTGGTCTATTTTGGCTAGTTATTTTTCAGGCCTGGTTTTTCTGATTTTGATTGCCTTTTTGATCTATCCTTCCTGGTTCACAGAATGGGCATCTGTTTTATTAAACATGAATATCAGCTGGGAATGGTTTCAATCTCCGCTGATGGCATTGTCTGCGTTGTTGCCTGGAATTGCCGAACCCTTTGCCATTTTATTGCACGGCATCTTTGGTATTTATGCGCTGGTTTTGTTGATTACTACCGTTAGTCAATCAGGGCGGGTTTTCATCTACAAAATCTTTTCGTTTTTTTTGATTACTTACCTATTACATGCTCAGGGGTCTACAGTTTACTTATTTTATATCGTTCCAGCTTTTTTGTTAATGATGAGATACATGGCTGAAAGATGGAAACGCTTAGGTTATTTGCTTTCTTGGGTGTTTTTGACCTTAATTGGGGTGGGTTCCTGGCTCTTAACCTCTTTTGAAGTTGATTTCACACAGCCGCTGGAGATGCCTTTGATCTATGTGGGCTTTCCACTATTTGTGATTTTTGGAATGGTATATATCCGTTGGTGGGCATTAAAAATCCCCAAATTGCCTTACGAGACTTTTTAGTAATCTTAATTTTATACGATAGATTTGATTTTATGCTATACTTGGGAAGATTTGCGTCAAAGCAAAACAAAGCCGAAATAAGATGATCAATGACGATCTTATATGTATAAACCGCAATTTTTATGAATTATTAGAGGAGAAGTGACAATGAAAAAACGAATCGGTGTTCTTACAGGTGGTGGAGATGTCCCGGGTTTGAACCCTGCAATGAAAGAAGTCGTCCTGAATGCCCTGGACTTTGGATATGATGTGGTTGGTTTTCGACGAGGTTGGGGCGGTTTGTTATGGTATGACATCAATGACTCAACCAAACATGATGAATTGGTAGTCAAGTTAACCCGCAATGATGTCCGCTCTATTGATCGGACGGGCGGGACATTCTTGCATACATCCCGAACAAACCCGCAAAAGGTTAAAGCACAAGATGTGCCGGAATTCTTAGCGAATTCAGATTTGGGCAAGGTGATTGATGAAAATGGCACCATGGACTATACCGATCATGTGTTGAAGGT
>JAHYJK010000287.1 GCA_019429225.1 Anaerolineaceae bacterium
GATGAGAATTACATACCCACCAATCACATGGTTACCTGGCTGGATTCGCGAGCGCTCCCGATTGTGCAGGAATGGAGCAAAGATGGAACTTCGCAACGTGTCCGCCAGATTAGCGGTTGGTCACCTCAGCCTGGTCTGCCCTTCTCGGTGATTGCCTGGTTCCAGCGCAATGACCCCGATACATTCAAAAAGACCAGCTACTGGTTACCGGTTAATGCTTTTCTGAATTATCGTTTAACCGGAGTCTCCTCCACCAATCCCTCCATGGCAGCTGAAATGTTGCTGACCGACATCCGTACCTGCGAATGGAACCAGGAACTATGCGATATCATCGGCATTACCACCGATCAATTACCTCCGGTATTCGCCTCCACTGCGGTAGTGGGAGAATTAACCGAACATGTCTGCCAGCAAACCGGGTTGACACAAGGACTTCCCGTTTTTCAGGCGGGACAGGATCACTCTGCGGAAGCTTTGGTGCTGGGTGTACTTGGCAGCGATCAGGGCTTCCTGGCTTGCGGTACCGCCTGGGTGATTAATGCTGTCACGCATCACGGTAATGTGGAGCAAATCCCCTCGCAAATGGATCTCAACTTCCACGTTATCCCCGATCTTTGGATCGCCAGCCAATTCCTGGGTGGGTTTGGGGCCTATCCCGAATGGATGCAGAAGCAATTCTGGGAAAATCAGGTTGATAGCAATAAACGCGAAAACCGTTTTGCTGTCATGAACCAGGCATTGAGTGAACACAAACAACTGGATCCCAGCTTGCTCTTTCTTCCTTTAAATGGGTCTGCCTTTGCACGTAATGTTCCCCCAGGCGGTGGATTCACCGGCTTGCGACTGGATCACAAAGCGGTCGATATGACCCGGGCTGTGTTGGAAACTTCCGCCTTTGAAGTGCGTTGGGCATTGGAATCGCTGAAAAAAGAAGGCACCCAGATCCAGCAATTATGGATGATTGGCGGTGCTGCCCGTAGCCCCATCTGGCCGCAGATTATTGCCGATGTGAACGGTGTGACGGTATCCCTGACCACCTATAGCCACGGTCCCGCCATGGGAGCTGCCATGCTAGCCTGCCTGGGGTTGGGTGTATATCAAAGCGTGGAAGAGTGCGCCCAATATTTTAAAATTCAGAAAAAAGAAGTACATCCCGATCTTTCTCTGGGGGATTTCTATCAGAAAAAGTTCGAGAAATATCAAAAAGCCATCCAGGAGCTTGATTGGTAATGAGTTCATCCGAACAATATTCAATCGAATTTCTTCAGGGTATCCATGCCATGATGATCGACATCGACGGCACGCTCCTGCGCGGAAACCTGGCCCTGCCTGGTCTTGTGGAATTCTTCAATTTTTTGAATGCACATAACAATCAGTTTCAGGTGGCTTCCAACAACGCCACCAAAACCCTGGCAGCTTACCAGCAAAAAATTAACGCTTTTGGGGCAAATCTCTCCATCGATAACATCCTGACCTGTTCCACCGTGACTGCCCTGTACGTACAGGAGAAATACCCAGGCGGAAAAGTATACATGATTGGTCAATCCGGATTGGAAGAAGCGCTGACACAGGCAGGTATCCAGATCATTACAGGCATGCAGGGCAAAGTCGATGCTGTCGTGGTCGGTGGAGATTACAGCCTGACATACGAGAAGCTGAAATTCGCCAGCCTGCACATCCAGCAGGGTGCTGAATTCATCGGCACCAATCCCGATCTGCTCTACCCCACCGATGAAGGTCTGGTGCCGGAATGTGGCATGACCCTGGTGGCCCTCGAAACTGCCACGCAGGTAAAACCGGTCATCATGGGCAAACCCAACCATTTCATGTTTGAACTGGGCATGAAAAAAATGGGGGTACAACCTTATGAAACTGCAATGCTGGGTGATCGCCTGGAAACGGATATTCAAGGTGGGCAGAATGCTGGTATGAAAACCATTCTGGTGGAAACTGGTGTGGATAATCAGGAAACGGTAATCTCCAAGGGTATCCAACCTGATCTGGTGGTCTGCGATATGTCGGAACTGGTCGCAATTTGGAAAGAACTGCTGCGGTAGGCAAGCATGAACCAGAGTTTTGATGCGATCGTGATCGGAGCAGGCTACATCGGCAGTTCTGTTGCCTACCACCTCAGCAAAGCCGGGCTCAAGACCGCCATCTTCGACTTGGGATCCATGGCAGCTGGAGCATCGCGCGCCAATTATGGCAATATCCAGATTCAGGATCTGGAACTACAGTTCAGTGTCCCTATGATTCAGATGGCACGAACCCGCTTTGCTACCCTCGAACAGGAACTGGATTGGGACCTCGGGTTACGAAAATTAGGTGGTTTGCTACCAATCGAAAATGAAAACCAGTGGAATATCCTGGCTGAACGTGAAAAAAATTTGCAGGCTATTGGTATTGCATCAGAACTGATCCAGGCTAATCGCCTGCAGGAAGTCGAACCTTCCATCGATGCGGCTCATCTCCTGGGTGGGTTGTACCACGCAGACGAAGGACAACTCGACCCATTCCAGTTAATCAACGCCTATCTCACCCGTGCTCGTCAATCTGGTCTCCAGGAATACTACTATTGCCCGGTCACCGGTTTTGAACTGGACCATACCAATATCAAATCCATCCGAACCCCAACAGGAAATTTTTCCGCAGATCATATCGTTTTCTGCACCGGAGCCTATAGCAACCATCTGGGAAAAAAATTGGGACTGAAATGGGATGTATTGCACTATGTATTGGGTCAGGCAATGGTAACCGAACCTTTGCCTATTCAATTAAGAAACCACCTGGCATCCGCCTCTTTTTTTGAGATGGGTGCTGACATACCAAAAGGGGTATTGCTGGCGAATATGGCGATCAGCCAATCCACCCATGGCAATCTCCTGCTGGGCGAATCGATGTACGAAGCTGATCATTTCAGGACTCATCTTCCGAATAATTCCCTGCCATGGATCGCCCGATCTGTGTTGAAATATTTTCCTGCTTTCAAAAATCTGCGTGTCCTGCGTGGCTGGTCTGCTGCCATTGCAGATACCAGAGATGGATTGCCATTATTTGGACCGGTAGCTGCAATCGATGGTTTATATCTTGCCACTGCTTTCCGCTCTACCGTCATTATTACCCCTCTGGTCGGGGAAACAATTGCGCAATTGATCACCACCGGTACCAGTCAATTGGATATTCAAGCTTTTCTACCTGAAAGGAATGCCTATGTTTCGCATTAATAAAACCAGTGATTTGCTCCCCGCCATTCAACGCGGCAAACCCGTTACCATCCACGTCGATGGAAAACCGATTGAAGCCTACGAGGGTGA
Organism: Anaerolineaceae bacterium; assembly: GCA_019429225.1. Taxonomy (GTDB): domain Bacteria; phylum Chloroflexota; class Anaerolineae; order Anaerolineales; family Anaerolineaceae; genus UBA6170. The sequence goes on from JAHYJK010000287.1 coordinate 3,315, forward strand.
AACCGTTGCAGCTGCCATGCTCGCAGCGGGTGTCCGCACCTTCCAGAAGAGTCATAAACATCACCAACCCCGCAGTCTATATTGCGGTATGGGGATCTGTTATGAATGTCTGGTCACCATTAACGGTGTACATGCGCAACGTGCCTGTATTACCCCGGTGGAAGAAGGCATGCAAATCGAAACCTGCAAGGAGCTGGAATTATGATCGAATCTTATGAACTGGCTGTCATTGGCGCGGGACCGGGTGGCATGGAAGCAACCATCAGTGCTGCTGGTTATGGCGTGCGTACGGTGTTGATTGATAGTTATCCACAACCAGGCGGGCAATATTTCATGCGCATCCCCTCCGCATTCAAAGTGGATTATGAAAACAAGACCGAATCCGCTGGAAGAAAGATGGTTAACCAGGTATTGAATGTCCCTTCCCTGAAAATTCTGAATTGTCTGGTGTGGGGGTTGTTCCAGGAAGAGGATGGTAGCTGGCTGGTTGCGTTGTATGGAGAGAATGCTCCCAAATATATTCGGGCAAAGAACCTGATCCTTTCGACCGGATCATACGATACACCGGTTGCTTTCCCTGGCTGGACCTTACCCGGCGTGGTCACCAGTGGTGGCACCCTGGTGCTGCTCAAGAATCAACGGGTTGCCCCCGGAAAACGAGCTCTTATTTCTGGCACCGGACCGCTTTTATTTTCTGTGGCCGCCCATCTGATTGAAGCCGGTGTGGAGGCGGTAGCACTCTGCGAAG